>CAXUEY010000194.1:3932-10781 GCA_964250225.1 uncultured Ktedonobacteraceae bacterium | reverse complement strand
CCTTTCAGAATGTCGAGTGACATGGTATGTCTTGCTCCTTATGAGTCCGTTTTTAGGTTTTTTAGCACTAGAACCTTGATATCTGGAATAGATGCCAATTGGGCATCATTCGTTAAAAAAATCGCCGCACCCGATGATATTGCAGTGGCAACTTGGATAGCATCAGGAGTGTGAATATTATGAGCGACTTTGAGTCGAGCAGCTCTGAGTCGAGCGGCTCTTTCTGCAATCTGTGGAGTAATGTCCACAGTTTCAAGATTACCTGTAGTATAGAGAAAGCCGTACCACTTGCTAATGGATGCGCCATCATTCGTGCGCATAGGTTTAACCAAACCTTCTAGTAAAGTTATTACTGAGGTAACAATTGAGCATTCACCATTATCTAGCATCTCAAAAAGAGGATCTAACAGATCTATATAATCTGGATGATCCTCTACATAGTAAATCGCAGGCGATGTATCCAGAGCAATGAGCTTTCCTTTAAGTGCATCTATCCACGCCACAAGCTATACTCCCCTTTTCTTTTAATAATCCCAAGAAGCTCGCTCTTGCCTCAGATATTCCTCAACGTCTACATCTTTCCATGTTTCTCGGCAGGCGCCCTTGAACTCCCGTGCTTTGCGGCGCTGCTGAGATTTCATACTTCCCTGCTGACCCTGACTAATGCTAGCCTTCAAGTTTTCTAGCAACCTCAATCGATCAGGCAGGCTCCAACTCAGAACACGCTTGATTTCTTCATCTACACGATCTATATTGTTCTGCATATCACACCTCCATTCAAAGCTAGTACGAGTTTCTTTCTTATATTTCTCAATAAAAAACGGCCTGTTTATCCGCCTCCTACTATAACATAGGTGGCATAGCTACCAAGATGAGCGCTCTTCCTCTATGTACTTCTCAACGTCGGTCCCCTGCCAAAGTTCTTCCCTAATCCTTTAATCTCCATGATGCTATGGTCCTGCTGACCCTCAGTGCGCTCTCGTTTAATAAATTCGTCAACGCCTCCTACAGCACGCCAGGTTCCATGACCAATGCCCATGAAATCCATAACGTCGTAGAGGGATTCACGAGTTTCCTTTACAACATGGGATTGTGTACCTTCGATCTGGTGTAGCAAAGCAGTGGTCTGCTGCAACAGATCCGCTCGCAATTTTTCCAGCAAGGTTGCTCGATCCTCAAGAGAGAGCAATCGTATTTGCGCCAATACCTCTTCAATGGTTGGATGTGCTGACTGTGCAGACATTTCGTTCTCTCCTTTAATCATCCCAAGAAGCACGTTCCTGCCTGATGAACTCATCAATACCGCCTACATTATCCCACATTCCACGGGCAATCCCTTCAAAATTCAGAACGCTGTAGAGAGGTCCAGAATCTTCTTTGGCAACGTTGGACTGCGGACCTTCTATGCGTTGTGTATGTTTATACTCAGTTTCCTGCCTGGTGTATTCATCTAACGCTTTGAGAAAACGATTCTGATCCTCATCCGAAAACTGTTGGATCTGCCCCCTTATTCCCTCATACATAGGGCTAACCCAGCTTCCCCGATCTTGCCTGAGATACTCCTCAACATCTCCATAGCATCCAATCTCTCTTATTTCGTCGGCCTCATGATTTTTCCGGCACAGCATAACCTCCAACCCCTCTCGCAATGAGAGCAGTTCTCCCAGGCCCCATTCCGGCTCCAGGCTCTTCAATACTTCTTGAACACAATCCTGCATATCACATTCCTCCAAAAGACCAGACCTACATTGGCGAGCATAGCCCTCAACACAATCATACCAGAACTTGCCTGCTGCTACCAGCGTTCCAGATTCACGCACTGATCTTGTTATGGTGAATGTCATGTTAATCCATCAATCTCATGCAAGCCCGTGTCTCTCGCCCCTTACTCCGAGCTCAACTTCTCAAACTTCGCCAACCTCACTGACACGGGCAGCATAACTTCTTTGGCTGCACCAGCCTCGCGCATCTCCACTGACTTCGAGGAACGTTTGATGGCGTTGCGCTCGTAGAAGATTACGCCTGCGATGACGATGCCATCGAGGATGAAGTTGATCCACCAGGGCCAGCCAAAGGCGACGCAGACCGCGGTGATGACGATGTTGAGCACGGCCAGGGGCAGAAGGGTCTGCCAGCCCAGACGCATCAGGCGGTCATAGCGAATACGTGGCAACGTGGCGCGCAACCAGATGAACAGGAAGAGGAAGCACGCGACTTTGAGCAGGAAGAAGATGATAGAGAGTACCGGGAAACGCTCCAGCCCAAAGAGACTCCATCCACCCAGGAAGATGGTTGAGGCAACTGCGCTGACGGTAATCATGTTGATGTACTCGGCCATTTGATAGAGGCTCCAGCGCAGCCCGCTGTACTCGGTCAGATAACCGGCGGTCAACTCCTGCTCCGCCTCCGGCAGATCGAAGGGCGCGCGATTGACTTCCGCGACCCCCGCGATCAGATAGAGCAGGAAGCCAAGCGGCTGGGCCATGATAAACCAGATACCCTGACTCTGCTGTTGATGGACAATACTCACCAGGCTCAGCGTCCCGGCCCACATCAACGCGCCGCTCAGCGCGAGTCCCAGGCTTGTCTCGTATGAAACCATCTGCGCGGCACTCCGCAACGCACCCAGCAACGAGTAACGGTTGCCCGATGCCCAGCCACCCAGCACGATGCCATACACCGCCAGCGAGGAGACACCGAGAATCCAGAGCAGGCCGATATTCACGTCGCCGATAAGCGGGTCCCACACGCTGGGATGCGCGGGATTGGCGCTCCAGTTGTTGCCAATCGGCACCACGGCGAAGGCGCACAGGGCCACGACCACCGAGATCACCGGCGCAATCACATAGATAAGCTTCTTCGCCTGCGCTGGAACAATCTGCTCTTTAAAGGCCATCTTCACCGCGTCGGCAACCGGCTGGAACATGCCCAGCGGCCCCAGGCGGTTCGGTCCCAGGCGCCCTTGAAGCTTAGCTACCACGCGCCGCTCGATCAGCGTCATATAGGCAAAAGCCGTCAGCAGGGCAAAAATGACGATGGCGCTTTTAATCACGTTCGCCACAATCGGATTATTCAGAAATTCAAGCATGAGTCACCTCCGGCTGCTCAGCGATGCGTGCACCTTGCGCGCCCAGTCCTTCCCACGTCAGGCCGCGATAGAAAGCGTTGTGCGCGGCGATCTCTTTGAACACATCCTGCGGACTGCTATAGCTCCACTTCTGACCCAGATGCGTGGCCAGCGCCAGCAGGATCTCCCAGTCGGCCTTCGCGCCTGGCAAGGGGCGCAGGGCGCGCCGCACAAGCTGCACATGATGATCCATGTTGGTCATACTGCCGTCCTTCTCCGCGAAGCTCACGGCGGGCAGGACCACGTCGGCCTGGCTAGCTGTCTCGGTCAGGGTGATGTCCTGCACAACCAGGAATTCCAGGTTGGGCGGTAACTGCGAGACGTGACGCAGGGGATTGGCCCCCATCACGAGCAAGGCACGCGTATCAGGACTCGTGAGCATCTCATTATAGCTCAGGCCGCGCTCCTGTGCAGGCTCGTAGCCGGGCAGGGCGTCGGGCAGCAAGCCCATATCGCGCGCACCCAGCGAGTTTGCGTCCTCGAACAGCGGACCCACACCGGAGCCGGGTCGGTTGATATTGCCAGTAGCCACGGCCAGCGCTTGCAGGTCTGCCGCGAGATTGGCGCAATCGGGAGCCAGCGTGGCCATCTCGTCGTAGAGGATGATCGCGCCCTTCGCACTGGCGATTTCAGCGGCCAGCCGCTCCAGTTGCGCGAGTGTCTCCTGACTAAAGCTCTGACGAGCGCTCTGGAGCATTGCGGCATCTTGCGTGGAACTCGCGTGCAGGTTGTTGGACCCATCGGCGGATGGCCGATTTTTCAGCGCGCTGGCCAGCAGCACTTTCGCGGCCAGCCCTGCCCCGTCCTGTGGAATGTCGATCTTGTTGGCAGCCAGGCGATCCAGTTCGGTTACGCCCTCGTTGATGATAAAGATGCGTGCTCCGGCTTTCATAGCCTTTTTGATACGCAGATTCAGAATGGGCTGGCGCTCGTAGGGATCGGAAGCGATCAGCACGATATGCGACGCCTGCTCAATCTCGGCAATGCTATTGGTCATCATCCACGGTCGCTCGCTCAGCGGATCGCGTGGGCCAGGGAAAGCGCCGTGATGGTGATCGACGTTGGCCGTTCCCAGCACCTCACGCAACAATTTCTGGAAAAGATACGCCTCTTCATTGGTGGTACGCGTCGAGCCGATGCCGCCAATAGCTTTGGGGCCATGCGTCTTGCTCACATTGTCCAGGCGTGAGGAGATCAGGTAGTACGCCTGCTCCCACGTCGTCGGCACCAGTTGTTTGCCCTGACGCACCATCGGTGTGCGCAGACGTTGCGGGCTGTTCACAAACTCAAAACCCCAGCGACCACGGTTGCACAACCAGCCATCGTCGATCTCGTCGTTCTGACGCGAACTGAGACGCATGATCTTATCAACACGCACGTCCAGACGCGCATTACAGCCCACGCTACAATTGGTGCAGATGCTCGGCACGCGTTTGAGTTCCCAGGGGCGCGCCTTAAAACGATAGGATGTAGCGGTCAGCGCGCCCACAGGACAAATCTCCACGGTGTTGCCGGAGAAAATCGAGTCGAAAGCGTGATCTGGAGCCGTGCCAACCTCCATGCGGAAGCCGCGCGCAACCATCACCAGGCCATTATCCATCGAGATCTCGGAACTAAAACGTGTGCAACGCTGGCAGAGAATGCAGCGTTCGCGGTCCAACATGACATCGTTGCTCATGGGGATCGGCTTGGGATAGTGGCGTTTATCAACGTCAAAACGCGTGCCACCGGGACCGTGGCGCAAGGTGAAGTCCTGCAAATCGCACTCGCCAGCCTGGTCGCAGATCGGACAGTCCAGCGGATGGTTAATCAGCAAAAATTCCAGCGTGCCGCGCCTGGCCTTGAGCACCTTCTCGGTCTTTGTACGCACAATCATACCTTCGCTGACTGCCGTGGTACAGGCGGTCTGCGGCGGCTTGGGCATCTTCTCGATCTCGACAAAGCACATACGACAGGCGCCCAGCGGGGGCATCTTAGGATGATAGCAGTAAATAGGAATCTCGATCCCGGCCTGCTTCGCCGCAGCCCAGACCAGCGTTCCCGGAGGAACCGACACGGGCTTGTCGTCAATAGTCAAATGGACGAGTCCGTCTGTTTTCTCTTCTGGCATAATCTTGTTACCATATGTTATGAATACCGGGCGGCCAATATAGTCCCCGACACAATCAATAAAATGTTATACGAGGCTTCCTGCCTCACCCCTGAACTTTACGAGCTAGCCTCGCGCCCCCTTGTATGTAGAGCCGACCCTCGCGTCCGGCTCACATCCGCGTCTCATGCACTATCTGTTAACGCACACCAGCATGTACCGCGCGCTTCGGACACGCGCCCAAACGCACATGCTCCTCGAACTCCTCGCGGAAGAGCTTGATGCCACTGACAATCGGAGCGGTGGCCGCGTCCCCCAGGGGACAGAACGACTTGCCGCTGATATTATCGCAGATGTCCAGCAGCAGATCGAGGTCTTTCTGCTTGCCCTCGCCATGTTCCAGGCGATGCAGGATCTCTGTCAGCCAGTAGGTTCCCTCGCGGCAGGGCGTGCATTTGCCGCACGACTCGTCGCGATAGAACTCGCTCATGCGCAGGACAGCATCGACCATGCAGACATCCTCGTTCATCACGATTATAGCCCCGGCACCCGCCATTGAGCCAGCCGCCGCCACCGATTCGTAGTCCATCGTCACGTCGATCTTGTCCGCGCCCAGCATGGGAGCCGATGAGCCGCCGGGGACAAAGGCCTTGAGCTTTCTATCGCCCAGAATGCCCCCGCCATACGCTTCATCATAGATCAGCGTGCGAAACGGCGTATTGATAGGCAGTTCGTAGTTGCCCGGCCTCTTCACCTGCCCGCTCAGACAGAAGATACGCGTTCCCTTGCTCTTCTCGGTACCAATCGAGGCGTACCAGTCCGCGCCATTGCGCAGGATCGCGGGCAGCGTCGAGAGCGTCTCGCAATTGTTGATCACCGTCGGGCCACCATAGAGGCCGACTAGTGCCGGGAAAGGCGGTTTCAAACGTGGATAGCCGCGCTTGCCCTCCAGCGCCTCCATCAACGAACTCTCTTCGCCGCAGATATACGCCCCGGCACCGCGATGCACGATCACATCCAGCGAGTAGCCGCTGTTCAGGATATTGCTGCCCAGATAGCCAGCATCATACGCCTCCTGCACCGCTCTCTCCACCTGGCGCGCGGCATAGGGCATTTCGCCACGCACAAAGATAAACGCGGTATTGACCCGGCAGGCATAACTGCAAATAATCACACCCTCGACCAGTTGATGCGGGTTTTTTTCCATCAACATGCGGTCCTTAAAAGTACCCGGCTCGCTCTCATCGGAATTACAGCAGAGATAACGAGGCTGATCGTTTTTGGCCAGGAAGCTCCACTTCATCCCTGTGGGGAAGCCCGCGCCGCCACGCCCACGCAAGCCCGATTTCTTAATAGCCTCGACAATATTGTCGGGTTCATATTCGCGCAGAGCCTTTTCCAGACCCTGATAGCCGTCATGCTGTCGATACACTTGCAGTGTGTCCAGACCGGGAACATTGATATCTTTTGTCACAATAAGTTCTGGCATTGAATGTTTTTCCTCTCCGGCACGAACTAACGACGGATCTCCGTGCGCGGCTCTTTGGCCTTTGCCTTGATTTCCCTGGCCAGTTCATCGAGCAAGGCATCGAGCATTTCTGGCGTCACATTCTCCACAAATTCGCCATTGACC
>CAXUEY010000194.1:0-3922 GCA_964250225.1 uncultured Ktedonobacteraceae bacterium | reverse complement strand
CCTGGCTGGCGGGCGCACCACCACACGCGGCGATGCACTCCGCACACTCCAACGTAAAATCGCCATCGGGCGTGGTCTCGCCCCGCTTGATGCCTAAGCGTCCTTCGAGATGCTCAACCAGTCGGTCGCAGCCGCGCAAGTAGCAGGCAATACTGGTACACACGCTGATGACTTTTTTGCCATGTGGACGATGATAATACATCGTATAGAACGTAGCAACGCTTTTGACATCATCGATAGTCAGGTTCAGGACGCCAGCAACGGCCTCGATGCCATCCTGGGTCACATATCCTTCTTCTGCCTGGGCAATGTGCAGCGCTGGCAGCAGCGCCGAGCGCGCGACGGGATAACGAGCGGCCAGCGCGCGCATCCGTTGTTTGGCCTGTTCTGAAATCATCGGTCAACCTCTCCGAGTACAATATCAATGCTCCCAATCGCCGCTACCACATCCGAGAGCAGCCCTCCCTCGGTCATCAGCGGCAAAGCCTCCAGGTTCGCGAACGAGGGGGCGCGCACATGCATGCGATAGGGCTTGGCGCTCCCATCGCTGACAATATAATAGCCCAGTTCGCCCTTTGGAGCTTCGGTGGGAACGTAGACCTCGCCCGCCGGTGGTCTGTAGCCCTCTGTGAAAAGTTTAAAGTGATGGATCAGAGCCTCCATGCTACCGGTAATCTGCCACTTGGGCGGCGGCGCAATTTTGGGATCGGCTACGCGATAGGGACCGGTGGGCATGCCATCCATCGCCTGATTCACGATCTTGAGGCTCTCTCGCATCTCCAGCATACGCACGAGATAACGATCATACACATCGCCATTCGCGCCGACGGGAATGTCGAAATCGAACTGTTCGTAGCCACTATACGGGAAGGCCTTGCGAATGTCCCACACGACATTGCTGCCGCGTAGAGTCGGGCCGCTCGCGCCATAGGCCAGCGCGTCCGACGCCTTAAGAATGCCCACGCCTCTAGTGCGCTCGATCCAGAGCTGGTTGTTGGTAAGCAGATCGTGATACTCCTGCAAATGCTGCGGGAAATCGCGGGTGAACGCGCGCACCTTCTGCTCAAACGCGGGCGTGACATCCGCCTGCAAACCGCCGGGACAGATATAGCTGGTCATCATGCGCACGCCGGAAATCTCCTCGAACACATCAAGGATCATCTCGCGTTCGCGGAAACAATAGAGGAACATACTCATCGCGCCGAGGTCCAGCGCGTGCGTCCCCAGCCAGACTAAATGACTGGCGATACGTTGCAGTTCGGCCAGGGCCACACGCACATACTTGATCTTCTCCGAAATCTGCTCCTCGATCCCCAGCAACTTCTCTACCGCCAGTGCATAGCCCAGATTGTTATTGAGGGGCGCGAGATAGTCCATGCGGTCGGTCAGGACCAGCGCCTGGTGATAGGTCTTGGCCTCGGCGGTCTTCTCAATCCCCGTATGCAGGAAGCCAATATCGGGCACCACCTTCAAGACCGTCTCGCCGTTAATGGTCAGGATCAGGCGCAGCACTCCATGTGTGCTGGGATGTTGCGGCCCCATGTTGATGGTCATGGTATCCATGTGCTGACCATCATCCAGGGGTTGGCTCCCCTCAAGTTTATATTGTGTCTGGATATCCTGTTTTTGCATATATCCTCTTTAGCCCTTTTTGCCTCTTATTCCGAGCAGCCAACCGCTCGTTCGCGGTTCTCTCGCCTGCTCGGTAAAGAACCTGGTCCCTTATTCCGAGCAGCCAACCGCTCGTTCGCGGTTCTCTCGCCTGCTCGGTAAAGAACTACTCCTTTTTAGGAGTGCCCGGCTCCTGGTTCTGGCTCACGCGGCTGCGGCTCTCGTTCAATTCACGGCCACCGGGGGAACGCAGCGTTTGCGCGCCCACACCGGGATCGCTATCGTAGGGGACCTGGCCGCCCCAGTGGGGTTCCGGCAGATCAAAGCCCGTCAGCGGATAATCTTTGCGCAACGGGTGAGTCGTCCAATCCGGGGGCATCAGAATGCGCCGCAGGTCGGGATGGCCCGCGAACGTGATGCCGAACAGATCGTAGACCTCGCGCTCGTACCAGTTCGCACCCGGCCAGATCGCGCACACGCTTGGCACGCTGGGATGCTCCTCGCCCTGCGCGCCAACGCGCACTTTCAGTCGCAGCAGGCACTGATTGGGCAACGAGAGCAGTTGATAAACCACATCAAAGCGCGGCGTGCGCTCAGGCCAGTCCACCGCCGTCAACGTCGTCAGCACGTTATAACGCAAGGTCTTCTGTAAATACATGCACACACCGATCAAAAAATCGGGCCGCAGGACGACGGTCTGCTGGTCGCGAAACTCCACCGTTTCGATCACTGCTTGCGGAAATTTTTCCTTGATCTGCGTGACCGTTGAAGCTGCTGTAATTGCCATTGATACTCTCTTCCCCTCTTACTGCTTCTCAAAATCGCCGGTCGGTCCAACCAGCTTGATGCCACTGGCCTTGAGGGGATCGGGCGGATTGGGAATGCCATCGCGGATCTTACGCTGCAGCTCGTTAAAGCCGAATAGCAGCATATCGGGCGTTGGTGGGCAACCGGGGATAAAGATATCAACCGGCACAATTTTATCCACACCCTGCACAATGGCATAGTTGTTGAAAACGCCGCCACAAGACGCGCAGGCCCCCATCGAGATAACCCACTTGGGGTCTGGCATCTGGTCATAGATCTGGCGCAGCACCGGGGCCATCTTAATCGAGCAGCGGCCCGCCACAATCATCAGGTCGGCCTGGCGCGGCGAGGCGCGATAGACCTCCGCGCCGAAACGCGAGATATCGAAACGGTCAGCGCTGGTCGCCATCATCTCAATCGCGCAACAGGCCAGGCCAAAGAGCGCGGGCCAGAGCGAGCCGCTACGCCCCCAGTCGATCAGCTTGCTCACCTGCGTGGTCAGGATGCCCATCTCGCTATTCTTCACATGCAGGTCCACACGCTGACGCGGCGTTTGTGCGTTCGAGAAGGTCTGGACGGGTTCCCAGGGGTTTTGAACTAATCCCACGTCAAGGCCCCCTTTCGCCACACATACAGGTAACCAATCATCAGCACAAAGAGAAAGATGAACATCTCAACCAGCCCTACGATCTTCAGATCGTTGCGCAGCAGAATGGCCAGTGGATAAAACGAGACAATTTCGATATCAAACACGATAAACAGCATGCCCGTGAGCAGATACTTCACCGGGAAACGCCGCCGGGGCGCCTCAATCTCCTGAATGCCACATTCATAGGGCGCCAGCTTCTCAGGCGTTGGCTTCTTCGGCCCTAGCAGCGCGGTCACGCCCATGACCAGCAGGCCAAAGAGCACAGCCAGCGCCACCAAGATAAAAATAGGGAGAGTGCCTGTTCCCATAATCGGGGCCCTTCACTTCTTTTTGTTAATCGGTCTACTCGCACATAGCAAGTGTCATTTGTACAGTATCTTAAAATGCTAGCAAATGTGAGCATTTCGCGTTTAGACGGCCAGTGGAGACGAAGGAACCGGTATCCTTCCTACATTTCTCCCCCAGGCGGCAAGGGACAACTGCTGCCCCCCTATCTCCTGCCCAGGTCGAGCCTGGGAGTCAGAGAATGCGTGTGGGAATGCATCGGGAAATGCTTTACGCAGCGTGTTATACGCGCCGTTAATGTCTGCGTGAATGCGCCTGCCACTCTTTGCCCGATACAGCCCACGCTCCTCCCGCTTGCCTGAAAAGACGGGTTTTGAGTCAGCGTGTGGATCATAGGTTGGAATAGGATCGCGGTCCAGAAACGAGGACTTCGACGTATAGCTTTCTTCGCGCACAATCACACGAATACCGACCAGTTTTGCCTTGTACGAGAGCATGTCGATGAAGCGGCTGTGTGGAATCTGCACAAAGAGCTGGTTATTGCGCCGTCCCAAGTTCACCTTTTGTTTC
>CAXUEY010000193.1:0-10789 GCA_964250225.1 uncultured Ktedonobacteraceae bacterium | reverse complement strand
CAAAAGAACATTCCCAGAACATTTTCCTGCTACACTCGCCCTATCAAGAACCCATTTTTGAACGGCTCGTGTTCTCTATGCACACTATGCAGGAGGTGTATTATGACGACTTCCGACACGACTGATCGCAGAGAGATTGAGCGCACTGTCGAGGTGCAAGGTATCGCGACCCACCTGTTTGAGGCGGGACCGGCCACTGCGCCCGCGCTCCTCTATCTGCATGGTACCAGCCTGGGCAACCTCTGGCTGGACTATCACACGCTGCTGGCGCGCGATTTCCACGTCTTCGCGCCCGATATCCCCGGCTTCGGTCTGACCGACCGGCCCGATTGGATGCGCACTATGGACGATTATGTGCTCTATTTGCGCGATCTGCTGGATACGCTTGGCATCGAACAGGCGCACGTCGTCGGCCATTCTCTGGGTGGCTGGATGGCTGCTGAACTGGCGGTCTGGTATCCCCAACGCGTGAGCAAGCTCGTGCTCTCGAACGCGGCTGGTATTCGCGTCAAAGGCTCACCCATTGCCGATCTCTTCGCGATGAACCCCCAGGAGCTGGTCGCGGCCTGCTTCGATGATCTCGCGGCTGCCATGCCCCTGATGCCCGCTGAGATGAACAACGCGTATCTGATCCAGATGTATAAGGAGCGTTCGACGCTGGCCTCGCTGGCCTGGAACCCGTCCTACGACCCCAAACTGGCGCGCCGCCTTCAGCGTGTGGACTGCCCGACCCTGGTGATCTGGGGCGAGAACGACCGCTTGATCCCGGCGGTGTATGGCACAACGTTCCAATCCCTTATCCCTGGTTCGCAACTGGTGACGCTGACAGGCACCGGGCATATGCCCATGTTTGAGCAGGCTGCGGATTGGGCGCGGCACATTGGCAACTTCTTACAGGAGGGGCGCGCATGAACAAGCTACAATTCCACTATTTTCACCTGATGGCCTGGCCCGATCTGCCACCGGATTTCGACGAAGCATACGATTCGGCCTGGGTGACACTACCCAACTCGTTTTACGATCCTATCAAAGGCCACGCGCTGTATAATCGTTATTTCGATGAGATCGAGCGCGCTGATAAGCTGGGCTGGGATAGCGTGATCGTCAACGAGCACCATCAGAACGCCTATGGCACGATGCCTTCGCCCAATATCATGGCCGCGGCGCTGACCCAGCGCATCAAACGCGCGAAGATCGGGATTGTGGGTAATGCGCTACCCCTGCACGACGATCCCCTGCGCGTGGCTGAAGAGATCGCCATGCTGGATGTGATTAGCGGCGGGCGCATTATCTCCGGTTTTGTACGCGGCACAGGCATGGAGTACTTCTCGTACAACCTCAATCCAACACTCAGCCGCGAACGTATGAACGAGGCGCACGATCTGATTATTCAGGCGTGGACGCGGCCCGGCCCCTTTGCCTTTGAGGGTGAGCACTACAATTATCGCTACGTGAACATCTGGCCGCGTCCCATTCAGCAGCCGCACCCGCCAATCTGGTTGCCCGGCACGGCCAGCATGGAGACCATCGATTTCGCGGCGGGCCACAAATATCCCTATATGACGGTTTTCATGCCTATGGATCAGCGCAAACGGGCCTACGATCTGTATCGCCGCCTGGCCGAGGAGAAATATGGCTACGAGGCCCAGCCGGAACAACTGGCCTTCTGCACGCCTGTGCTGGTCGCGGAAACCGACGAGCAGGCCATGAAGGACGGCGAACGCTACGCGATGTGGCTCTTCAACAAAGCGCTGAAGGTCAAGCCGGAGTTTCTGACGCCGCCTGGCTATATGAGTGCGCGCAGTGTGCAGGCTGCATTAGAGGCTGGCGGCTTCGAGCGCGTCACCCGCTCCTTCAAAGAGCTGGTCGAGCTGGGCACGGTGATCGCGGGCAGCCCTGCCACGGTGATCGAGAAGCTGAGCTACTATACCGACGTGCTGCACGCGGGCATGCTGGTCACAGGCGGTCATGTCGGCGATATGCCCGATTACCTGGTCCTGCGCAATCAAGAGATGCTGGCCAAAGAGGTCATGCCACACTTCCGCGAAAAGGCGGTAGTGGTTGAGCCTGGGCCAGTGGAGATTTCGAGCGTATGATCGCGTCCCAGGATTTTAAACGGACGCTGGCACAGCTTGCCGGGGCAGTGACGGTGATTACGACCTGTGATACGCAGGGCCAGCCGTGGGGCTTCACGGCCACCGCTTTTTGCAGTCTTTCGCTGAATCCGCCTCTGGTGCTCTGCTGCCTGAGCTGCGCCGCCGATTGCTACCAGGCCTTTCCCGACCGGCAGGCTTTCGCGGTGAATATCCTGAGCGAGCAGCAATGTTCCCTGGCGCAACGTTTCGCGACCAAAGGCATGGCCAAGTATCATCAGACACAATTCACCACCGGCCAGCTGGGATTGCCATTGCTGCCCGGCGCGCTGGTCACGCTGGAGTGCAGTCTGCACAACGTCTATCCCGGCGGCGACCATAGTATTCTCATCGGGCTGGTTGAGCACGGCGAACTGGCCGACGAAGCTGCGACAGCGCGCCCCTTGCTCTATTACGCGCAAATGTATGGGAGCTTCACAGGATTGCCCACCCTCTCACCGGAGATGAATGGCCAGGATACCACAGCGCGGCCCATACTTGCGCAGCTAGACGAGAAACATTCTGGATGACTACAATAGAAAAAACACAGGAGGTACGGGACATGGCAGCATATTTCATTGTCGAACTTGACGTGACCGATCCCAAAGGCTATCGGGAATATAGCAAGTTGGCAGGACCAATCATTCAAAAGTTTGGCGGTAAAGTTCTTGTCGCGGGAGAAACCATCGAGAATGCTGAAGGGGATTGGCAGCCCAAACGGTTGGTAATCCTGGAGTTTGCCAGTATGGAGCAGGCCAGGAACTGGTACAACTCAGAGGAATACACCCCGCTCAAAAGCATGCGTTTCAAGGCTGCGGCCAGCCGGGGTGGCCTGGTTCAGGGTATCTAATCGAAGGATTTCTCACCGCACCCCAGCCTTGCCCGCGAAGAGTTCCAGCACGCGCCGCCAGGAGGTCATCTCGTCGCCCGGCTGCTCGTGCTGGAAGCGATAATCGTGCTTGCGCACCATCTCCTCCAGTTCGTCCTGGAGACGCTGTATACTGGCACGCTGACAGGTCAGCAGCAGTCCGCGCTGTTCATCGTTGCTAGCCGCGTTGTACGTTTGCGCGAAGTGGGGCCGACATACGCCTCCCGACTGGCTCAGCTTCTCACTCATCCCTCCCCTACACACAAGGCTCGCCAGGCTCTCGGCCAGGTGTGCTTCAATCGCCCGTTGCTGCTGGCAGAATGGACATTGTGTGTGTGCATGGGCATCGGGACTGTTCTCAGGGACGTTGTGCCAGGGAAACAGGCGTGTGAGCCAGCGATGGCGGCGCGTCGTTTGCGGGCGGCGGCCCAGCTTGTCCAACTCTTGCAGAGCCTGTGGCAGAAGGTCGTGATAGACCTGAGCGAGCTGGAACGCTGCCGGGAGCTGTGCCAGTTGCCAGGTATGGCGCGGACAGAAGCCCTGAGTACACCTCAACTGCTGGCGGTTTCCCGCGTCAGTAAAGCCATCGTACAGCCAGTGGTCCATCACGCGCTGCATGGCCTCCTGCGCCACCAGGCAAATGGGGCAACCCACGCGTTCCAAAGCCTGCGAGAGCGCCTCGCCGTCACGCGAAAGATGGGGCGCTTGTTTGTGTGTGTCCATTGTAGATCCCTCGCCTTTGCTGCTTGTGTAGCGATACTATATATGCCCACAAGGTCAAGCGTCAACGGGTATCTACAAAACATGGAGGCGTAAGCCGCGCTTTTGTCGTGCTCTGCGCAAATAACGTTGTATTTGCCAAATGCTGGTGGTCACGGAATGCGCCGGTTTTCCTTGAGCGCGTCGGAGAAAGATAAAAAGCGACAGATGAGAAAGTGCCTGCTCTCCCGCCTGTCGCTTCGGGACGCGGTGTGTGCTCCTCGCACTCGCATCACGCTGGCAGCCCATCAATGGCCATATGTTGTACCACCAATACCAGAGCCACCCAGCCCCCAATCGTTCCAGGGTAGACCCTGAATGTACAGGTCGGTGGTGGTGATACCGGGATAGGTAACGGTCCGCTGCACCATGCCGGGCGGCTGGATAAAGTCCGTCGGGGTGTGACCCTGTTCCGCGAGCAACAGGCCATCGTGCCAGATGGGGCCGGCGCCGGTGACACCAATCACGTTGTTCATCGGCGAATTGTCGTTGTTCCCCGCCCAGACGCCCATTACATAGTCGTTAGTGTAACCAATGGTCCAGTTGTCCGCGAAGGCCTGCGACGTCCCCGTCTTCACCGCTGCGGGATAGACCGTGCCGGGTTTGCCCGCAAAGCACTGACTTTCCGTCGCGCTATACAGGTAAAGCGCACTGCATGGTCCAAATTCGTAGGAACGCGCTTTATTATCGCTCAGCACGTTGGTCATCAGATACGCGATCTGTGGGCTGATCACGCGTTGAGCCGTTGTGTTGGGACGGTAGATTTCTTTGCCGCGTGTGTTTGTGACGTTGGCGATGGCGTGCGGTGTTACACGTAGGCCGCCGTCGGCAAAGACCCCATAGGCCGAGGTCATATTCAGCAGAGTCACGCCGAGCGTACCCAGCACCATCGTATAGTTGGGGGTGCCTGTGTACTTGCCGAGGCCCATATTTAACGCGGTGTTCAGCGAGTCATCGACGCCCGCTTTATAGAGCACCTTCACAGCGGGGACGTTGAACGAATTTTGCAGCGCGTAGCGGGCCGAGATCAGGCCGTGGAAGCGCAGGTCGTAGTTATTGGGCGCATAGGATGGCAGGCCGCAGCACATGGGGATACTGATCGGCTGATCCAGCACGGGCATCCCTGGATCAAATCCTTTCTCAAAGGCCGTGGCGTAGACAAACGGTTTAAAGGCCGAGCCTGTCTGACGATACCCCTGCGTCGCGATGTCGAACTGGCCGCTCTGTGGATTGCTGGGGTCGATATTGCCCAGCAGCACGTGAATCGCGCCTGTATGAAAATCGATCAGCACTTCGGCGGCATCGGTGAGATGGTGTGCCTGCACCAGTCCTTTGACGTTATCCTGGGCCAGCTTGAGAATCTGGTTTTGTAGGGGCAGGTCGAGCGTCGTGTCCACAATCAGGCCGGACCGCGGCAGATCGGACAACTTTACGTTTAGTTGGGTAGCTAGCTCTTGCAGGGCGTAGGCCACAAAATGGGGCGCGGGCAGGGGTGAGACCGCGCCAGGTTGCAGAAAATGCGCGCCCTGAGCCTCGTTGAGCGCCGCCTGCTCCTGGATTGACGTGATATAGCCTTGCGTAAGCAGATCCTTGAGTACCCCTTGCATGCGGCTGAAAGTTGTTTCTGGATGCAGGAAAGGATCGTACTGGGTGGGATTCTGAGGAATCCCGGCCAGCATGGCGGACTGCGCCAGGTCAAGCTGCGCGGCTGCGCTGGCTTTGGGCGTGTCGTGCAGGCCAAAGTAGATGATCGCGGCAGCCTCAGCTCCATAGGCGTTGTTGCCATAGAACGTCGTATTGAGATACATATCCATAATCTGCTGCTTGGTATAGTAGCGCGTGGCCTGCGGAGCCAGGATAATCTCTTCCAGCTTGCGCTGGAGCGTATCTGCTTTGCCAACAATGACGTTTTTGATCAGCTGTTGGGTAATCGTACTCCCACCCTGGACAACCTGCCCCTTATCGAAATTTGCGAGAGCGGCGCGCACAATGCCAGTGATATCATAGCCAGGGTTGGTCCAGAAGTTCTGATCTTCGGTGGCAATCTCAGCATGCACCAGGTTGGGTGAAATCTTGTCCAGCGGCTCTGATATCTGCAAGCCCTGATCGGTCGCCTGATAGATCAACGTGCTGTGCTCATCGTACATACGCAGGCTATCGCCAGGCAGGATATCGGCCAGCGTGACCAGTGATGGCTGATAACGCTGATCCACCGCGTTTGCAAACGCGGCATAAACGATCAGGGTCGAGGCCGTCACAAGCAACAAAACCAGCGTGCCCAGAGCCATAGGTAGAAGCGACCAGCGCGTCCCAAAATGATCATTTGTTGCATACTGTCGACTGCTGCGATGCAGGTATTTACGCTTTAAGTGGCGCCGTAAGTACCAGCCTTTCGGGTGGTGCGGCGAGTGTGGCCCATCATAGGAGACGCCGTGTTGTACAGGCAGGGGCCGTTCGGTTAAATGTTGCGCGGCTGCGGCGCGACCATGTACCGGTAACTTTGCCGGCAGGTTTGTTTGCTTATCGTTCTGCATATGTACCTCATCTACCTAAATATCCCTATATAAGGATATACTCTGTGGTATCTCTCCAAAACGTTGGAGGGAGGAAAAAGTACGAGAAACGCAGGTACAGTACGAAGAGTTACCCTTCCCTCCTGAAAATGAGGAACTTTCAGAGAGAAAGTGAGAAGTAAAAGACTATTTCCATCGAAGCATTCTATGATAAGTAATACGTGTGAGCAGTGCGATTGGTTGCATCCTTTCGGAAAGAGATTTTGGCGACAAATATTCTCCAATTTTGCGATGAATATCGAACATGCTGACATTTTTTCGCACATCGTCAGAATGTTCCGCAAGCCCTTTAACACCACGGCTCAGCGCCCCTCGGGCTGGTCGAAATTGCGTATTTTTCCATGTGCAACGCGTTGCACCCCCACAAAACAACTCTAGAATGTGATATACTCTAGAATATCAGGCCTTTCCTCAGCGCGGACAGTGTTCCGCCTCCTTTTTGGCCTCGTGAGCATTGTGTGTTCCCTAACCTGGCAGCACGCAGAGGATACATTGGCGTATTCGCTCCTATCATTTTGTTAGTAACGTATAACGTATGTAAACATGTCCATCTTATGAACCGATCTGAGCATCTAGAAAGGACCTCGGTGTGACTCTTTCTACGGCGAACCGGTCAAAAGCGTTCACCTCTCTGCAATCATGGAAAGCGAATCTGCGTATTTATCTGCGTATTATCGCGTTGCTGCGGCCCCATTGGCTTGAGGCGACTGGTGCGGTAGTCTGCCTGGGGCTGTCCACAGCGTTTGCGCTGATTGTTCCCTGGCTACTTGCCTGGGTGATCAACACAGGTCTCCAGCATGGCCAGTTTAGCACGCTCCTGTTTGCGACGGGAGCGATTCTTATTGTTAGCTCGACGCGCGGTCTCTTTGCGTATGGGCAGGGTTATCTCTCACAGGCGCTCTCCAACGATGTCGCCTATGATCTGCGCGACAAACTCTATGATCATCTACAAACCCTCGATTTCTCGTTCCACGACGAATCAGAGACAGGGCAGACCATGTCGCGCATGACGGTAGATATCGAGGGGGTGCGCAACTTTATCCCGCTGGGCTTGTTGCGCGGCATGCTCGCTCTGGTCTACTTTGGCGCGATCTCGGTCATTCTCTTCGTGCTCGACTGGCAACTGGCGCTGGTCACGCTGCTCTGCGTCCCCGTACTGATCGTGCTCTCGATCCAGGTGGCGCGCCTTTTGCGTCCTATGTGGCAACGCGTGCAGAACGAGACGGGCGTGCTGGGCACGATTATGCAGGAAAACCTGAGCGGGATGCGCGTGGTCAAGGCCTTTGCCCGCGAAGAGTTTGAGATCGAGAAGTTTGGGGAGAAGAACCGCGAGCTGCGCGCCCTGAATTTGAGCGCCATGCGTCTCTCTGCCTGGAATCAGCCCTTAATGATCCTGGTGGTCAATATCGTTACGGTATTGATCGTGTGGATCGGCGGCCTCGGTGTGATCGGGCACCGCCTGAATCTGGGCCTGCTCGTGGCTGTGACGCAGTATATCTTGTTGCTGAACACGCCCGTGCGCAGCTTTGGCTTTATGGTCACGTGGTTTATGCGCGGCCTGGCTGGTGGGGTGCGTATCTTTAGCGTGCTGGATACGCAGTCCGTGATCCAGGATGCCCCCGACGCGCGCGCACTCTCCAAAATTGAGGGTCAGGTGCGTTTCGAGCATGTCTCGTTCACCTACTCCACTGGATCAGAGGTGCTGCACGATATCAATATCGACGCCCGCCCCGGCCAGATCGTGGCTATCCTGGGGCCAACCGGTAGCGGTAAAAGCACCCTGTTGCATCTGTTGCCGCGTTTCTATGATACAACTGAGGGACGCGTGCTGGTCGATGGGCACGATGTGCGCGAGGTGACGCAGCTCTCCCTGCGCCGCAATGTCGGTCTTGTCTTGCAGGACGTCTTCCTTTTCAACGCGACAGTGCGCGAAAATATCGCATATGGCGTCGAAAACGCGACGATGGAGCAGGTTATCGAGGCGGCGAAGGTCGCGCGCATCCACGATTTCATCCTCGGCATGGAGGATGGCTACGATACCTGGATAGGCGAACGCGGCGTGACTCTCTCCGGCGGTCAGAAGCAACGTGTGGCCATTGCGCGTACGCTGCTGCTCAATCCCAGCATCCTGGTACTGGATGACTCGACTTCGAGCGTGGATATGGAGACGGAATACCTGATCCAGCAGGCTCTGGACGCGGTGATGCGTGGACGCACGACCTTTGTGGTGGCCTCGCGCCTGCGCACCATTAAAAACGCCGATCAGATCCTGGTGCTGGAACACGGTCAGATTGTCGAGCGCGGCACGCACGACACCCTGGTGAAACAGGCTGGCCCCTACGCGCGCCTTTATGATCTGCAATTGCGCGAACAGGAAGAGTCGGAGACGCGCCTGATCGCCTCGTCCACCAAACACACGCGGGAGGGGAGATAGACCATGAAAACGATGCATTCCTACGCCGAGTACCGCCGCAACCATCGCTGGAGCGAGAACAGCCTGGAGAGCGCGGACGAGAGCGAAGCGCGGAAATTTGATTGGCGGCTCATCAGGAAATTCGGTCCCTATCTCTCCCGCTATAAGAACTGGACCATTGGCAGCATCCTCTTGATGCTCGTCTATACAGCGCTCAACCTGGCCAACCCTTTCTTGATCGGAGTGGCTATTGATGACTATATCACCCATAGTGATGTCAGCGGCCTGGCCATTATCGGCGGTGTCTTAATCCTGGTCAACGTCATGATGTGGCAGGCGCAGTACTGGCAGGTCTGGACGATGTCCTGGGCCGGACAACAGATTCTCTATAACCTGAGTTCTGAGATGTTCGCGCACCTGCAAGAACTCTCGTTGCGCTTCTACGATAGAACGCAGATCGGGCGCGTCATGTCGCGTTTGCAAAGCGATATCGATGTACTGGAGTCGATGCTCAGTTCCGGCCTGCTCTCAATGCTTGGTTCGCTGGTCTCGCTGGTCGGGATCATCATCGCCATGCTCATTATGAATGTCCCGCTGGCCCTGGTCTCGTTCACCGTCCTGCCGATTATGATTGGCATTGCCGCGTTCTGGCAGCGTTATGCGCAGCGCTCATTCCGGCGCACGCGCGCGGCCATCTCGGTGGTCAACGCGACCTTGCAGGAGAATATCTCTGGTATGCGCGTGATCCAGAGCCTGGCGCGTGAGCATCGCAATCACGCGGAATTTGATGAATTGAACGCCTATAACCGCGACACCAACCAGGAGGCCAGTCGCGTCGCCGCGCTGATCCTGCCGCTGGTCGAGGTCGTGGCGGCCATCGCCATCGCGTTGACCATCCTCTACGGCGGCTGGCTGGTCTCGCAGGGCAAGCTCCAGGTAGGCGTGCTGGTGGCTTTCACACTCTACATCAACCGCTTCTTCGACCCCATTCGCGATATCAGCCAGCAATATTCGCAGCTCCAGCGCGCGGGTGTGGCGGCTGAGCGTATCTTCCAGATTCTGGAGATGCCCGTGGATATCGTCGATAAGCCTGAGGCGACGCAACTCGCGCAGATCCAGGGCGACGTGGAGTTTCGCGGCGTGACCTTTGGCTACAGTCCCGATCTGCCGGTGCTGCACAACCTCAACCTGCATATCAAGGCTGGTCAGACCATCGCTATTGTCGGGCCAACCGGTGCCGGCAAGAGTAGTATCGCCGGACTGCTGACGCGCTTCTACGATGTGCAGAAGGGCGCGGTCTTCATCGATGGGCAGGATGTGCGCGAGGTCACACAAAACTCGTTGCGCAGCCAGATCGGTGTGGTCTTACAGGAACCGTTCTTGTTCACCGGCACGATTCGCGACAACATTCGCTATGGTCGCCTTGAGGCAACCGACGCGGAGATTGAGGACGCGGCGCGCGCGGTGGGTGCGCACGAACTGATTGAGCAGTTGCCAGAGGGCTACGAGACGCCCATTCGCGAGCGTGGACGCAACCTCAGCGTGGGCCAGCGCCAGCTCATCTCGTTCGCGCGCGCCCTGCTGGCCGACCCGCGTATCCTGATTCTCGATGAGGCCACCGCCAACATCGATACCTTCACCGAGCTGCTGGTCCAGCAAGGACTCAAACGCCTGCTACACGGGCGCACGGCGCTGGTCATCGCGCACCGCCTCTCGACGATCAAGGGATCCGACTGCATCATCGTGCTGCAATCTGGTCGCATCATCGAGAAGGGCACGCACGAAGAACTCCTGCTCAAGCAGGGCACCTACGCCACCCTCTACGCGATGGGCTTCCGCCATACCGAGCAGGACGCGGCGGTATAGCAGTGCGTGAAGACATTGGACGCGAGGGCTGAGGCATACATGAGAGGTTGGACGGGTGCCGGACGCGAGGGCCAAAGATCCGTGTGCGAGGTGTTGATCGGGCGCCGGACGCGAGGGCCGGCGCTACACGCAAGGGGATGTGGAAGCAAGTTCGCTCCCCTCGCAGTGGGAAGAGCGT
>CAXUEY010000192.1:0-10934 GCA_964250225.1 uncultured Ktedonobacteraceae bacterium | reverse complement strand
GGCCAACCATCCAGCACCTCTATCAACGCCTCGTGAATACTTCCGCGCAGTAAGCAGCCAGATATATACTATGACGCTTTTCATATGTTAAGCCGATATCAATACTTTGTGACCATTTACACTCGTCCATCAGCCAAATACACCTCGCGCCTTCTTCTCCATCTCCAACGACCGCGGACATCTCCTGGCTGGTGCGGAGAAGGTGCGGAGTTTGGGAGAATCCTTGCTGAGAACACGCGGAGATGCGATGGAGACGCGTCGGGTATGCTCTCATCAACAGAGCCACTGTTAGAGGCAGAAGTAAGATTAAGGAGGCAAAAAAATGACGAAGAAACATGGAACTGTATCATTTACACCCGAAAACGAAAGGAGTCCAGTGTGACGATTTCATCAACATTTCTTGCTAAGCGCTCGATATCCCTGCGCATGACTGGGATTATGGTACTGGTGCTGGCTCTCCTGTTCACTATTACAAGCTACACCTTACAAACGCAACTGAACTTTCCGGTAATCTTCCTCGATAAAGCATCTTTTGCACAATCCCTTCTTGCACGCGGGGAAATCGCCACCTTGCTCAGCTTTTTGGGGCTGCTGTTGTGTGGCGTGCTGCTGGTGGCGGTTTCATCTGGCCTGGCGCCGCACCTGGAGGGAAAAAGGCGCATGCGTGTGATCGCCACAGGGGGCGCGGCTGGAATGTGGATAGTTGGCGCTCTGCTGGGGCTGGTATTGGTGTCGCTTTGGGGCAGCGCGCAAGTAAACGCGGCGCGCGCCGCGGCCACGTTCATGTTGGTACTCTTAGAGGTGGTTGCGCCATTGCTGCTGGCGTTGTGGACAGTGACATTAGCGGGGCAGTTCCGGGCGCATCGCGTGCTGGGCTGGGTGGGCGCAAGTGGGCTAGTCTTGATTTGCTTGCGTTCGCTCGTGTGGTTGCTCAATGCGCTTCTGCCGCTCAAGTCGGGGTTCTACGCGACCGCGGGCATCCTCAACCTCCTCGCATTGTTGGGCGAATCCTTCTGGCTGTTCTGGCTGCTGCTCTTTGGTTTGCGCTTGCTTGCTCAGCGCGAGAGGCACGTAGCTCCCATGCCACAGACAGGCAGCACCCAGCAAGATGAGGAACCCATGCAGCGACGCCGCTTCCTGAAAGTTGGGATGAGCCTGGGCATCGGCCTGACGTTGTTGGCGCCGAGCAGCAAGGCGCAGCTTTTGTGGGGGCGCGCACAGGGCTGACGATTGCCATGCCGCCAGATCTAGAGGGCGATGACGTTCCCTCGGAACCGAGTTTTCTGGGGACAGTATATTATCTGCTTGCATGGCTCTACCTCAGGATATTGAACCCGATCCATACGATAGCGGATCAGAAGAAGAAGTTACCAGTATCAGCGATGCCGCTTCCACCCGGCGTTATGCTGAAAAAGGTAAATGCAGGAGGAATCCCTGCGGAACATATCGTCGCGCCAGGAGTTGGCAGCAGCTATTGGATCTTCTATACGCATGGGGGAGGCTGGGCACAAGGGATTACTGATAGCCATCGCGCTTTTGTCGCGAAACTTGCGCGGGAAACCGGCGCAAGTGGGCTTTTGCCAGACTACCGTTTGACGCCCGAACATCCCTTTCCCGCTGGCCTCAATGATTGTGCGACGGCGTATCGCTGGCTGCTCAGCCAGGGTGTTGCGGCATCACATATCGCTATTGTGGGAGAATCGGCAGGCGGTCATCTGGCGCTGACGACGGCGCTTGCGTTACGAGAAAATGGAGATGCATTACCCGCTACACTGGTAGCGATGTCACCAGCGACAGATATGGCTATGACGGGCGAGTCGTTCCAGAGCAAAGCCTTTGTGGATCCCATTCTGGGGGCGGGCTTGGCACAGGATGCGTTTGCGCTCTATACCAATCATGGGGCAACGGACCCACGGAACCCGCTGGTCTCGCCGCTCTATGCCGATGTGCATGGGATGCCACCAACGCTGCTACAGGTGGGAACTCAAGAAGTCCTGCTCAGCGACTCAACGCGCATGGCAGATCGACTAAAAGCTGCTGGGGTTGAAACGAAGCTGGAGATCTGGCCTGGAATGATCCATGCCTTTACCCCTGGTTTTGATATGATCCCTGATGCGCGGCTGGCCACGCAGCACGTGGTGAAATTCATCCGGCAACACATGGGGAAGTAAGGAGGGCGTGGATGTCCTGGAAAATACTCAATCGTATCCTCGGCCTGGCCGCCGTCGATCCGCAGTTCTGGCAGGCGCTGCAAATGGACCCGCTGGCCGCGATCCAGGCCGAGGGCTTCGATCTCACGCCTGAAGAGCAGGCGCTTATGAGCAAGGCTGCCACCGAAAACCTCGCTGAGTTTAGCCAGTATCTGCTGACGATGCTCACTCCAGACGCGTAGAGTGGGGAAAGAGTAGCCCGCGTACCTGCTGGCCCCGTCTATAGTCGCGTCCAGAACACATCTCCAGACGCGTTACAAAAACTCGTCGCTCGCGTACACTTGGAACAGTTACTGATAGTCAACGCATTACACCATCGAGCAAAAGGAGCAAAACGTATGGATACCAAAGCTACGACCGAACATGTTGTCACGCAACAACCCGATGTTACGCCAGAACCCGTTGTGACGCAGCAACCTGACATAACGGCAGAAAAAGCAGGTACAACAGAACCCGTTGTGACGCAGCAACCCACAGATACAGCAAAAACCGTTGCCGCGCAACAATCCGCAGTCAAAACGGTGATGGATGTGCAGGACATCACCAAAAGCCTGCCCCTGGGGCACGAAAAAATCGAGATTCTCAAAGGCATTAGTTTCCGGATTATGAGCGGCGAGTTTATCTCTATCGTTGGTCCCTCTGGCTCCGGCAAGAGCACGCTGCTGGGCATTATCGCCGGGCTGGACAATCCCACCACCGGGCGCGTGCTGATCGATGGGGTGGACATTACGCGCATGGGCGAGGGCAAGCTGGCCTCGGTGCGCAACAACAAGATTGGCATGGTCTTCCAGGCCTTTAACCTGATCCCAACCCTGACCGCGCAGGAGAACGTCGAAGTTCCGCTGTATGTGGGCAAGCACAAGGGTTCGCCCTCGGCCCGCGCCAAAGAACTGCTGACTCTGGTCGGCCTGGATCATCGACTTGGCCACCGTCCTAACCAGCTCTCCGGCGGCGAACAGCAGCGGGTCGCGATTGCGCGCGCCCTGGCCACCGACCCGGCCTTTGTCATCGCCGATGAGCCAACCGGCAACCTGGACGCCAAAAACGGCGAGAATGTGCTCAAACTGATCGCTGATTTGCGCGCCACAACTGGGAAAACCTTTATTATCGCGACGCACGATCCTGTCGTGGCCTCGCACGCGGATCGCGCCATTCGTATTGTCGATGGCAAGATCGCGCAACTTGAGCATGCGCAGGGCGTGATTACGCAATAACGTATATCCACGGAAGGAACAGGTAATCATGAAGATCTCACTCTACTTTAACTATACGTCCCGCTCGCTGTTGCGCGGTGGGCAGCGCACGATCCTGGCGATTTTCTGTGTGGCCGTTGGGGTGATGGCCGTGGTCGCCCTGCAACTGGTCGGGTTTATGCTGCAAAACTCGCTCACCTCGAATGTGCGCGCGAGCAATGGCGGTGATATTGCGGTGAGTGCAGCGGGCGAGCCACTCAAGGCCAGCGACCTCGCCTTCTTCAAGCAGCTCAAGAGCGCTGGCACGATTAGCAACTATAGCGCTGTGATCAATCTGCACGGTGCTCTGACCGCAACGGCCTCTGCGTTCCAGGCCTTTAACGTCCAGGCGGTTGACCCCGGCAATTTCCCGCTGGTCGAGCAGCCAGCGTTTGTGCAGCCGACCAATGGCACGCTCTCTGGACTGCTGAGCAACGGCCAGGTGCTGGTCACCCAAAGTTTTGTGGACAAATATCAGAAGCAGGTGGGCAGCGCGCTGACGGTCTACATCAAGAGCACCATTGGCTCAGGGCAAACCCTGCATGTCACTATTGCTGGTATTCTCGCCAATACAGGCATTTTCGCCCAATCCGGCAATCTCGTGCTCGTCTCGGCCCAGGATTATCTGGCCGCAGCCTCCACGACGGGTGCGAGCTATAGCCAGGTCGATGTGACCACGCCGAACCAGGCCGCGACTGACACGGCGACCAGGGCCATCAACGCGCACTTTCCGCTGGTCTCTACCTCAACGGTGGCGCAGGTCTTGAAGTCTGAGAAGGCTTCGCTCGATTTGATTACCAAATTCCTGGAGATCACAGGCCTGCTCTCGCTCTTGATCGGCGGCGTGGGCATAGTCAACACTATGCAGGTGCTCCTCTCGCGCCGCAAGACCGAGATTGCGATGCTCAAAACGACGGGCTATCGGCGCGGCGACCTCTACCTGCTCTTCGGACTGGAGGCTGGTCTGCTTGGGCTGGTTGGCGGTCTCGTTGGGTCGGCGGCGGCCACCGGGGTGAGCTACCTGGTGCGCGGCCTGTTGCAGAGCACTGGCGGCCTCAACATTCCCTTTGTGCTGAGTCCCGCGATCATCGGCGGTGGCCTCGCGATTGGCTTTGCAACCGCGCTGATCTTTGGCCTGCTGCCGATTGTGCAGGCGGCCAATGTGCGCCCCTTGAGCGTGATCCGCGACCTGGAGACGCACCGCGTGGGCAGTTTCGCCCTGACGATCCTGCTGCTGCTGGTGCTCTCTGTGCTCTTCTGTCTCCTGGCAACTGTCATTCTGAATAACGATCTGCTGCTGGGTGTTGAGGCCACATACGGGACGTTTGCCGTGCTGCTGGTGCTGAGCGCCTTCTTCGGCCTGATCGTGCTGGCTGTGAGCAAGATGCCTGTGCCGGAGCATTTTCAGTTCAAACAGATCCTGCTGGTTCTGCTGGGGATCGTGCTCGCGGTGCTGGTGTATCAGCTCCAGCCGGTGTTTGGCCTCTGCCTGCTCGCGGCCTCGTTGCTGGGGATCGTCGTCGTTCTCCTGCCAGTCACGTGGAAGGTCAGTTTGAAAATGGCGTTGCGTAACCTGGGTCGGCGGCGGGCGCGCACTGCCACCACCATGCTGGCCCTGTTTATCGGCATCTTCGGCATCGGGCTGGTTGTCAACCTGGGACTGGACTTGCAGAGCGAGGTCAGCGGCCTGTTCGCGCAGAAGCTGCCCTATAACATCATTGTCAGTACCTCTGGCAGCGATACGGCCACCCTGCACACGCGCCTGAGCACCCTGCCGGGGCTGAACGCGAGCCGCCAGGATAGTTTAACGCGCGTCCTGCCGTCAGCCATCAATGGACAGTCCTTGCAGAAGGCGCTGCCCGCGGGCGCAGATCGTCAGACCGTCGCGGGCTTGCTGAGTTCCGTCGAGGGCTATCACCTTGCGCAGAACGTGCCATCAATGGCGATTGTGCGCGGACGCAACCTGAATGCCAGCGACGTGGGCACCAATCATGTCCTGATTAGCGAACTGCTGACCAGCACCGGCCAGATCAACCTGAACCTCAAGCTGGGCGACACCATCACCTTTCTGAGTGCGGACGGCAAAACACTGAGAACCGTCATGGTTGTGGGCGTCTTCAGTCGGGCCGCGAGCTTCACCACATTGGGCGGCGTCCTGGCCTCGTCCGAGCTGGTCAATGCGCTCAGTTCAGCACGCATTGGTGTGACCACCGTCACCTATATGAAGGTCGATCTGGCCCAGGTGAATCACACGCTGGACGCGCTGGGCAATAGCGTCCCCAACGCCAGTGTAGAGAGCCTGGCCGATGTGGGCGCGGGCTTTGCCCAACAGCTCAACGGCATCCTGGAGGTACTGGTCGCGATTGCCTCGCTCTCCGTCATCGCCGCCGTGATTATCATCGCCAACGCTGTCGCCCTGGCCATGCTGGAGCGCAGACGCGAGCTGGGCATTCTCAAATCCGTGGGCTATACCAGCGGCACGGTGCTCAGCGAGGTCATGATTGAGAACGGCATTGTCGGAGCAGTTGGCGCGTTCATCGCGATGCTGCTGGCGGCTGGCGGCGTGATCCTGCTTGGCAGTCAAGTCTTCAACCTCACGCTCAGCGTCTCGCCCCTGATCGTCGTGGGCATGGTCGCTGGCTCAGCCCTGCTCGCCATGCTCACCGCCGTCCTCGTCTCCTGGCAGGCTGTGCGCGTGCGCCCTCTGGCGGTGCTGAGATACGAATAACAGGCAATGCAAGGACCCGGATGGCTGTGAGCACTGTCATGCTCATAGCCACCTGGTTTCGTGCCAGAAGCATTAATCTGTAAAGCACTACGGGAGGTTTCTATGTCTCAGCAGCACATGCAATTTGAAGAAGAATCTCGCGGCAATCCGTCCTATCAGATTGGCTATGCTCCCCACGATGAGTATGAGCGGCCGCAACTGTCCTATGACTATATCCATCTGCCCGGCCAGAAAAGCCACGCCGAAAGCCCTGGCTCAGCCCCATTCACCCCATCCAATCTAGTCCTGGTCGATGTGCAACAGATCGTCGACCAGGCGCGTAGCGAGATGCAGGCCCGCTCCGAACTAAACCGCCTACGCGTTGTGCTGGCCCTGCTTTCGCTGTTTGTGATTTTTGTGCTGGCCCTTCTCATGCTGGTTCTTATGCAACCTCTGTAAAAGCAAATGCCACGGGTATCTCTTCCGCTGGCTCGTTTTACAGAGAGTTTTTCATAAAAGCTTCAAGAAACACCACCGGAACGATGGGTACATTGAAAAGCATTTGAGATTTATACAAGCTACATGATTCTGAACTTCTATTGCTGTGTTATCAGTGTGAAGGCTTATAGCGCTGATAAAACTATAAAATATAGATAATGCTGATTTACAGGCATTAGCTATGTATTTTGAGATACGGGCTTTTCGAGCGCGGGTGAGAGAATGGCAGAATGTTCAGAAATGTGAGATGGTTCACTGTTGGGATGTGAGGGAGTTCACAATTTGGAGGGACTCCCCCACACGGGCCAGCTTGCCTGGCCTGTGTGGGGGCCTGTTTGGAGGAGAGTGAGGTTCTATTCCCTGCTGGAGAGGACCGAACCGATGCCCTCGTCGCGGGTGCGATGGACGCCGGCGCTCTCTTTGATGCCGCCTTCGGGATAGACCAGGCGCGCCTCGCGTTCGGGCAGCAGGCTGGCGACCTCTTTGAGCACGGCATCCAGGAATTGATCCTCTGGGACGGTTTTGATCGCTTTGCCTTTGCGGAAGATCACGCCGCGTCCCTTGCCACCGGCCAGCCCGACATCGGCGTCGCGCGATTCGCCGGGTCCGTTGACTACGCAGCCCATGACGGCGACCTGGATAGGCGTTTCTACTTTCGAGAGGCGCTTCTCCACCTCGTTGGCCACGCTCACGACATCGATCTCGACGCGTCCACACGAGGGGCAGGAGACGAAGGTTACGCCGCGGTTGCGCAGTTCCAGCGAGCGCAGGATCTCGTAGGCCACGGGTATCTCTTCCTCTGGCTCGGCGCTCAAACTCACACGCAACGTATCGCCGATGCCCTGAGCCAGCAGCAGGCCCAGGCCAACCGCCGACTTGACCGCGCCGGTGACGATGGTGCCAGCCTCGGTGATGCCCAGGTGCAGGGGATAGTCCGAACGCTCAGAGAAGCGGCGATAGGCTTCCACAGCGGTCAGAGGCGTGGAGGATTTCAGCGAGACCTTGATCTCGTGGAAGTCCAGTTCTTCGCACCAGCCAATGTATTCCAGGGCCTTGCTCACCATGCGCTCGGCCAGGTGTTCACGTTCGCGGCGCCGGGCTTCAGCGGGATCAGAGCGTTCAAGCGTCCCATCGTCGCGTAGACGCACCTGAATGCGCTCCATCTGCCCCCGCTGGTCCAGCGCGTCAATCGAGCCGGAGTTCACGCCGATGCGCATGGCCACGCCGCGCTCTTTACACGCCCGCACAATCTCGTCCAATGATTGCCGTCCATTGATCAGGTTGCCAGGATTGATGCGCACGCAATCGACCCCCTGGCGGATCGACTCCAGGGCCAGCGAGTGTTTATAGTGAATGTCGGCCACCAGCGGAATATGGATCTGCTTCTTAATCTCGCTAATGGCCAGCGCGTCCTCTTCTTCCGGCACAGCCACGCGCACCAGCTCGCACCCCACATCTTCCAGACGATGGATCTGCGCAACCGTGCTCGCCACGTCGCGGGTGTACGTCGTGGTCATCGACTGCACCACAATCGGCGCGTTACCACCAATAGCCAGGTTGCCAACATGAATTTGTCGCGTTTTTCTTCGCATAAGATTGTATTTCACTCCATAGAGAGAAAGTAGCGTTGTTTTGTCCGATTGCTGTATAAACAACGTTGCTAAGTTTACCCGTTCCAGTGCAGAACATCGCTCACACTTATTACTACGATCAGCGTGAGTAAAATGGCCATGCCCACCAGGTTAATGATCCCCTCGACTTCGGGTTTGAGACGTTTGCCGCCGCGCAACAGCTCCACCAGGATCAAGAAGATGCGCCCGCCATCCAGCGCGGGGAACGGCAGAATATTCACGAAGGCCAGGTTGAGGTTCAGGATCGCAGTCAGACTCAGGATCGGCCACCAGCCAAGCGTCGGCACACTCTGGGCCACCTGCCCGGTGAGATTGACGATGCCCACGGGTCCGATGACCTGTGGCTTGACCGCGCCGGTAATTATCTGGCCAATGCCGCCGATAAACTGGCCCGTCACAGTCACCGTCTCGACCACGCCTTGATAGGGCGCCTCCCAGAAGGGATAGTGGACGACAGTCACGTTATTGGTTACGGTAATGCCCATCGAGCCATGTCCGGCGGCGGGATGCACCAGCGCGTTCACCTGTTTGGTGATCTCCCCCTTTTGACCCGAACGTTTTATCACCACCGTAATTGACACATTATTCTCGTTTTGATGCTGGCCCACAATTGTCTGCGTGATGCTCACAACATCGTTCCATTCATGCACATCCTGGCCATTGATTGAAACGAACGTATCGCCCGCCTTTAAGCCAGCGGCCTCAGCAGCCGAACCGTGTACCACGGTGCCGATCTGGGGCGGAATCACCGGTTTGCCCGCGCCAAAGGCGAACATAAAGAGGACCAGGGCCAGGATCACGTTCATGGTCACGCCAGCCACCAGCACGATGATGCGTTTGCCAGCGGTCTTGGCCGCGAAACTGCCCGGATCGTAGCGACCCTCTTCGTCGTTCACGTCGCCGTTCTCGCCCGGCATGCGCACAAAGCCGCCGATGGGCAGCCAGTTGAGGGAGTAGATAGTGCGATGCTGTTCGGGGGGAACCGTCGAAGGCACGCTCACGCCGCCACTCGCGCCGCTAAACGGCGATTGTTTCTCGCGGCCATAGTCGTCTTCCGCGTTGCGCGGCCCCATACCCCAGATGACCTCCCAGCCGCGCCCATTGGCACGTTTGCGAAACCCCACCAGACGCGGGGGCAGGCCCAGACCGAACTCCTCCACACGAATACCCGCCCATTTCGCGGTCAGAAAGTGTCCCAACTCGTGGATCAGGACGCAGACGCCAAACACCGGGATAGCAGCCAGTAAGTACCAGTTATTCATCAAAGCACCCTCGCATAACTCTGCTCATACAGCGCTAACGTGGTCCGGCGCGCCCAGGCGCAGGCTTCCAGGATCGCAGGCACGTCCGGGTTGGCCACAGGCTGATGCTGTTCCAGAACACGCTCAATAAGAGCCGCAATATCTACTAATCCGATTTTACCAGCCAGGAAAAGCGCCACCGCTTCTTCATCCACCCCAACTAACACACTGGGATAGGTTGCCCCGCGTCGCGCCGCTTCCAGAGCCAGCCGCACACAAGGGAACCGGGTGTGATCCAATGCTTCAAAATGTAAACAGCCCACGTTGGGCCAGTTGAGATCGCGCACCAGCCCACTGCCGGACGTATCCAGGCGCGTGGGATAGCTCAGGGCGTACAGGATGGGCAGATGCATCGTCGGCAGACTGGCCTGCATCTTGATTGAGCCGTCTCTATACTCGACCATTGAATGGATGATACTCTCAGGCTGCACCACCACCTCGATCTGCTCGTAGGGGATAGTGAACAGCCAGTGCGCCTCAATCACCTCCAGCGCCTTATTCATCAGAGTCGCCGAATCGATGGTGATCTTCGGTCCCATGCGCCACGTGGGGTGTGCCAGCGCCTGTTCCACCGTCACCGCGCGCATCTCGTTGAGGGGGGTGTGCCGGAAAGGGCCGCCCGACGCCGTAATCAGCAGGCGACGGACATTGGCGATCTCTTCGCCGCGCAGACATTGCCAGAGGGCGCTGTGCTCGCTATCGATGGGCAGAATTGAGACACCCGCCTGTCGTGCCGCTTCCATGACCAGGTGCCCGCCCATCACCAGCGTCTCTTTATTCGCCAGCGCAATCGCCTTGCCAGCGTGGATTGCGGCCAGCGTGGGGTTCAGTCCCACCAGGCCGGACGTGGCCGCCACGACGATATCCACCTCTGGCAGCGTGGCCACTTCAAGCAAGCCCTGCTCGCCCAGCAAGACACCGGGTAGAGCTGCTCGTGCCGCCTGAGCCACCTCTGGAGATTCGGCAGAGCAGGCGGTGACAGGCACGTCAAATTCGCGGGCCTGCTTCGCCAGCAGCTCCACATTCTGACGAGCCGCCAGAGCCACCACGCGAAACTGCTCAGGGAAACGGCGCACCACGTCCAGCGTCTGCTGGCCAATCGAGCCGGTACTTCCTAATAAAGCGATACGTCTGGGAAAATTGGTCATTTTTTGTATCTCAATTGGTAACTATTCAGATGTCCATCGGCCACATCACATAAGCTCCCATCGGCCAGTCGCGCCCGCATCAGCCAGGCAAGCTGGCCGACTACACGTGACGTGTTATCGGGGCTGCCTGTATCATTCCCCGAATGCGGCTGCCCGATGGACATCCATCCGATGGACGTGGGGGGGGGGGGGGCGCGGAAGCCCCGC
>CAXUEY010000191.1:6430-10974 GCA_964250225.1 uncultured Ktedonobacteraceae bacterium | reverse complement strand
CCAATGAGCAGGCCGAGCAACAGTTGCAGCGGCCAGTTGTGGAGGGTCAGACCCAGCGTGGAGAGCGGCACATGCAGCAAGCCAGCATAGATGAACGGGACGATAGCAAAAGGCAGAATGCGCATAAGCACGTCCGGCCAGAGCCAGCGCCAGCTTGTGGCAACGGTGGAGCGTGGTACCTGGGACGATTTAAGGCTGGCCAATCTCTCCTCCTCTTCAAAACACAACGAGTTTCTTTCGTTGCACCGGTTTGCCTGGTGAAGACTTACGATTTAAATCCCACTCACACCCTTTTCGTAGCATGAGATCTATCTGGCGAGCAGATTTCACCTCATGAAAAGTACGTTCCTGAGATGTACTTATTTTACTCCCTGCTGGCTAAGTATGTTCCTGCGATGTTCTTTTTTTTCCTCTTATTGGCCAGAGGTGTTCCTGACAAAGCTATGCAGACGCGTCAATCCCGCGCCGATTTCAGCGCGCGAAAAATCGCCAGCCTCCAACTCATCGTCGCTTTTGCCCAGCAGACGCGCATAGAACGCCTCGCCCTTTTCCAGCATGCCCTGCGTGTCTTGCGCATCCTCCAGTTCGTTGTCGCTTTCCCCCTCCAGACTCTCGAAGAGCATGTCATCAGCCTTTGCATATTGTCTCGTACCAGCAAAATACCAGAAGAGCAAGCGTCGCGTGCGCGTGGGAGACTCGTACTCGTCCAGTTTATACAGCAGACCTTCTACCTCGGATATCTTCTCGAATTCTTTGCTCTGATTTCCAGCGTGTAAAGCCTCTAAAAAGAGATTACACGCTTTCAGATAGCTATAATAACTACTATTCTCATCTTGCTCTTCCGCGAAAAGATCGCCCTCGGCTTTGAGCAGTATGGCCAGCAGCCAACACTTCTCAATGTTTAATTCGCCCAGCGTCGTGAGCATGGCCAGCAATGTTTCGTCAGGGAGCGAGCGAATAAAGCCGCTGCCCATACCGAGCGCCTGTTTGCATTGTTCGTCGATCAATTCGTGCGAGGCGTAATAATCTTTCATCTCTTTGTGGTAGACGACCTGGGCCAGTACCCGGCTCATCTCTTCAATGATACGGAGAAGATAATCGCGTTGTGCCATGTCTCCCTGCTTTCTGCTCGCAATAGACGCTTCTGCTCCCTCCAGACTTTGCCCCTTATACCATAACTATGGCTCAAGTTTTTCTGTTTAGCAAGGTTGGTGACCAGAAGTCTTGCGCAGAAGAAAAGTGGGAGATGCTCCTAAGCGAAGCGCCTGAGAGCATCTCCCACTTTTCTTTGAGAACATGGGTTATCTTGTTACGCTTACCCTAGACTGGCCAGCGCGCGGTCGATCCTGGCCAGGCTGCGCTCGCGGCCAAGCACCTCGATCATTTGGAAGAGCGGTGGTGTTGCCTTGCGTCCACTCACCGCGACGCGTGCCGCGCCCAAAAACTGCCCTGGTTTGAGGCCCAGTTCGGTCATCAGGACGCGCATCTGCTCCTCGATCACGCTGGCCTCCCAGGTAGGCAGAGCAGCGAGCAGCTCGCGGGTGTGCGTCAGGGCGTTTTTCGTGCCCGCCGCGTCCATGCCTTTCTGGATGAGCGGCGTTTCATAGTCCCAGTCCTCTGTATAGAAGAACGAGACAGCGTGCGCGGCCTCGCCCAGCGTGCGCAGGCGTTCCTGCTCCAGAACGAGCACGCGCTGCGTATACGCGACGTCCAGCGGGCGCGCAATAGCGTCTGGCAGACCACCCTCGGCTGCGGGCCGCTCCATATAGGGGAGCGTGCGCTGCGTCATATCCTCAATGGGGAGCTTGCGGATATAGACGCCGTTCATCCAGGCCATTTTCTCAGTGTCGTACATGGCTGCAGAGGTACTGACACGTTCCAGCGAGAAGGCGTGGATCAGTTCCTCACTGGTGAAGAACTCGGTCTTGTCATCATAGGACCAACCGATTAGCGCCAGGAAGTTGACAACGGCTTCGGGCAGGAAACCTTGCTGCTGCAACTCCTGCCAGGAAGGTGCGCCGCGTCGCTTGCTGAGTTTGAGTTTATCTTTACCCAGTACATCGGGCACGTGATAGATCAATGGGATCTCCCAGCCCAATGCTTGCCAGATCTGCACGTGCAGTGGTGCGCTGGAGATCCATTCCTCGGCGCGAATAATATGCGTAATCTCCATAAAGTGATCGTCCACAATGTGCGCCAGGTGGTATGTGGGCAGGCCATTCGTTTTTAAAAGAATGGTATCATCGACGTTGGCGTTCTGGAAAACGATATCACCGCGCAGTTCGTCATGCACAACTGTCTCGCCTTCTAACTGCGTAGCAAAGCGCACCGTCCATGTTTGACCCTCCGCTTCTTTCTCCGCGCGCTGTTCTGCTGTGAGAAAGCGGCAGCGATGATCGTAGCGCGGGGGCAGCTTCTGCGCCTGTTGCTCTTTACGCATGATGTCCAGGCGCTCAGGTGTGCAGTAGCAGCGATAGGCATGGCCGGACTCGATGAGCTGGTTGGCGTATTGCAGGTAGAGCGCCTTGCGGCTGGTCTGGTAGTAAGGGCCATAGGGACCGCCCACAACGGGGCCTTCATCGAAATCCATCCCCAGCCAGTGCATACCCTCGATCAAAAACTCAACCGCATTCTCTTCTGTGCGTATCGTGTCGGTATCTTCAATTCTTAGCACAAATTGGCCGCCAGTTTGCCGGGCGTAGAGCCAGTCAAAAAGAGCCGTGCGGTACCCACCGATATGCATCAATCCGGTTGGACTGGGAGCGAAACGCACGCGTGGCCTTTTTCCACCCGCCACAACGCGCCGCTCCTCTGTGCGATGATCTGTTTGTGTCATGACAATAACCTCTTCTATGCGACTTCGCGAATATGAGGCTATTGTAACATAGCGGACCAGTGGTTAAAAGCGCTCTGTTTTGCAGAGGTTGTGAACTTCGTGTACAGGTTCCATGAACCGATCCCTTTCCGTGTTATTCAGCCTTTTCCACATTCTGTGATATTATACATACCAGCAGCCCCATTGGTTCTGCTGGTAATACCATATTTTTCACAACGCGGGACGGGGGCTGGTATTGTAGGACGAGCAATCAAGAAAACGAAAGAGAGGGAGTCATATGGAATTTTCTGGGACGCAAACCCTTGCCGCGCCCATTGAAAAGGTCTGGATCTTCCTGATGGATGTACAGAATGTCGCGCAATGTGCGCCGGGCTTCCAGAGCCTGGAGGTGCTGGGTGATGAACATTGGAAAGCGGTGGTGGCCGTCGGCATTGGTCCCGTGAAGGCCAAATTTACGATAGATGTTACTCGCCCGGAACTCCACGAGCCTGAGCGTATGGTCGTGAAGGGACGCGGCAAAGCAGCAGGCAGCGCGGTAGAATTGTCCGGCGATATGCAACTCACACCCCTGGATGCTGAGACGCGCATGGACTGGACGGCCAATGTGGTGCTCAATGGTACCATTGCCAGCGTGGGTGGGCGCCTGCTCAACAGTGCAGTCGAGCGCATGACCGCTCAGTTCTTTGACTGCTTAAAACAGAAACTGCAAGCGACAAGTGCAGAATAAGCAAACCATATTTATGTGAAAGAGCAGCTTCAGGGGATTGAAGCGCAGGAGGATGTTGCATGGAAACCGCCGTTGCACGCTGGCAAGCGATCATCAGAGCGCGTGCAGCTCAGATGGATGCGGCATACGCGCGGCTGGGTCGCACCAGCGCGGACTTCTGGGATCGCCGTGCCCACAACTTTCATCGCGTGACCCGCGAGAACACGACCAGTGACCCATTCTATCTCTTCCTGCGTCCGCGTGTGACGCCTCAACACAGCGTCCTCGATGTGGGTGCTGGTACGGGACGCTTCACGCTGGCCCTCGCGTCCCTGGCCGCTCGTGTCACCGCGCTCGAACCGAACGCTTCCATGCTCAACTACCTGCGCTCAGAGATCACCGCGCGTGACCTGCACAACGTGACGCTATTGCAAAGCAGTTGGGAAAACGCACCTGCTGATCTGTGCGCCGACCTTGTCATCTGTAGCCACGTGCTCTATCCCATTCTGGAGATCGTGCCTTTCCTGGAAAAACTGCGCGCCGCGAGTACAGAAGCCTGTTATCTCTACCTGCGTGCAACGGCTATCGATAGCATTACTGCCCCATTCTGGCAGCATTTTCATGGCACCGCGCGCTGCCAGCCCCCTGTCTATATTCACGCGCTGGATGTGCTCTATGAACTGGGGATATATGCCAATGTTGAGGTAGTAGCGACGCCAATTCTCTTGCGTTACCCCTCGCTACAACATGCTGAAGACGAGTTAATGGAGCAATTGATCTTGCCAGATACAGCCCAGACGCGTACCGAATTGCGGAAACTGCTAGTGGACTGGCTGGTGGAGGGGAGTGATGGTTTGTGGTATTCACCAGAACAGGCCGCGTCCTCGGCCATTCTCTGGTGGAGAAATTAAGGCTATAGATGAAGATAAACGCGTTCTCTGAAGTGGGGGGGGGGCGGGGGGGAGAACCCCCCCCCCCCCCCCCCCCCCACCCATAATGAAC
>CAXUEY010000191.1:0-6420 GCA_964250225.1 uncultured Ktedonobacteraceae bacterium | reverse complement strand
ATTTTTTATTATAACCGGTTTCTGTTATGTGCGGGAATGCTTTGCAGGCAACGCCCGCACCGCATGCCAGCGCAGAAGTATTGCAGCCACAGGCGACTCTTATACCAGCGTCTTATCCAGATTTGTGAAGATAGAAGAGAGCGTACTATTCACAAAAGGCTTGCCGATGGGGTTGTTGGCCATAGCAATGAGCCCACCGAGATCCGCCTTCGCGTCGTAGGTGAGCAGCGCGCCATCGGCCTCGTCAGCGAGATTGAGATTGGCGGTAGCATCCACCGAGCCGCCGCGCCCCTGACGTTTGACCCCCAGTACAATCAGGTTCGGGGCCTGGTGCTGCACAAGATCGACCACCACCCCGATAGGGCCTTTCAGACCGGGCAGTGGCGTCGTAATAAAGAGCTGGAGCCGCGTGGCGTCCAATTGCTCGACTGAATCACAGCCAGGAATGCACTTTTTGAGCACGGCCGGGTCAAGGATCGCGTTGAAAACGCGAGTACTGTTTGCTTTGAATTTGTGTGTTCCGTTGAGCTTCATAAAACCCTTCCTTCGGCAACTTAAAATATGGTGATACAGCGATGAAGACGTGCATATTCTCAAAATACCGTATCAGTCTTAGTATATCGGACCGCGCCGTATCGCCATGTATTGTAACGGGTTGAGGCTGACCTTTCAAGCAAATCGCTTTTCTGTACCTGATATTCCTATTGGAGATTGGTGGAGCAGAGCAAGAACGGGTTCACACAGGTTCATTGCCGGAGGGGAAATCTGTTTGTGCTGATTCTGCATGTTTCACTGGCGTCGAGAGGGCAGGGAGAGTGACCAGGAAGCGGCTGCCTTCTCCCACAATACCGCTACTCTCCACGCGCATACTCCCCTCGTGCATCTGGACGAGTTGCGCCACGATATAGAGGCCTAGACCGACGCCACGTGTCTGGCTATCGACACTAGGAACCCGGTAGAAGCGTTCAAACAGACGACCCTGGACTTCTTTCGGAATGCCCATCCCTCTATCTTCCACACACACTTTCACCGTGCCAGGCGTTGCTCCTGGACTGAGTGCCACGATCACCGGGCCGCCCAGTGGGCTGTATTTGATCGCATTCTCCACCAGATTGGTGATAATCTGGGACAGGCGCGCCGCATCGCCCTGGACCATATAGGGCGTAGGCGATGGGTACGCGATACAATGGAGTTCATGTTGTTCCACCAGACTCGTCAGATTCTCGACCACCTGACGCGCCACTTTTTCCAGGTCAACCGCCTCCATTTGCAGGTGAATCTGGCCACGATCCAGGCGCGCGGCATCCAGAAACGTTGTGACGATATTATTGAGCTGTTTCGCCTGGGCCTCGATGGTTTCCAGATGGTCTTCCACAGAAGAAGGTATGGCTGCGCTGGCCTCCGACCCGCGTGCTTTGCGCAGTGAACGCAGCGCATTCTGGCTGTATCCTTGAATAATGGCCAGCGGATTGCGGAACTCGTGCGCAGTAATCGCGAGAAATTCATCTTTCAGCGTATCAGCCGCGCGCATAGCCGCCTCATTCGCTCTGGCCGTGATAGCCTCTTGCTGCCAGCGCGCCTGCTCCATCGCCAGTCCTGCCAGTTGAGCAATACCCTCAGCAATAGTCAGATCCCAACTGGTGAAGCTGGATGCCGTCGGTCTCGGTGCCCCCTCTGACATGGGGTGCGAGCGGTCCAGCAGCAGCAGACCCAGGATATGCTGATTATGGGTGATTGGCGCGGCCAGCACGATGGTCTCCTCCAAACGGCGGCGCTGGCCAGGCGAGTATTTCGCGTGTACCAGTGTGGCATGACCGCTCATAATGCGCTGATAAAAGCCAGCAGCCTGTGCATGTGTGGCGTTGAGCCAGTTCTCCTGTTCCGCCAGCCAGCGCGTTTCTTCTTCCGCGCCAAAACCAAGTGCGAGCAAAAGCTCAAAGCGTTGTTCCGTCTGCTTGAACAGATGAACTGTGCCACGGGGACACGCGAGCGTGACCAGTGTTTTCGCCAGTAAACCATGCAGGATTGCGTAAATATCGGTACTATAGGAGACGGCTTCGGCGGTGTGCAAAAAGGTTTCGAGCGCCATATGAACGCTCTGTTCCGCCTGAGACTGCACCGTCACATCGCGAAAAGCGCCGACGACGCCGATCTGTTTTTGTTTGCTATCCTTGAGCGGGGTGGTAGTAATTTCAATAACGCGCCTGACTCCATCGCTTCTCACACTGAGCAAGCGTTCACCCCGCACCTGCATATTTCCATCAAGCGCGCGCGTGAGAGGAAATTCTTCATAAGAGAGTTGGCGACCATCCAGCGTAAAATGGGGATGCTCTTGCAAGAATGTATGCAAATTGGCACTGGAATAGACCCGGACACCCAGAAAGTTCGCGGCGGTGTGGTTGCGAATAAAGATCTGTTTGTCGGGTGTCAGGACCATAATGCGCTCGGTCATCGCCTGAGGGGCTGCAGCCGGGGTGGTAGCGCGTTGGTTTGCAAGAGCTGCGGCCTGGCGAGCTGTATCCAGCAGACGGGCCTTCTCAATCGCCAGAGCGCACTGGGCAGCGATATCCTGCGCGAAAGCATATTGTCCACTGCTGGGTTTGCGCCGCCGGGTATAATTGACCACAATGAGTCCAACACAGTGTGCATCGGGCAGGAGTTCCACTTGTGCGACATTGGGTCCCATGCTTTTCTGCTCGCCAGAAAGGTCCCAATTCGCTCCCTGCTCGTGTGCACCGACCATAAGCGGCACAATCAGCATATTTTTCAAATCAAACTGGTGCAGCCACGCAGTCTCCCCCTCCTCAGCCTCTTCGGCATTAATCAATAGCGGCTGGCCTGTGGCAACAGCCTCGTGGAAATGTGGCAGGGTGTCGAGCGACATACCCTCCACTGGTAGTGTATAGCTCGTCTCCTGCTGATCCATCAGGCGCAGCGTAACCCCATCGGTATCCAGTAGCAAAGTCAGGCCGTCGTTCGCGTCCAGCCCGCGCACAAGGTTTCGCGTCGCCAGGCGTAACACCGCAGATAACTCTTCGCCAGAGTTCACCGTCATAGCTACCTGGTAGATGCCGCGGACACGCTCGATCAGTTGTTCAGCGCGACGTTGCTGTGCCTGAGCCTGTTGATACAGACGCGCGTTATCAATCGCGATGGTGGCTTGCTGACCAATGGCCCTGGCCAGTTGCTGCTGCTCTGGTGAAAAAACGCCGATCTGCCCAGGATTATCCAGCGCGAGCATCCCAACGGGGCGTCCCTCGCGTGTCAGCGCAACCAACAAGACCGAATGCGAGGAAAAGGTTTCCGCCAATGCCTGGACCGGTGCTTCGGTGCGTAAATCCTCGATATAGAGCATCCCGCCAGCATCCAATAGACGTTGAATGATAGGCGTATCGATAGCCAGGAGCGTGCGGTACCAGATCGCGCCGGCTCGTTGCACAATCTCTTCGGCCAACAAAGGAGAGGCCACATGATAGGTAATGGGGCGAAAGCTGCTCGCGCCCTCATCCAGCAGCCACACAGCACAGCGGGCCACCGCGCACAGCTCCGTTGTGCGCCTGACCAGTGCCTGGAGGATGTGCTCCAGGTCGAGCGAAGAATTTAAAATATCAGCGAGTTCGCGCAGAATCTCACTTTCACGTAAGGCCTTTTGTAAGCGGACGCGCTCATCCGCGTCAGTTTGTAAGCGATCCTCTCCTGGCATGCTCTTGAATTCCTTATAAAACAACGATCCAGGTTTCGACGGGAGATTGAAAGCAATTGCAAGTAAGCTGATCTAAGTCTCTTTCCAGTGGAGATCTCAATCAAGTGTAACAGGTAGTTTCTCTCAAAGTCAAGCAAGAAGGACTTTTTTCGACTCAGAGAGAGTGAATAGAGCAAAGCGTATTTCACCGTTGCAGCGAGCGACGGCCAGTGGTTTACTCCACGGTTGCCTCCAGTTCGTTCACAACCCGTTCTAATTCCAAAATCAGAGGTGTGGCGCCGCGCCTTTGATAGACCGTTAAGAGTGCCCGATAATACCACAAGGTCCCTTCTTTGCCCGCTTTGAAACGCGGCCAGAGCTTCTCGCCTACGATGCGATAATCGCTGAGGATCGAGCGTGTGTTGTGCAGTTTATCGGCAGCAGAAACCAGGAGAATCGAAGGTGAGGCATCGTACAAATGCTCAATATAGGCCTCTTTCCGGGGACGCCAGGGCGGTTTAGGGATAGTATCGGCGTCCGTGCAGCCATTGACAATTTCCACCACAACCTCGCCAAAACGCCGCCGGATCTCCTGACGGGTGGCCTCACCCCCCTGGTCCTCAATAGCATCGTGTAGGAGGGCTGCAATAGCCTCATCTTCGTTCCCACCATATTCGAGCACCAGCGCCGCAACTGCCAGCAAGTGAGAAATGTAGGGGATGCCGCTTCCCTTGCGTACCTGCCTGGCATGCAGTTGCGTGGCAAATATCAGCGCCTCCTCGAAGCGTGTGGACAACTCCATAGTCAAGCTCCTTTCATTGATCGCTTGCTGCTATTATAGCAGACAGAGGGAGGTATTGTGTATCGAAACGTTTTATAGATACATATAAATTGAAATTTTCTGAAAAAAATATATACTTATAAAATAGATGAACGTTTGAAATTGCTTTTCGTGGAAACTCTCGCTACAGAGGGACTAAATGGAACGGCACTGGCAGGAAAGAAAGCTGTTATTTTTGTATGTTGCACTCACCTTCAGATGCATCCATTGCTGTGCCGCCCCAGTTGGCGCAAGAGAAACGCAGGCAGCCCGCGAGCATTCCTGTGCGCATTGCTGCCGCCTGTCTGATCTCTCTAGCGATGGCCGTTCATTATACCGATTATGGGCCATTAATCCCGGTAATGCTCAACACTCTGCATATTGCTGCCAGTCAGGCTGGCCTGATGTCTAGCCTGCTCTTTCTTGGTCTGGCTATCGCCTATCTACCTGGCGGAATGCTGGTGGATCGCTATGGCCAGCGCCCGGTACTGATCGGTGCGACACTGCTGATGATCCTGGGAGGCGTGCTCTTACCACTCTGGCCAAATATCTTCTGGATTCTCGTCTGCCGCGCGCTGATTGGCTGTAGTTCTGGCGCGGCCTTTATCGCGGGTGCTGGCGTTGTCGCTGGTGTAGAGAAACATGCTGCACTGGCTCAAGGTTTGTACGGTGGTTTTATTCAGGTCGGCTCCGGTCTTGGCCTCCTGCTGACACCGTGGCTCGCTCACCTGGTGGGATGGCAGGGGACGTTTCTCTGCTGGGGTCTGATCGGCGTTCCGGCCCTGCTGATCTGGATCTTCATCGAGGATGGACAGGAAGTGCGCCACCAGTCTCGCGGCAATGTCGTTGCCGGCTTGCGTTCACCGGCTGTCTGGTCTCTGGGTCTGGCACATATGGGTACTTTTGGGGTGGGCAATGCCATCGCGGCCTGGATTGTCGTCTACCTGATCCATCAATATGGCCTTTCGCTGAGTCTGGCCGCGACCTTTGGCGCGCTCGGCCTGATTGCAGGCGCGTTACTTCGTCCCCTGGGCGGCTTGCTGCTTGGGCGCAGTGTATTCAGCACTGTGATGCTCTTGCGAGTAGCTACCATCCTCACGTGTCTGGGAGTCATCGTGCTGGCGCTTCCCCTGCGCCAACCAGTACTGGCTATTATTGGTATGACCTCAATCGCCTGCGGCTCCACCATTTCCTATACCTCCGTCTTTGACAGCGCGGCCCAATTGCGCACAGTCAGCAAGGGTATTGCGCAAGGACTCCTCAGCGTCATCGCCTGCCAGACGCTGCTCTGGGGGCCGCCGTTGATTGGTTTTCTCTTCCAGTTAACTGGCAATTTCTCCCTGCCTTTTGCCTCCATCCTCTTCTTCTGTGCGATAGCCATCAACGCCTCTTTGCTGGCAGGCCCAATCTTCAAGCTGGAAAAAACGCCCGTCGCCCAATGATGTTCCCCTCTTTTGGCTCATGTGGCAGCAAACTCAAAAAAAGCCCCCAAAACCCCCTTGACAGCGCGAACGAAACCACGTATGATAGTCCACGTTGGAAAGACAACGAGGCGCATTCGTCTAGCGGTTTAGGACGCCGCCCTCTCAAGGCGGAGATCACGGGTTCGAATCCCGTATGCGCTACTCATTACGTAAATACTAATGCCTCAAGCGGCCCCTCGTTGAACCAGGCCATCCGCAGTTGTCCATTCTCTGTCAATATGAATTGCTGGGTTTGGCCCGTTCAAGTTACTATTATGAGCCAATGCCCGAAAGCGAGGAAGACTTACGACTTATGCGTTTATTCGATGAACAATATACCCGTACCCCTTTTTATGGGAAACGCAAGATGGAAACAACACTCACTCAGAAAGAGTCGCCTCAAAGAGAGACACTTGAGCTTCCACATACGTGAGGCGTGAGAAGAACTTAAGTAT
>CAXUEY010000190.1:562-10983 GCA_964250225.1 uncultured Ktedonobacteraceae bacterium | reverse complement strand
GTGCCTTTTCAACCTCCCGATCCCTCGACTCCTGCTGGCGAAATGATCCTTCACCGCCTGCGCGAGGAAGTGTTTCTCTGGCTTATCACCGTTGATGCGACTGGGGCGCCACACACGCTCCCGGTCGGGTTTCTCTGGGATGAGGTACAATCTACCTTTCTCATCTACAGTGCAGGGGAGGAAGATCGAGATCGGCGCTGGCAGATTCAGCACAACCCAAAGGTGGGCCTGCATTTTAATCTGGATCTGAGGGGTGCCGACTCCTTTATCCTGACGGGCGAGGCGAAGGTAAGCAGAGACGATCCCTCGTCTGATCAGGTTCCTGCCTGGGTGGCAAAATACCAGGCGTTTTTCGAACATCAGGGATTAACGATCCAGCAAGCGACCCTCGTTCTCCCAGTTGCTTTGCGCGTCCGTCCTCTGACTATGATGACCTCCTCTTAGACCACGGAGGAACCATGATCCTTGCGCTCCCTGCCTCATGCAAGGCCGCGAGGGATGGTCACGGGGCCAGAGGGTGATGGTTGAAAACTGAGGAAGACGTCATGGTCGTGCGCGTCTTCCTCAATCTGCATGGCCAGGAAAGGAGAAACAAGTATGGGAAGAGCACACAAATACCCACTGCGAGCCTTCACACCGTCTGAGGAGCAGGAACTGCACTGCATAGCCAAAGCGGCGTGAATGTTGTGAAACGGGCGCGAGCGATCCTCTCCGTCCAGACAGGACGATCTTTTACTGAAGCGGCACACGAAGCGGTCATGCCACTGCTGAAAAGCCTGAGCATCACCGTCCCGCAGACCACGCTAACGAGAGGCCAGCAGGTGCAACTCACCGCAATGGGGACCGCGCCCAACGGTGACGACCTGCAACCCCTGCAACTGCCGATCAGCAACCCGGCCTCGCACTACTGGACCAACTCCGATCCCCACATCGCCACGGTTGATCCAGTCACTGGCCAGGTCACAGCCCACCACGCGGGCAGCGTCACCATCACCTGCACCTCCGATATGGTATCGGGGAACGTCACGCTGACTGTGCAATAGGGCTTTTCAATGAGAGAGGAGCGAGTGCTGAAAACACTATTTTTCAGCACCCGCTCCTCTCTCGTTAAAATTACGCTTCCTGGTTGTATTCACGCTCAGGCAGTGATGCGCCCAATCTTATTACCCACAGGCTCCGTAAACCAGAGATTGCCATCCGGGCCTGCCGTGATCCCACCAGCTCCGTTATTAACGGGAGAGAGGGGAAACTGGGTAACGGTCCCGTCAGGGGTGATGCGCCCAATCTGGCTCTCGTTTATGCTACCCTCAGTAAACCAGAGGTTGCCATCTGGACCTGCCGTGATATCCTGAGGTCCGATGGAAAAATTCGTGGGGAACTCGGTGATAGTCCCTGCAGGAGTGATGCGCCCGATCTGGCGCCCCGTAAACTCAGCAAACCAGAGATTTCCGTCTGGCCCTGCCGTGATCCCCAAAGCCGAGCTATTAGGAGCAGGAAGAGGGAACTCAGTAACAGTCCCCCCAGGAGTGATGCGTCCAATTCTGCCCACATCCGTAAACCAGAGGTTTCCGTCTGGCCCTGCTGTGATCCAGGGGGGTGAGCTATTAAGGGTAGGAAGAGGAAACTCGGTGATGGTTCCTGCAGGGGTGATACGTCCAATCTTGTTCACACCACCCTCCGTAAACCAGAGATTGCCATCTGGCCCGCGCGTAATCTCATATGGCAAACTGCTGGAAGTGGGGGTGGGATACTCAGTGATGGTCCCTGTAGGAGTGATGCGCCCAATCCGGTTTGCAACTTGCTCGGTAAACCAGAGATTTCCGTCTGGCCCTGCCGTGATTCCGGAAGGCGAGCTATTAGGAGTAGGAAGAGGAAACTCAGTAACAGTCCCCCCAGGAGTGATGCGCCCAATTCTGCCCACATCAGTAAACCAGAGATTGCCATCCGGCCCTGCCGTGATCTCGAAAGGCGAGCTATCAGTTGTGGGAATGGAGAATTCAGTGACTTTTCCAGCAGGAATAGCAGCAATAGCGGTCTTTGTTGCATTGGCAGGGAGCACTCTGGCATTACTTCCAGAAGATATCGTGGAATGGCTCCCAGAATGAAAAACAGAGGGTACAGCCTTGACGACTCCCGCGACAATCGCCGCTGCGATCACCACCACGAGGATGACTTTAACTGCCAACGCGGAGCCAGCTTTGCCAGCAGCAATGCCAGCTTTAGCTGCGGTGGTAGCGCCACGCGACCCAGGATGCCATCTCCCAGCCTGCTGAGGATGAGTAGGTTCATGGGAAGCTGCGGCGTTGCCAGGAGCATGGGGTGATGCAGCATTGCCCGTTGGAGATGTGCTTGTCGATGTTGGGGTGCCTTGTAGGGTGGGCATATGGCCGGGTTGTGGTGTGCTCTGCATGGTTGGCACGTGGCCAGTCTGTGGTGTACCTTGCAGCGTGGGCATTGATCCGCTGGCAGGTGGTTGGACAAGCGGCGGGATGAACGTGACTGAATGCTTCTCATCGGTCTCGCTGACCGAGGCTGGCGTGTTCTCTGCTGGAGTTGGCGTAAGTTGGGTTTGTGTGTCAGGGTCTTGTGGAATGGGAGTGTTGCTGGTGGTGGTGGATGTGGTTGGCATGGCCAGGGATCGTCCACATGAGCCGCAAAAAAGCGCCTCGTCTGCTTGCTGAGTTCCGCAATAGCGACAAAAAGACATGGTAATTGCTCCTTCAATGTTCGCCGGGCTACTATCTTTGGCTCTATTTCCCCTCTATCTATGCGAAAAATCAATTATCCCGATAGAGACAGTCGATAGTATACCATGCCCTCGCTTCCCACAACTGTTAATTTTGTCACACTAAAGGATTTTTCCACGAGGTATGAGGAGGGGTTTAATATCGGATATTCAACCCCTCCTCATCCCTCGTCATACTTACTTCTTCATCTCTGAAGCTGAGTTATCGAGTTGCGCAATGTACTACTTCAGGTAATCCAGTGTGGTACGCACCAGCACTTCGGCGGCGATGGGCATGGCCTCCTCATCGACGTTGAAATGGGGATGATGGTGGGGATAGTTCGCGCCCTTCGCGGGGTTGCGCGCGCCGACGATAAAATAGCAGCCAGGCACGTCTTTCAGGAAAAAGCCCATATCGTCGCTGCCAGCCGTCATGACCTCTTCACCGCTATCGACTGCGCTCGCGCCTACGGTGGCTACGGCGGCGCTGTGGACGACCTCGGTCATATTGGAGTCGTTGACGCAGGGCGGGCAGCCATCGAAGAAATCGACCTCGCAGGTGGCGCCCATGGCGCTGGCCACACCCTGAGCCACTTCGCTGATACGCTTGAGCAGCTTCTGACGGTGCGCGTCGCTATAGGCGCGCATGGTACCCTCCAGCGTGGCGATTTCGGGGATGATGTTGAAGGCGGTTCCAGCCACGATCCTGCCAATGGTGATAACAGCAGGACTGAAGGGCGAGGTTTCGCGGCTAATCAGGGTTTGCAGGACGGTGACGATCTGCGCGGCGACGACGATGGGATCGATGGCGCCTTCGGGCATGGCGGCGTGTCCACCTTTGCCGTGAACCTTCATCACAAACTTATCGGCGCTGGCGAAGGTCGCGCCCGAACGCACGCCGACGCGCCCCAGGGGATAATTGCTGAAGAGGTGCAGACCGATGACGTTATCCACGCCCTTCAGCGCGCCCTCTTTGAGCATCGGGTCCGCGCCGCCGATGACCTCTTCGGCGGGCTGAAAGACAAACTGCACGTTGCCCGCCAGCTCCTCGCGACGTTTGCTCAAAATATCGGCCACAGCCAGCAGGATCGAGGTATGGCCGTCGTGTCCACAGGCGTGCATCTTGCCATCGATGGTCGAGCGATAATCGATCTCGTTCAGTTCGTGGATGGGTAGCGCGTCCATATCGGCGCGGATGGCCAGGGTTTTTGCGCCACCCTGGGCCTTGCCACCGCGCAGGGTACCGACCACACCGGTCTTCGCCACACCTGTGCGCACTTCCATGCCCAGCGCTTTCAAACGTTGGGCCACAATGCCAGAGGTGCGTACCTCTTCAAAGGCCAGTTCGGGGTGCTCGTGAAGATCGCGGCGCATGGCGACCATGCCAGGCACCAGTTCATCAATTTCAGCTTTTAAATGATCAGTATTGGACATGCGAGAGCCTCCTGGTTGTTTACAATAACAGTCTTTGCTTGCTATTGTAGCACAACTCCTCCTGTCCATTGGCTCAGGGCAAGAAGTGGGCAAGATCTTGCACAAGAAGCAGCGCGATCAAAATCGATTAAAACAGGCTGCACTCGCTTTGAGATATCTCCTTTCTTACCACATCAAGCAATTTTACAGAGAAATTCACGTAAAGCCGGCATAAACTGATTGCGGTGCGTGACAAAGAAGAAGTGTTCAGCACCGAGTACGGGCACCAGTTGCGCGTGGGGAACTTTGCTGGCCAGCAATTGAGCATGCTCGAAAGGCAGATCAGTGTCGGCGGTTCCCTGCGCAATGAAAGTCGGGACGCTGATCTGCTCCAGGGGATAGGGAATCATAGAGGCGAACTGGCGCATATCGTTGCGGTAGCCCGTTTTACGCAGATAGGCCGGAGAGAGCGAGGCGAGCAGATTGGCGGTGATGCCGGGATTGGCCAGCTTGCCGAGCATTTGCACGCCGTAAAGCAACGGGTCAAAAAGGAGCAGCTCGTTAATAAGCTGTTTGCCCAGGCGCACAGGCAGGGGGAAGCGCTGATACACTTCGCTCTCGACATAGCGCTGAGTGATGGCGCAGAGCATCACCAGGCCACGACAGCGTTCGGGATAGCGTAACACGAACTGGAGCGCGGCAGCACCACCTCCAGACATAGCAAGCACGATGACCCTCTCAATCTGCAGAGTATCGAGCAGGGCGGCGAAGAGATCGGCCTGCGCTTCCGGGCTGACCCCTGAGTCGAGAGGTGTACGCAGATAGCCGGGCCGCGACGGTGAGATATAGGTGAAGTTCGGGCTGGTCAGCAGGCTAGCCAGGCCAAGTCCCTGGTCATAGCCGCCGGGCGAGCCATGAACCATGAGCACAGCCGGTCCCTCGCCCTGCATGGCGTACTCAACTGGGCCGAGAGGAGTCGTGACGAGCTGGCTTCTGGACGCGATCCGGGTCAGCTCGTCGCGTTTCCACCGCTGATAATTGTTGGTGAGCGCATAAGCGGCTACACCCGCGAGCGTGGCCGCCAGAATGGTTTTTTTCTTCATAAACAGAGACCTTTATTTTTTTGAGCAAGCACAGAGAACATCGGGATATCCTGATCTTTATACGGATCAGCAAACAGATGGTTGTAACGTTCAGTTTATATGCTGCTGGTTCAGCCGTCAAGCTCACTTGCTGGATAGCTCTGCTGATAAAGCAGCGAATTTATCCAGCAAGTGAAGCTGGTCAGATGGTTGTGGGATTTATGCGGGTGGCATCGTCGCTAGAGCTTGCTGGAGCTGAGCCAGAGAAGCATTTCCGCCTGAGCAGACGATGCCGACACGCGTGCCTTGCACCTGCTCGCGCATTTTATACGCGGCGGCCAGTGATGCGGCTCCCGCTGGTTCGGCCAGTGAGTGGGCATGTTGGAGCATCCAGAGCATGGCCTGGCGTATCTCGTCATCGCTCACCAGCAGAAAATCGTCGAGGTTGTGCCAGAGCATGCTCTGAGGCAGTTCAAAAGCCCCGCCCGTTGCTAACCCTTCGGCAAAGGTCCGATTGGGCGCGGTGAGCAGGCTGCGCTGGCGCCAGGATTCGTAGGCTGCGGGCGAAGCCTCTGCCTGCACGCCGATCACACGTAGCGCGGGATTCAGCGTTTTTGCCGCCAGACAGGTGCCAGCCGCGCCACTCCCGCCACCAATCGGCACAAAGATCACCTGGAGATCGGGTTCGGCTGCGAGCATTTCCAGCGCGTAGGTCGCCACGCCCGCAATCAGCAGCGGCTCATCGCCCGAATTGATATAACGATAGCCATGTTTTTGCGCCAGTTGCTCGCAATGCAGTTTGGCCTCGTCAAAATTCGTGCCGGCGTGGACAACCTCGGCCCCCATGCCGCGTATCGCCGCGACTTTGCCGGGATTGGCCTGCTCTGGTACCACAATCAGCGCTTTGACGCCAAAGAGCCGGGCCGCATACGCCACAGATTGACCATGATTGCCTGTCGAGGCGCTAATGACGCCGCGTGAACGTTCCTCCTGGCTGAGCTGTGAGACCAGGTTTACGCCACCACGGACCTTGAAGGCTCCCACCGGCTGGTAGTTCTCGTGCTTGACATACACGCTGGTGCCAAGCAGCTCGTTCAGCGGGGAATAGCTGTGGAGAGGTGTGGGGGCCAGATAGGGGCGAATCTGGCGTTGCGCCAGCAGAACATCCTGAAAAGTTGGGGCATGCATAGCAAATACACTCCTTTGGAAATATCCAGAGAACAGGCTTTGATCGTATAATGAAAGAAAATACACACAAAGTAAAGGGGCAATCAACCAGCATGACAGCAGCCAATCCCAAAGTAGACGCCATTCGCCAGAGCGTGAAGCAATCCTACACAGATGTGCAGGAACTCCTGAATGGGCCGGTGGGAACGCTCTACGCCAGCAAACTCTACCAGACGCCCACGCAGAACGAGTGGACGGTTATGGAAAATCTCGCGCATATTGTCGAGTTCATGCCCTACTGGGGCGACGAGGTAGCCGGATTGGTGGCGCATCCCGGCCAGAATTTTGGGCGCACCATGCAGCACGAGGGGCGTCTGGCCGCGTTGCGCGAGCACGGCCACGATACGTTAGAACAGGTCCGCGCGGCCCTACCCGGCAGTTATACCTATCTCGACGACATCTTGAGCCGCCTGCATGATAGCGACCTGGATCTGACGGGCCAGCACGTCAAGTTCGGCGAACGCACTCTGGCCTGGTTTATCAGCGAATTTATCACCGAGCACCTGCACAATCACGTGTTGCAGATCAAAGAATGTTTGTATGCTATCCAGGAGTAAGCGCGCGACAAATAGGTCGGAGTTTACCCTCTGACCTATTTGTCGTGCTACATAAATGTCTGTGCCAGGAGCCGCCCATATCTACGGGAAGAGCTTCGGCACATTGGTGCTATAAAACTCCGCTTCGAGGTATTCCAGCAGCAGAGCGAAATTCAGGATATCCGCGTCGCTCTTTAAGGTGTGCGCGGGATCTGCGCCTCCGTTGAGGCTGGAGATAAAGGGCGTGGCGGCGTTGACCACCTCGGCCTGGGTCATGGGTTTGTCGAACGCGCCATTGGGGCTGAGCGGCTTCTGCAAGAGCGCGTTCAGGAAACCAGCATGCCGTGCCTCAATCGTGAGGATGGAGCCAGCCGAAGCCAGCGTCTCTTTGTTGGTGATCGCCGGAGCTGCCATCAAATAGGCACCGACGCCGACGTTTTCCAGAGTCTGGGCCACGTTCGCGAAGGACTGAACATCGGCCTGCTGGAGCTTCTGAAAGGTCGGCTTGGGGCGTGCCGCACCTTTGAGCGCGCTTTTCAAGAATTCTACATGCTGATTCTCATCGTTCATAATCTCGGTAAAGGCCGCTTTATTATCGATGGGGGCGCTCAATGTGAGTGCCGCCGCCTGTTGAGTACCAGTGTTGGACGACATGGTAGCGCTACTCGTAGCGGTGCTCGTGGTAGTCGTGGGGCTGTTTGCCTGCCCACCACAGGCCGCGAGCAGTCCCGCCGGCGCGAGCAGTGCCACGCCTGCGATAGAACGACCCAGGAATATACGGCGCCGTACCAGGCCGGAGAGCCTTTCAGGTGTGAGCCGATATGAATCTGTCATGATTTTTCCCTCTTTGTACGAATGCGTAAAACGCCAGGCGCGTCGATTGCGCGCCCCTGCTGCGTTTTACAAGACAATAACCGGAGAAGAAGCCTGCACAACGGCAGAGGAAAGACTTGCTGTCTCCCTATCCACCTTCCACCTCTTATGCCAGATAAAGAGCGTCCCACTTTCATAACTACTTCCGCTCTGCACTGGCCAATGCCTTGAACGGCGTTTCTGGCGCCAGCGCGGACGACGGAACCACATTGCACAGCAGAAGAGCAAGCGTTGTATGTAGCATGCGTGAGGCTTGCATCTATATGTGCAAAGATAGTTTTTGTGCAGTAATGGTACTATCTTCCTTCCATATATTATATACGAGGTAGGGCAAATTTGGATCACACATAGGAAATGTGTATTTTTGTCGCCGGGTTGCTTGCATCCTGACGCTTCTTCCGGTATACTGTCTTTCAGACAAACAAATACACACGATCCAGCGTTGAGGAAGAGGAGTAACTTTCCCTGGGTAGCAGCGAGCCGATAGAGGGTGCAAGGTCGGCAACGTGGGGGCAGTGAAGGGCGCTTCGGAGCTGGTTTGAATGAGTGGCTTCTGGTAATCACTCAGTTACGATTGCAAGAAGAAGCAGGGTGGAACCGCGCGGCATACCTTGAAATTGTAGATGCCCCAGGCCTACAGAGGTATGCATCGTCCCTGGGCGTTGTTGAAGAACGCCTGGGGAATTTTTTTGCGAGGGAGGAGCATTCCACTCATGACACAAATTGAAGAGCAAGAGGTAACAACACAGGATACCCCGCTGGTACCGATTGAAAAGGTCGTTTCATTGTGCAAACGGCGCGGCTTTGTCTACCCCAATTCGGAGATTTATGGCGGCGTTTCAGGCATTTATGACTTTGGGCCACTGGGCGTGGAGCTGCGCAACAACATTCGCCGCTTCTGGTGGTGGTCGATGGTGCAGACCAACGATAACGTCGTGGGCATCGAGGGCAGCATCATCACCCATCCACGCGTGTGGGAGGCCAGCGGACACGTCGAGAATTTTGTTGATGTGCTTGTTGACTGCAAAAAGTGCAAACGCCGTTTCCGCCTGGACCATCTGCCGGAAGAGAATCGCGCCCAGAACAAGTGCCCCGAATGCGGTGGCGAGCTGACCGAGCCGCGCCGCTTTAATCTGATGATGGAGACGTATATCGGCGTGGTCGAGGGCGATAAGATGAAGACGTACCTGCGCGGTGAGGCCTGCCAGAACATCTATCTGGACTACGATAACGTGCTCAAGTCGTCACGCATGCAAGTTCCCTTTGGCATCTGCCAGATCGGGAAAGCCTTCCGCAACGAGGTAACGCCGGGCAACTTCCTCTTCCGCCAGCGCGAATTTGAGCAGTGGGATCTGCAATTTTTCGTACACCCCAGCGAGATGAACAAATGGTTTGAGCACTGGAAAGAATTTCGCTTCGGGTGGTACAAGAGCCTGGTGAACCATAAAGACCGCCTGCGTCTGCGTGCCCACGCGCCCGACGAACTGGCCCATTACGCGAAACAAGCCTTCGACGTCGAGTACCGCACGATTCTGGGCTGGCAGGAGTGGGAGGGCATCCACTGGCGCCAGGACTGGGATCTCTCGCGCCACAGCGAGTACAGCGGCCAGGATCTCAGCTACACCGACCAGGAGACCAAAGAGCGCTACATCCCCTGGATCGTCGAGACCTCCGGTGGCGTGGACCGCACCTTCCTGAACCTGCTGCTGGACGCCTACGAGGAAGAGCCTGACCCGTCCGGCAAAGAGAAGGATACGCGCACCGTGCTGCGTCTGCATCCGTGGATCGCGCCGATCAAGGTCGCCGTGTTGCCCTTGCAGAAAAACAAACCAGAGCTGGTCAGCACGGCCAGAGACCTCTACAAGCAGTTGCAGCGTTCGATGGTCGCGCAATACGACGACATTGCCAACATTGGGCGCCGCTACCGTCGCCAGGACGAAATCGGCACGCCCTTCTGCGTCACCATCGATTTCCAGACCCTGGACGACCAGACCGTGACCATACGCGAACGCGACCACATGACGCAGATCCGCCTGCCCCTCAGCGACGTGAAACGCTACCTGCACTAGCCAGCTACTCCATTATCCAGCACTCTCTAAGGGGTACGCTCGTCAGTGAGCCAGCATACCTGAGAAGTCGCCGTCCTCGCCCAGCGTTCCCATTTTCACCCCCTTCCTCACCAGGGTGAATCGTATGCAAAAATGGTGTTTTTAGGCTTTTTCTAGCTCCTGGACCGCAGGTATCCTCGCAAAAAACGCAGGCCACGCCGTATGTATTTGATCGTGAAGAATAGCACCAGGACTACGATTACCACGATTACCAGCATCACAGCTGGCGCGAGGAACGAGAGGATGACGCCGACAACAGCCAGCATATCTTCAAAAATGCTGATTACTACATTTGATAATCCAAATGTAAAGACGTGACCAACGTTGGCCACGGTCCGCCCGCCAAAGCGATGCAGTTGCACCAGCCCGGCCATCACAAAGCCAAGCAGGAACATGAGCACGGTCGCGATTGTTCCCGTGAGGAAGAGGCTATGAGGTGCGGCGAGAGACGCCCGCG
>CAXUEY010000190.1:0-552 GCA_964250225.1 uncultured Ktedonobacteraceae bacterium | reverse complement strand
TGAGAGCAGGCTTGCACCGGGCAGCGTCAGGCCCTGTGTGGTTGCCGCTGCGACGATGCCACCGAGAAACGGGGTAATTGCCGTGTGAATAGCGTGCCAGCCGGTACTGACGCCGGGGATAAGGTCGATGATCAGGTCCACAGCCGTGAGAAGCGCGATCACTACGAGAAACCAGTCTGTGGTGATAAAGCCAAATGTCGGATTGAGCTGGCAAATGTGCAACCATTTAGCCGCCACCGTCAGGGCCAGCAGAGGCAGATAGGGACTATAGCCGGTCGTCTGTGAAAGCCCCAACGACGTGCCCAGGCTGCCGAGGCCAGATGCCGTACAAACATTCATTAAGAAACTCCTTTATTTTTAGTACGTATTCGTCTCGATGCCATAATAAATCAATTGCTCTTGAAAACGCGTTCTGATCTACTCCAGGCAGAGGCCAAAAACAACCTGGACGCCGCTATCATCTGGCTAGTGAATGATAAAACGCACCGCCGAAAGAGGCAGACAGAGAATGCCGATGCCCTGAACGTGCTGGTTGTGCAACTCATGGCTGCT
>CAXUEY010000189.1:0-10988 GCA_964250225.1 uncultured Ktedonobacteraceae bacterium | reverse complement strand
AACAAAAACCCCGCGGGGGGGTTCTCTTTAAATCCCCACTCACCCCCCCGGCTCGCTGTATTAAGAGCAGTACTACGCAGACTTCTCGGCATCCGGCGCGGCAAAGTGGATCTCCAGTGCTTTATTGACAAAACGCGCGCGTACAGCCTCCTGATTGGCCAGCATAGAGGGCAGGGTGATGTCGCGTTTGAAATTGCCGATCTCGACGATCATCTCATCCCCCTTCCTGGTCATTACGACTTTATCCATCTCGACATGTGGCAGGGGCAGCTTCAGGATATACATGCCGTCCTCTTGCGTGACCTCCTGGATGGGGCCGCGATAGAAAACCTGCGTGGGGTCGGTGTCGCCGAAGACCTCCTGGGCCAGATTGCGCAATTGCTCCACGCCCAGGATCTCACGCGAGCGATAGGGCACTTCCCAGATCGGCAGGGGCGCGAAGGTCGTGTGGATCTGTTTGCGCAGCTTCTCCTGCGTGCGGTACATATCCTGCATAAAGGCATCCTGGTAATTGGCAGCCTGCAAGACGCGGTTACAGATCACGGCGTCGATGGGATAGCCGAAGAGCGAGAGGTACGTCTCGGCGCGCAAGGCCTCTTTGATGACCATACGTTCGGGATTGACCACGGGACGGTATGAACTGACCTCCGGGTCGCTCAGCACCGCGCGCAACGACTTCACGCGATCCCCCAACTGCTTCACCGCGTCCATGACCTCGCCGGAGGGGATAAAGGCTTTGAGGAAAGGGCGCGCCAGGTTGAGTGTGCCGCTTTTCAGGTTTAACCCGTTCAGACGGCCCGCGTACCACTGGAAGGTATCGGGCATGCTCAGCAGGCGCACCGTCTCGCCGGTGGGGGCCGCATCGATCACCACCACATCGAAATTACCGTCGCGCGCGTTGCGATAGATGTTCAGCAGGCTGACAATCTCGTCCATGCCAGGGATGAGTGCCAGTTCCTCGGCCATCACCGCATTCATGCCACGTTTGCGCAACAGGTCGCTCATCTTCTCCTGCAACTTGCCCCAGCTATAGCGCATCTCATCCAGCACATTGACCTCCTGGGCAAAGAGATTGGGGGCCAGTTCCATCGGCTCCGAGGTCAGAGGAACGTTGAAACAGTCGGCCAGGCTATGAGCGAGGTCAGTGCTCACGACCAGGGTGCGTTTGCCCAGGGCCGCCGAGCGCACGGCAGTTGCCGCAGAGATGGTGGTTTTACCAACGCCACCTTTGCCGAGGTAGAGAATAATCCGCATATCAATCCTGTTCTGTAAAAAGTATCCACTTGCTTGTGAGAGAAACTTCCGGTCCCTGGGCAATGTGTTCTCTCTCACGCTTTTCAGTCCGTCAGATCGCCACAGACGGCGCATAGAGAGCCGCGAGCGATCTCGCTTATATCTACGGATGATAACCGGTTCTGGTTATATTTTTCTTCCTGAATTGAGAAAATATTCCACGCCATTCTCCACAGAAAAAGGCCATAAATGGTGCTCTCCTGGCTTCCTGGCTGGCACAAGCGTGCAGTCAGGGCTGGCCGCCAGGAGTACTACATACCCTAAGCGCTCATAAAAAACCTCCCAGGATCGTCAGGCATATCCTGGGAGGGTGCGTTTGATTGGTCTATTTATACGCTACTAAATACTGCATGGATCAAAAGCAAACCGTGTGTCAGGCAAATAACGGCGAAATTAGCGTTCGAGATGATCTTCCAGGACTTGTTGCTGGACATACTCCAGACGACGCACGACTTCGATACGATCACTTCCACCGCACTGGTACCACTGACGCAGCCAGAGCAGCGACGTGACCTCATCGTCAGTGAAACCCAGGTACGCCAGTTCCTCTAACTCGCTAACACCTGTTTCTAACATGTTCACCGGGTCGCATACCTCTTCGGCATGGGTTAACGGTTTTGTCATAGGATTGTCCTCCACCTTCATAACTTCAATTACTCTTGTTCCGCTTTTTCAAAAGTATTGTTGGCCGGGATATACTCTATTCAGGAGCACTTTTTCATAAAAGAGACGCCAGGCCATAGACACTTAAAAAATATCGTTACTCTTATTTATAGAACATCTTTCCCTCACCATCTATTCCTATCCCGCTGTTCCTACAAACAAAAGTATAAGCGGAAACACCAGCCTTAACTATCGACGAAATAACAGTTCCACTGTGAACTCTTTCACAGAAATCGGGCCATGAACCCCTGCACATTCCGAAGCGGCGTTCATGACTTGATGGGTCGTATCATGAAATTTCAGTGAGCGTCATTGCATACCACTGTCACATATACGAAGAATGCCGTCGTTAAGTTCCATGAAATAGTCACCAATTTTGGAACGTCAGAGACCGTTGCACGCTGGAAAGTAAAGGATTATTACTTCCCTATATATTAAGTATATAAACGCAAAAAAGTTACAGTTCATCTGGGGGTAACCAGGGAAATTCACTACAACCGCTCGAAAAGCCCGCTTCTGGCAGACCGGGCGTTGTATTGCGTGAGTTCCCTGGCGAAGCTTTTTTCATTGCAACTCTGCCATATAATAGCATAGCAAGCCGGGACTATCCAATGTGATGTCAGCCTATTTCAACGTTGTGCAAGGTCAGTCGTCCCTGTTCCAATTCCCAACACACGCCGCCGAAGCGTTGGATAAACCAGCGGTCATGCGAAATAGCCAGGACGGGTCCAGGGAAGGTGAGGATGGCCGTCTCAAACGCCTCCAGTACGTCCAGGCTGATGTAGTTGGTTGGCTCATCCAGCAGCAGGACGTTGGGGGATTGGACCATCAGGCGGGCAATCTCCAGTTTGCGCCGCTGGCCCAGACTGAGCTGGCCGACGGTTTTGTGCATATCCTCCAGACGAAACAGGCCGTAGCCGATCAAGCGCCCGACAAATTCGCCCTCGAAGCCAATCTGACCGTAGCGATACGTTTCCAGTACGGTTTTTCTGGGGTCCAGATCCTCCGGGTCTTGCGGCAGATAGCCCACACGCGTGCCCGCGACCAATTGGATCACACCGCTATCGGGCTGCTCCTGGCCCATAATCAGCTTGAACAGCGTTGATTTGCCCGCGCCATTTGGTCCGATCAGCACGATGCGGGCGTCGGGTGCCACGGTCAGCTCCACACCTCGCAAGACCTGGCGCTCGCCCCAGCTTTTGGAGACCCCTTGCAGACGTAGTACCTCACGCGATTCGATAGCCTCGCCCTGGAAGTGCGAATTGACGCGCAGGATCTCCGGCGGTTTGGGAATGGGGTCCGCTTCGATGCGCGCAAGTTCCACCTCGGCCATCTTAATCGCGCGCGATTGTGTGCGCTGCGTACTCTGTTCGTAATAGAACTTGGAGTGCCGGGTCTCGCCGCTGGGATGTGCGCGATAGTTGCGTCTGGCGTGGGATGACGCGTCTTTCACACGTTTGCGCAAATCCTGAATCTCTTCCTGCTGACGCTCATACTCCTCTTCCCATCTGAGGCGTTCGGCGGTTTTGGTTGCCACATACGCGTCGTAGTTACCGGTGTACTCTTTGAGCTGGTGGGTATGTTCATCAAGCTCAAAGATACGATTGATGGTGCGGTTGAGGAACTGGCGGTCGTGCGAGACCATCAGGATGCCGCCACGATACTCCGCCAGGTAGCTCTCCAGCCAGCTCAGACTGGCAAAGTCCAGGTGATTGGTCGGCTCGTCGAGCAAAAGCAGGTCCGGGGTGCGCAGGAGCAACGCGGCCAGACCGACACGCGCTCGTTCGCCGCCCGAAAGCGTCGTTACCTCGCGTTCACGCGGCAGGTAATCGACGCGCAGACCGGCCAGGATTGCATCAATGCGATGGTCCAGTTCGTAGCCGCCCGCGTCCTGGAAACGCGCGGAAACCTGGGTATACTCCTCTAGCAGCGCCGCGAGTTGCTCTGTATCGCTGGTATCGCTCATCGTCTGTTCAAGCTCGTGCATCTGCTCCTCAAGCTGGCGCAGTTGGCCCACCGCCTCTAGAATCAAATCCTGAATACTGCGCCCATAGAAGTCCGGCGTGCTCTGAGGCAGATAGCCAGATTCGCATGAGGGCGCGTAGCCAATTTTGCCCACGTCGGCCTCCTCCTGACCGGTCAGCAGACGCAGCAGGGTCGATTTGCCCACGCCATTGGGACCAACCAGCCCGATGCGATCACCAGGATTGACGACAAAACTGATCGACTGAAGCACCGTAATTGCGCCATAGGTTTTTGTCAGGCCACGTGTAGTTAAAAGCATAGATATACCTCACGAACATATACTAAGGCCGTATGCTGTGAAAAGTGAAGCGGAAGCGCGTGGAAAATGAAGAGGTAGCAGTGTACGCAGCTCCGTTGAACCAGCGGGCAGCGATACGCACCCATGCTGGCACACACCATACGGCAGTCGAATAAGGGAAATGCAACGGAACGGGCCAAAAACCGCTCTGTTCTGGCCTGCACACGCTTCTGGAGAAGAGAGGCGGCCATATTGTACGTTGCGTTACTTACTGCCGGGCTGGTGTGATTTTCAACGGATACTCCTTATTATGAGGAACGAAAAGATTGTTTTTGATCTGCTGTCAGTATAACCAATGGTGCTGATAAAATCAAGTGCTAGAAGAATCGTTCAAAAAAGAGTACCACCCGCTAAAAAAGGACCAGAGCAGGTGATACTCTCGCGGAGAGTGTGGTCCCAATCGTCTGGTCAATATCTACAAATATGTTCATCTTTCCTCCTCATCACGACAAACTGTTTTCTTTCATTCTACCGGAAGAACCTACGTGATTGGTATCTTCAAGTAGTACACCAATTCCTCTGGACCGCTGCCAGGAAAGATCTCGGCGACAGCAGCAGCGAGATGCTCTAATTCCGTGCCAAGAAGCAGATCCATCTCGTCATCGGTGCAGGCATCCAGGGCTTCGAGCGAAGGAACACGTTGGAGCGCATCATGCACGTAGCGCAGCATGACTGCATAACAGGCCCAGGAGGAGCCAGGAAAGGGATCTGCCGCCGATCTCTGTCGTAATTTTTCGAGCAATTCGGGTGCAATAGTCATCGTATCTTGCCGATCCTTTCGCACACCTCGTCGGTAGCCGCCTCTTCCCCAATGTGGTCAGAGAGTTGGACAAAATAGGCATCGATCACCCGATAACGGCGCATAATCATCTCATGACTGGCACATTTGACCAAACCATTCTTGATGTACTGCAACGCCTCTACTTCCTGATCGATGCGCTCCCTTAGTCGTGCAATCTCGCTTTGATTTTCCATAGTATCCTCCTCCGTTTTTTCTAAGTGGATGCCTCTTTTTCATACGTGATAAACGAAACGATACACCTTGCGGGGCCATCTCGATAAATATCTTGCCTGATCGCTGCCCATCAGTCACGCTGAGATGAGCGAGAAACCGTCGACTATCAAATTTGTCAAGGATGAATGGTTTGTGCTACACTCGTCAAGAAAGAGCGAATCAGTGAGGATAGGCTATGATTATGGCTGAACCTCCCATCACCTTCCTCTCCAATTATTATGAAGTAGATCGAGCGAATTCAACAGGCACAAATTGTGGCGCATCTTGGTATCAAATGTGCAATAAAGGAGGATCAGATTGTGGCTCAGCAGCGAAAAGACACCTCATTAGCCAGGCAATTCCTCAAAAGCTATCGCGAGAAGCACGGTTTGACCCAGGAGCAACTGGCAGCCGATCTCAATATGGAACCGCGTACACTGCGCGCCTACGAAAATGGAGAAAGAGCGCTCAATAATGTGAAAGAATTACATCGCATGGCGGATAGATTAGGGGTAGAGCCAGAACAATTAGGGGTTGTTGGAGCGCTTTATGTACCACGAACTCCCGAAGAGATAGAGGAAGCCCTTCAGCATATCTGGTCGCTGGTAGAAGCGTCACGCCTGCGCGAAGCCAGGGCTGTGATTGAACGATTGACACACAATCTGCGAACACAAATCACCTCAGAAAACCCGGCATTATTACGTGGTCTGGCGCAAACCTATCACGCAGCTGGCTATATCGTATCTGAAGCGACAAAAGCGGGCGAATCCTATGAGGCCATCCTTTACTATAAAGACATGGAAACCATTGCACGCCTCATTAAAGATGACACATTGCTCAACATCGCCTTGACATATCAGGGCGATATGCATCGCAGATTGGGGAACTTAGACAAAGCTGCCATCTTCCTCGAAGCTGCCAGAGATACAACCCCGAACGCTGACAAAGCTGCCATAGGCAATGGTATACAATTACTAGCACGTGTCTACCTGAGAAAAGGGGATCTGAAGGATTTTGAGCAAGCGATGAGCATATCTGAGGAACTCGCGCATAGCTTTGACCCAAAGGTCAGTAGCACACGGGGCCACTATAGTCTCGGTACTGTCTATGAGGAATATGGTCGGAGCTATGCTGATTTAGGCATGGCAGGCAAAGCAATGGACTATCTCGCACGAGCGCAAGAGAACCTGCCAAAAACGCCATTTTGGGAACTGCTCATAGCTACATCTAAAGCGATAGCTCTTATAAAAGGCGATGATATAGAGGCTGGTATTACTATGGCAGTAGAAGTCGCAGGAAAAATAAAAAGAGTCGGAGTGCTGCGCTACCTGGATCGCATCTATCTCGCAAATAAGTACCTGGAAAACCTGGAGCGCAAAATTGGGAATGCGCGAAGGCCGCTGGTAGATGTCTTGTATGAGGATAGGGTTACTGATTATTAAAAGTAGGAAAGGGATTTTCGATGATTACGCATATCGTTTTATTGCAGCCGAAGCCGGAAACGACGCGAGAAGAACTTACGCACGTTTTTGGCATGTTAAAAGAATTGCAGCAGCATATTACAGGTATTCTCGATGTACAAACAGGTGAAATGTCAGCACAAACCATCAAGGGTATACTGCTGGCTTTATTATGCAGTTTAGAGAGAGAAGATCTGAAGGCATACGCTCCACATCCTGCCCATCGCCTTGTCTCGGATGAGCTAGTACGTGTCTGTTCGCGCATTATTGACTTTGATTTGGAATAGAACGAGTAAAAGCTTTCCTAGCAGGTTCTTCACCCTCCTATCCCGCGCGATAATCCCCCTCAATAGTGGCCAGTTCCACCAGATTGCCGAAGGGGTCGCGGCAGAAGAAGCGGGGGCGCTGGGGAATGGGCTCGGCCTCTGTGATAGTTACGTGGGCTTCCTCTAGCCGACGCCGGTATGCCTCTAGATCATCGACCACCAGGCAGATGTGGCGCTGATCGTTTGTGCTGGGACGATGAGTGGTGGGCAGGAAATGCAGTTCCATCTCGCCCTCACCGGCGGCGAACCAGACGATGTGCAGATGCGCCAGGGATTGTGGCGTTGGTTTTTCTTCCAGGCCGAGCAGTCCGCCATAAAATGCGCGTACAGTCTCCTGCGCGCCAGGCGGAATCAGCATTGAAGCATGTTGCAGTCGGGGTTTCACCATACCTGCTCTCCCTTCTTTTGTGAATACTCATTATCAATCTATGACCATTGTGCAACGTTCGACGCAGTACCGTCAAGGTTGTGCAGTCATCCTTTGCCGCCTGTGAGTCGTGTCTATGATAGAGGTTTCGTTCGCCAACGTAATAAGCCTGCCTGGCTACAGGCTTGCTGGTTGAAGGACCTCGGATGACTTGAAAGTACGTAACTTCTTCTATAAAGGAGGTGCCTCTTATGGCGAATATGTCCTCAAAAGAACGCGATAACTTGCCAGAAAGCACATTTGCCTTTCCGCGTGAGCGTAAAGAGCCGCTGAGCGATGCGCGCCACGTGCGCGACGCGGTGGCACGCTTCGATCAGGTCGAGGGTGTCTCGAATGCTGAGCGCGATGAGGCGTGGAAGCGTATTCAAAAGGCCGCGAAACACTTCTCAGTTGAGTTGCAGGAGCACGATTGGCGCGAACTGTTTAAGCATAGTGGACGTGCTCTGCCAAAGGATTAGCTCTGGTGATACTCTCTTTGGCCAGGAGTAAAACGTTACCATCAGCGTAGACGACTATCAAAGAATGAAGCGTTGATGGCACACTCTCCGGTGAAAAGCTGGGGAGCGTGTCAGAGACGCGCTACTATATATGAAGTGTATGAGCAAGGAAGGAACGATGTATGCCAACGGAAGCTGATGTCCTGAACGGGCCGTGGTGGGCGCGTGGAGATACGCCTGCACGGGCGGGTTCGCGTGTAATTTCTTTTGTGGATGGTCGATCTACGTTTTTTACGATGTGCTGTCAATTTCTCAAAGCGCGCGCGTCTATTTATCTGGCAAACTGGGGCATGACGGCCAATCTACCATTGGTACGCGCGCAGGACCAACGCGCGGGAGCAGATGGGAGTCCAGAGCAAGAGGCGTTACTCGCGACCCTGCGCGCCGAAGGTCTCTCGCCAGAGGCTATCAATTTCTGGTGTACCCATGAACTCACGCTCCAGCACGTGCTTGGTGAGGCCGTGCGTCGAGGGGTCGATGTCAGGGTGCTGCTCTGGCACAGCCTGCCCTTACCGAAATACTCCCATTATCGCCCCAAAGAGACGCGTGAGCTGCTCACTCAGGTTGGCGTGAATTGTCTGCTAGACAATAGCGCGCGCGGCCTTATTCACCATCCCGCCGAGTCCCTGCATCAAAAATTGACGGTGGTCGATAGTACAGTGGCCTTTGTCGGTGGCCTTGATCCTATGGTCGAACTCACCAATGACTTTGATCGCTGGGACACGCACGCGCATTTTTTCTCTACGCCTCTGCGTCAAACGCTCAAGGGCACGACTCCCCATCCCTGGCATGATGTGCATACCAGGATCGAGGGACCAGCCGCTGGAGATGTGGAATATAACTTTCGTCAGCGCTGGAATGCTGTCGCCCGCCACTGGTTTGAGCGCCGCACTCCTTTCGTCAGCGAGCATCCCCGGCTGCACCCGCGCACGTCGTTCGTCAACGAACATCCTCTACCAGCGCCTGTTAAAAGCACGAGCGTGGTCCAGATTGCGCGCACTATTCCCAGGTGGACCTATCATTTTGAGCCGCATAAAGTCCAGGGGATTGTGCAACTCTATACTAACGCCATCCAGCAGGCACAACATTTTCTCTACCTGGAGAATCAGTACCTCTGGGTGCGTGCATTTACAGGCATTGATATTCCGTTTCTCGGCAAAGATAGCCCGGAGATGGAACGGATCGTGCGCGAACTGATTGCGGCGTTGCAGCGGGGCGTTACCATCGGTCTAACCCTGCCTGACCATCCCGCGCCAGGCCGAGCCTTTACGGATGCCACCATCGCCCGTATCCGTCAGTCAGCTCCCCAGGCCATAAGTGAAGGACGCTTCCAGTGTTTTTGCCTGGGCACGTCTATGCGACGCGAGCGCGAACACTACCGTCCCATCTATGTCCACGCGAAGGTGGCCATCATTGACGATCACTGGACCACCATTGGGTCCGCAAACTTGAATAATCGTGGGATGCGCGATGACGCGGAGATCAATGTCGCGCTGCTCGACGCGCAATTCGCCACGATCTTGCGCCTGAAGTTATGGGCCGAACACCTCGGCTTGCTCGAAGCTGACGAGCTGTTCGCCCTGGAACGCTATCTGAATGACCAGCCCCCCTTCTGGCGCAAAAACCGCGAGCTTGAGCGCACCTGGCGTTCCCTGCAAAAAACGCTAGGCGATCCCGTGACTGGCCTGCGTCTCATGGACAAGCGCGCTCACGAGAATCTCCAGCAATATAAGGCCGGGCAACCACTCGTTGGCCAACTGCTGCCCTATCTGCTGAAAGATGAGGCGTTGCAGCAGGGCTTGAATTTCCGCGAAGAGCATGGGTGGCTTGAGGAAGAAGAAGTGCCCTCGTAGCTCATCGTCGCGCTATCAGTGAAACCTTCTCAAACCATTGTACAGGCTCCGGCTCAAAGACGCGTCGGGGCCTGGAAACATTCAGGACGCACAAGGCTGGTCAGGGGCGGAAGAGGAAAGGGCGGGATCGGGTTGGTCCTCGTCAGCCAGATAGCGTTCGCCAAACTCCTGGATTGCTTTAATTACATCTCCCAGGGCATAGCCCTTCGCCAGCAGATGATATTCCACACGTGGAGGGATCTCCGCAAACGCGCGGCGTTCCACAAAGCCTTTCTGCTCAAGCATTTTAAGACGCTGTGAGACCGTTTTGGGGCTGACATTACCCAGCGTTTCCAGCAACTCGCCAAAACGCCTGGGGCCACCCATGAGGCTATACACAATCGCGAGCGTCCACACGTCGCCGATCAAGCTCATCGCGCGGCTCATAGGATGTGTCGCTTGTGTCGAACAGGGCCTTGTATCCTCACTGGTGATTTGCGAATTGATCTTATCCATAGGCATAGTATAGCACAGTGCTGACTTTTTTATCCACTTCCTTGACAAAAATAATTTTCTCAATTATACTTACTTCCATAAAGGAAATTACGATCAAAGAGGAAATGTATAACCTCACTGATCGTTCGTCTGCCAGACAAATCTCGTGAAAGATGGCAGATTTTTACCGTTGTATGAAGGAGAAAGAGAATGACGATTGCGCTTTGGATTGTCCAGATTGTGCTGGCCCTGATTTTTGTGCTGGTTGGCTTTATGAAGGCGTCGCAGCCATTTGAGAAATTAACGCAACGCATGCATACATTCGCGAACATGGCACCAGTAGTTCCACGCCTGCTCGGAACTGCGGAGATACTAGGGGCCGTGGGTTTGATTGTGCCTGTGGCTACCAATATCCTGCCCTGGCTCACGCCGATTGCGGCGGTTTGCCTGGGGATCATTATCATCGGAGCCACGGTTGTACACGCGCGTGGGAAAGAGACACAACAGGCGAGTATAACGACTGCCCTGCTCCTCCTGTTGCTGTTTGTCGCGATTGGGCGTTTCGCGCTGATGGTATAGGCAACGTATTCTCGCCCTGAGAGGAGAGAATAGTGGGTTTTTTTTAAAAAAAACAAATTTAAAAGGAGAAAAAATGGGTTGATAAAAAAAACAAAATAA
>CAXUEY010000188.1:0-10993 GCA_964250225.1 uncultured Ktedonobacteraceae bacterium | reverse complement strand
GCGCCTGGGGTGGGAGATGCTCCTCACACGGAGTGGCAAAAAAGCCGCAACCGCGTGTGAGAAGGAAAAAGATGGCATGTGGATGCTGGTTCCATATTATCCCGCAAGTGAAAGGGACGTCGCGCGCAACAATTAGGCGTCACGAGAAAACAAACGATCCAGGCAAGCAGAGTGCTCTCTTCAAGAGAGATGCTTGCCTGCACATCCTATTGTATGTGAAGGGAGAATATGTATGCGTGTACGTGCATGGGTAGCTTCGCTGTGTGTCGGCTATCCGAAAGCCTATTGGTGCCTGTTCATTGGTACCCTGATCAACGGGACTGCGACCTTTGTCCTCCCGTTTGAATCCATGTACCTGGTCGCAATGCGGCACTTCTCAGTGAGCGAAGCATCGGTCATCGTGGCGCTTTACGGGATCGGCTCGTGTGTGTCGGCGCTCATAGGAGGGATGCTTGCGGATAGCATTGGACGCCGCCCGACCATCATTTTCGGGTTAGTATGTCTCTCTGCAACGACCTTCGGACTGGCCTTCGCACACGATTCCTGGCTGATCGCGCTGCTGACGTTTAGTATGGGAGTCTGGATCTCATGGTATCGACCAGCAGCGAACGCCGTACTGACGGATCTGCTTCCTTTGGCTGATCAGGCACGAGCGAATGCGCTCATATACTGGGCATACAATATTGGCATGGCCATCTCTCCCCTGCTCGCCAGTGTCATCGTGCAACACAGCGGCTATATGGTCTTGTTTTGCTCTGATGCTCTCGGCACCGTACTCTTTTGTTTGCTGGTCACTCTCGGCTTACCTGAAACCCGTCCAGCGGAGGTTCTCCCGACTCCTCGCCACCTCAAACATACAGCGAGAGCAAACAGCGTGTTGCGTGATGGTCGTTTTCTGCTCTTTACCGCGCTGTTTTTTCTCCTGACCAGCATGTACTTTCAATATCTGTCAACGTTGCCAGCGGATATGCAATTACATGGTCTGGGTGCCTCGCAATATGGCGTCGCGATCTCGGTGAACGGGCTGGTTGTCGTGGTACTCGGTCTTCCACTCTCTCATCTTCTCACGCGCGCTTCTCCCTTTCGGGCGCTTGCGATCTCCGCGTTGCTCCTGGGTTTGGGATTTGGTTTGACAGCGCTCGCTGATGCGCTGATTTCCCTGCCCGTGTATGCTATCTCGATTTTCATATGGACCATCGGCGAAATTGTCTTCGTTCCCGTTTCGGCCGCGATTGTGGCAATGCTTTCCCCCCCTTCCCGTCGGGGGCTGTATCAAGGCGGTGCGCGAACATCGTGGGGGCTTTCAGCCTGTGCGGGGCCAGTACTTGGAGGCTTCATTCTTCTGAAAGGGGGGGCGTTCTTGTGGATCGATTGTGCTCTCCTTGGCAGTGTACTGGCGTGCAGCTTTCTTCTACTCGGGCAGATGAGGATATTTCCCCAGAGCAGCGAAGAAGCCGTGCCGCAGCTCGCTGAAGAGGGCACTGCTCCCGCTAGCATGCAGGAATGTGTCTCTGTACAGCCCTCGACATCCATTGAAGAGGGTAATTAGCCAGAGAATGAAGTGGGCGCCCCACAGAAAGCAAGAATTGTTGCTGGAAAGCTTACAAAGGCCAGCCGTGTGCGTCCTCGCTCAAAGCGCCGCAGCCAGATGCCCATCGCGTAAAAAGCTCCGGTAATAACGCCCTGTGTCGCATAAGCGGGGAGGATCCAGGTGAAGTTGATACGCCATCCGAGCAATGTAGCGGTCTCCAACCGAAGTGCAGAAAGCACTGCCACAACCATTATAGGAATGATCCATTTTCAGACATTCATCTTTCTTTTTCTCTTTTTCTTATGGGTTCTGCACAATAAGGTGGAGCGCGTGTGTCCCCGTGGGAAACAGTGGAGGCCATTGGGGGTAGTGGATCGCTGCGATCCCTGGCTGCTGAGGCAACCAGGCAGTGACCTCGTCCAGAGACATGTCTGCCATCTGCGCACGCAACATAGGAAGCAAGCTAGCGAGATCATAGACCCATTGGCTGGTTATATGGATCTTGACTTCAACCTGTGAAGGATCACCCAAGATCGAAATAGGGCCAGCAGAGACAATTTGCACCGTTATGCGCTTTACGTGATAGGAACGCATGGCAGTACTGGATGCAGCCTGCGTGAGATCCTCCCGCCAATAGTCGCCCTCGGCCTGAATGATTGCCGGCGCATCGTAGATCTGCGTTTGGCAACTGACAGTGATCGTGGCAATCCCTTTGCCCGATATTAACACCCCATCTGGAGTACTTTGGTTCTCGACAACTTGAACAGCTATTTGCGTGCTACACTGTGGTTTACTATCAATAGCTGCCATCTTGAGCTGCTGTTCGCGCAGGCGGAGCATGCTCTCAACGGTTGGCTGCATTCGTTTGCCGAAATTCTGCGCATCAGCCTGTACATAGTTCTCTCCATCTATGTTACTTCTCCCATTAAAGTAGCGTGTTATAATCTGTGTTTCACTCTCAGCAAGTGTGCTTCCTAAGATAAGGGGGGTATCGCTGTTGTTCTGGACATGCTGCTTTGGGATAAGCACAATCGTGACAGGCACGTTTTGCCACGGAGAGGAGATGAAAGGGAGCCAGAGCAGTATGAGCGTGCTGCAGATAGCCATTATTCGAGTAGAGATCACGCATATCGAGTTGGACTGGGGCCAGTGACCTTGATGTCGCAGGAAAAGTGAACGAAGCATAGTGTTGCGCTCCTTTGCTGACGAGAGATCCATCAGAAACATTTCTGTGGAGTAGAGACAATTTGTCGCTTTTGTAGAGAAAAAGCCCTACGAATATCTACATTCCCTCTCAAAAATGTGAGGTGTGGAGATCTACGCTTCACCAGGCTGATTCCCAGATCAATTCGTTCTCTCAATGTGAGAGAAACCAACTGAGGCTCAGGTAAACGGCCTCAGCACATCCGGCCACGCAGAGCAGCACCAGCAACCAGCGCTGGCGGAATCGTCGCCTTCCTCTCCACAGTAAAGCGATGGCGACAATGGCCAGCGACAGAAGTCCTATTTGCAGCAGATCGAGTATCTTCGTATTCATACCGCCTCCGTATGGGAACTGGCATGCGAATCAGGGGCACGCCTCTTGGTGAGAAGCAGCCCTGCCGCAAGGATGACGATCATCGCATCAAACCACTTGTAGCTGACCGCCACCATTGCTGCTTGCACACCGTCACTGAGCGTCGCATGGCTCACGCGTGTGTCTACGAACACCACCCAGAGGAAGGCCAGCATAATGGAACCAACCAGCGCCAGCACCACTTTTTTCCAAATGCGCCATCTCCATCCCGTAAGCCAGCCATGCCAGATACCCAAAAGCAGCCCCAGCGTGCCATAGGCACACAATCCTTGAAAGACGATCAACCCATCCAGGCCATACGCGTGATACGCAATCACGCCCAACCCTAACCCCAACCCGGTCCCCAACAGCGCAAAGGCACACACCTGCCTTATAGTGTCCCGTTTAAGCCGTTTCGCTCGCGTCATAGTTGATTTCTGCATGTTTGTTTCCTTCCTCTCATGTTTGTTTTCGCTATATGCAAAGGCGCTGGCCGCGTGCATCGAAAGAAAGCTCCAGGGAGTTCACATGGTATCCACATTTTTTCTCCAAATACTCTTGCATGTCTTCAAAACACATTTGGAGTCTTCTTTCTACCTCTGTCACTTCTTTCTGACTCATAGCATCCAGTGTTGTCCCCATGAAGGACAGTTGGTGTGCTCCGTCCAGCCAGTACGGAAAGAGCGCGAGAGTGTTCCGCTCTTTGAGCCTGGTATGCAGGTTCAAACTTTCACCTCCACCATTGAAGATAGCTGATATGGACTGTCGTATCAGCGCTTGCGGAAGCGATAGCCCTGCCATCGGGCGACCATGCCAGCGCAGTCACTGCCTGGGAATGGAGGGTATAGCGCGCCAATGGGGCAGGAGGAAACGGAGCAAACACCGTAGAGGAGGACCAGATCTCAATCGCTCCGCTTTGTAGCCCCAACGCAAAACGTCCTCCATCGGGCGACCAGGCCACGGCATTGATTTGCTCTTCCCACAGTTTCATCCCGTTCATCTCCGTCGTGTTCTTCGGATTCGCACTCCACAACTCGAACCATCCCGTCTCATCAGTGTAGAGCACGGTCCCCCCTGCTGGTTGCCAGGCCATCCCTGTAATCGCAGCGGGATGGAGCGACAGCGGCTTCGTAGCCACGAGTATGTCCCCATGTTCGATTTGCTCTTCTTTGTCGGTTATACCAGTACTGGCGTCCCAGATCGCCAGAGTTCCATTCTTGGCACCGCTGGCGATGCGTCCGCCATCAGGGGACCAGACCACTGTAGTCACAGCAGCATGGTGGTTTCGATAGACGAGCGAGGCCGGGGCATTGGGCCAAAACAGTTGCGTGTCGAGTCCATTCCAGATTTGGACAGTTCCATCGGCGCACGCGGCAGCAATGCGTCCGCCATCAGGCGACCACGCTAGCGCATTCATCGCCGGGCTATGGGGCGTGGCTTCAGCCACCATCCACGAAGCGTCATCAGAATCCCTCCACACGAAAACATCTCCAGCTGCACTCGTAATGGCAATGCGGGTACTATCGGGCGACCAGGCCACTGCCGTCACCGGGATGTCCTGATCGGTCCACTTCGTCGTCAGAAGATAATTGGACGACGCATTGCCCCCATTTCTGGCATCCCATACCTGGGTTGCTCCATCACGAGAGCACGAAGCCAGACGCTTGCCATCTGGCGACCAGGCCACCCCATTTACAGCGGCACGGTGGCCACGATAGACAAAAGAGTGACGACCATTGTGCCACCCCCACGCGGCCCCCACGCCAAATGCGGCCAGGCATGCCCCGATTTTCAGAACCCTGCGTCGGCTGATTCGCTGGCGGTGTGGGACCACCATTGGGAACGGATCAGAGAAGGATAGAGGCTGCTCTGTGTCCACAGACTGTTCTTGAGGCCGTTCTTGAGACATTTCGTGCGCCGTCCAGATCTGGATCTGGTGTGTCAGACGTTTCACGATCATCGTTCCCTCGACTTTCCTTGCTAAAAAAGGAGTGGTTTTCCTAAGGCATGAGTTTCTCTACTTGACTGTCGTGAGGGACCCACTTCCCCCAGAAGAAGATGAAGAGGTCCAGAAGAACTCCCCCAAGGATGGCAATCCCTGCCGCAATGAAGCCCCCTGTCAGGTCATCCATGGTGGTCTGGCTGAAAGCGAGATGGTTGTACACGAAAAGGAACAGCGCATTGATGAGTGTTGCCCATATGATGCTCAGGAGAAAGGTGAGGCCCAATGCCAGGAGGCAGCGTTGCCAAAAACGTTGGCCTTTATGGAGACGACGGCCAACGAGGAGACCATGCACCACCCCTACCATAGCCCCAAGCACGCCATAACTCACCGCCCCTTGAATCCACCACTGCATCAAACCAAACAGCGCATACTTTCCTATCCCCAACGCCCCTACAAACACCGCTCCCACCAGCAAAGAAAGCACAACGGGAAAAAACGATTTCTTTCTCAGATGATACTGTCCTGTATCCATATAACATTCCTTCTTTGGTTGAAAAATCAGGCAAACGATGCAATAATCCTCAGATGCTGCGTGATCTCGGTATGCTCTTGTATACTGCGATGAGACGTTTCTTCATGATGGAAACAAGCCTGACGAACGTGACGATAGATCTCTACGGGCTGCTATAAAAAAACTTTTCACATCGAGAGAATAGGCGCACTCCAGTGATGCCTTCCCTGAGCATACCCTCCTGTGCCCTCGAAGTAATCTGCCCACAGAGGCAAATGCTCGCCGTCTCCTCCCAAACGGCTCTTTCGCAGCGCATCCTCTGCCCGTTTTTTTGCACCAGTGACTACCCTCTTCTCTCCTGACTCAGGTAGAGAGGCAGCCAGCACGCCTTTCTCAAGGGAAAGCGTTTAGAACGCGACAGAGGCGTCTCAATGCCATTGGTGTGCTGGACCGAGCAGCCGCCTCAGTGCGCGCATTTCCGTTCGCCTCACCGCTTCATGACTCAGGCGCAGTTTGCGGCCTATCTCCACCAGGCTATATTCATGGCCGTCGTCCAGACCGTAGCGCAGGCGAAGAACCATGCATTCAAGTGGCGTCAAGAGAGTGAGCAGATCATGTATAAACTGCTTCAATGTGTGTGTCATAACAACGTGTTCCGGGGTGTTTCCCCGCTCGTCCTCCAGGAGATCGCTGAGGGGGATCTCGTCCTCCCCTATCCGTCTGGTCGCGTCCAGACTGAGGAGATCCTGGGTCTGACTCACCAACACCAGATCGCTGATCACCTCGCTGCTGACCTTCATATGCTTCGCCAGTTCTTCCTGCGACGGTTTCTTTTGCAATTGGTGCTCCAGAAACTGACGAGCCTTCTGCAACTGCTGGAGCTGCTCTCTTTTATGGAAGGGCAGAGCGATAGCCTGAGGGTTCTCTGCCAGCGTTCGCGAGAGAGCCTGGCGAATCCACCAGATCGCATACGTACTCAAACGATACCCTTTGCGATAATCAAATTTCTCTACCGCATGCATGAGTCCCAGATTCCCTTCCTGAATAAGATCCAGAAAATCGACCATGGGACTCTGGTAGCGGTGAGCCACATACAGTACTAAACGCAAATTCACTTCGATCAGGCGCTGTTTCGCGCGTCTCCCTGCCTCGATCAACGCGTGATGGCCTGGTTGGTCAGGACAGGTTGCTGCCAGGCGCCCCTGTTCAATACAGTGCGCTAAAGCGAGTTCTTCGGCGGCGCTCAGAACATCAGGATAGCCCACATCATGGTGGTATAAGGCAAAACCTGCGCTTGCTGGATCAGCGTCTGATATTTCTGGCTGCCTACAGCGGATACTCATCACATCATCTTCTTTCTCTACACGTTTCTCTGATAGCTCGACAACACATATACTCTCCAGAGAATATAAGAGCAAGAATTCGCGTGGACTCCCTTTTCCCTTCCACCGCTGAGGCAGAAGAAAAAGCAGAGGAAAAAACGCAGTATCTTCCCTGCAATGTGGTATCTTCCCTATATTTTTCGTTGTCTTATACCAAAAAATCTTCTACCAAATGTGTCTTCTCTTTATTTCCCTGCTATTTTTGTGAAAAAGAACTTGAAGATGGGAGCCAAAAACAGCTATAATGGTCAATGAAGAAAGAGATTGAGGTGAGTACACCTGCTGAGAAATCTCCTGCCACCTGTCGGACTCTTTCCAGGTAAAGGCTGCTATGCGTCAAAAAACGACTGCACCCAATTATTATCGCAAATACAAAAAATGCCGGAAGCCGAATTGCAGCGTTTGTCGTGAGGGTCAAGGGCATGGTCCCTACTGGCATGCCTCCCATACCAACCCGGTCACAGGGCGAACCGTCGAAACCTATATCGGACGAGATCTCCCACCCCACATCCATCTACCTCACCCAATTGGACGGACCAATCAGAGTCCTCTCGTTGGTCGCGAGCACGAACTCCAGAGGTTGCACGCATATGTGGCCATCCTTGAGAGCCAAACGAAACGCAAGCAACGGGCGAGGGCGGTCCTCACCACGCCCAGAGCGCATATGGTGCTCCTCACTGGAGAGGCAGGCATTGGTAAGACGCGCCTGGCGGAAGAGGCAGCGCGCGAGGCTAAACACTGCAATTGGACGGTGGCCTGGAGTAGCGCCTCTGCACAGGAGCGCACTGTGCCCTATCAGGTATGGACCGAGATCCTACGCACTATGATCACGCAGGGCCTTGCGCAACCCCAGGAATTAGTATATCACCCATTGCTCTCCTGGCCGTTACGCCAACTTGCCCCAGAATTGCAGGGCTTTTTCCCTGCGCTCCAGCAAGAGCAGCTCATTGCGCCAGAGCAAGATTCTCGGCGCCTGTGGGAGGCGATTCACGCGCTGCTTCGCTCAGCCTGCGAGCAGGCACCCTTGCTCATCGTGCTCGACGATGTGCAGTGGGCCGATAGCGGTAGTTGTGAAATGTTGGCGTATCTTGTGCGCCAATTGCGTGGGGCGCCGATTCTCTTCCTTTGCACTGCTCGCGATACCACACTCCTTACGAACCACCTGCCTCTCGCTGACTTACAGCGCGAGCAGGCCGTCGAACTTCTGCCCATCGCACCCTTGAGCACAACACAGATCCACCAACTTATTGCGCACCTGCCCGCGTCGATGGCTGAACGTATCTCCGAGCGCGCCTCTGGCAATCCGTTTTTTGCCGAAGAACTGGCGCGCAGTCTCACCCATGGTTCTGATCCACATCCTGCGGACTTAGAGCACCTGCCTGAGACGATTCAAGCAGTGTTCAAGCTGCGCCTGGCGCGTCTCAGCGAGCCATGTCACCAGATGCTGGAGCGTGCAGCCGTTCTGGGCGATGCCTTCCTGTTCTCGACCATGTATGCGATGGCCAGCGGGAGCACGCCTGGCGATGAAGATCTGCTGATCGACCTGTTGGAAGAGGCGGTGCGAACTGGTATGCTCGTCGAAGCGGGGAGCGGCGCGCATGTCACATTCACGTTCTGCCATCCTCTGCTGCTGACCTATCTCTACGAAAGCCTGTCAGCTGCACGACGAGCGAGCCTGCACCGCCGGGCTGCACATGTGTTACAGGAGCAGTGTGCCGGGCACGAGGCTGAGGGTGCTGCTGAAATCACGCACCATCTTGTCCAGGGTGGATCGCCGGCCACCCTGATTGCGCACTTTGCTGAAATGGCCGCAGACCGCGCCTACCTCCTTTCTGCGTATCCTCTTGCCGCGCAACATTACCGCCTCGCGTTGGCATCCCTGGAGCAGATTCCTCCTGAGACACAAGGTCGGCAGCGACGCTATCCAGCCCTTCTGGAGCGGTTGGGAGAGTGCCTGATGATCCTGGGTGAGTACAAGGAGGCACGCCAATGGTATCTGCACCTCATTGCCGAGCTGGAGAAAGCACCAACAAGGGATGCAGGGGACACATCCGACCTGCTGGCCCTGCTGTGGAGCGAGGTGGGATGGTCCTGGCGGTATGTTGGAGAGCTGAGCCGCGCGCGGGAATGCTGTGAACGTGGCGAGCACATCTTACACGAAGCTGGAAGCACGGTAGGTACGGCCTGGGCGAGCCTTCACTATCAGCGCAGCAGTATTTGCTGGTTGGAAGGAAAATACGAGGAAGCCACGACGAGCGCGGAAAAAGCCCTCGCGCTGTATGAGCAAGCGTTGGCCCAGCGATCAGGCCGACAAGCAGGCCAAACCGATCTCCCCGCGACGCGCCTCCAACGGACGCTAGCGGGCGATCCGGTCGATCTGGGGAGGGTACATACGCTGCTCGCATCCCTGGCTGCCACCATTGGTCAGAGTGCGCAAGCGACCCTGCACTATACCACCGCCCTATCCCTTTTTGAGCAACATGATCGCCAGCGTGAAATCGCCCGTGTCTCCTGCAATCTCGGAGACGTCTATCTCCGGCAAGCAGAACACGCGTTAGCAGCGCGCGCGTTGCAACGTGCCCTGGTCGTCACAGAGCGTATGGGTGATCGCGCAGCCCTCTGTGTCGTCGAAGGGAATCTTGGGGTGCTGGCCCATCGGTACGGGAAACTAGAACAAGCAGACATCCAGTATCGCAAGGCCCTTGCCTTGGCCGAATACATCAAAGATCCCATTTATATCAGCCTCTGGCAGAGTTATTTGTCTGCGGTTCTGCATGAACAGGGGCGTTTTCAGCAAGCGAGTGTTGCTATACGACAAGCACTGACCATTGGCCGCGCGATCCCACCCTGCCTCGCCTTTGCGTTGATCGTCCTGGGACGTTCGCGTATCAATCGGACCCTTGCACAGGGAGCAGGAAACGACGGAGCATACGCACGCCTGGTCGCAATCACCGAACCCACCCTCAAGCGAGCGCTGACGCTTGAGGGAATAGAGGCGGAGGCCCAATGCGATGGGGAGCTTGCCCTTGCACAACTCGCGCTCCTGCGTGGAGACCTCATCAGTGCGCAGCGCCTGGTTCAGAGAGTGCGTGAGCAGGCAGAACATCACGAGCACAAAGCCCTCCAGGCCCGCGCAGAAGAAATGCAAGCAGCCATCTTTCTCCAGGAAGAGAAGACTCTCCAGGCGATCCAGTGTTTTGAACTGGCTTTACAGATGTTCCATACCGCAGATATGCGGCTAGAATGGGCGCGCGTGCGTATGCGGTATGGGGCATGGTTGATGCAAACTACAAGTGAGCGAGGCGAGCGCTACCAGCAGGGACATCATTTTCTTCAAGAAGCCGCCCAGGTATTTCGGGAGTGCCAGGCTGTGCTCGATAGACAGGCAGTCACCCGCCTACTTGAACAGGCCTCTGAAGAAACAAAGAAGCTGTAGAGTACAGCACCTGCTTCTTCTCTATTCCCCTCCTACGCGTTGTTCACAGCGCGTCCTTCAAAATTGAGACCCCTGTCCTCAAAAAAGGCGCTATCCCATCCCGTGGAAGCCAGGGTAAAAAGCGCACATCTTCATTCTCTTTCTTCTACACTTGGGAAAGAACATGAAGAAAGACAGCATGCAAGTGAAAGCCGAGCGCGAGAACGCCTGTTGACGCTTGCTTACAGAAAGAAGGTTGAGAACCAATGCGTATTCCCTGGTTGAATGTGAGATGGTATGGGTTTGCAATCGTGCTCACCCTGGCGCTGCTGACACTTTTGCTTGTCAGCACTCTCGTCTTCTCTCCACTGCATCAAGCCGCATTCCATCTGCTGGCATCCGGCCCGAACGTCATCGACCACAGTCATTAACAACATGTGAAAAAAAGCAAAATGCGCTGTATCCGGTCCTCGCATAGTTGTGGACGATGGACGCTCTGAGAGCGCTGGAAGCGTTTATCTCTGCACAAAAGACGAAGCTCGCGTCCGTCCTGGGCAGATGCGGAGCCGAGCAAATTGATGCAGATGAAAGGCAGCAGACAACGGCGAGAGCGTATTGTCTGCTGCCTTTCATGCTTGTTCTATGCAGATGAGT
>CAXUEY010000187.1:0-11031 GCA_964250225.1 uncultured Ktedonobacteraceae bacterium | reverse complement strand
CGTCCTCACCGACATGGACACCGAAATCGTCGCAGTAGAGCGCAAGCGTGAGAAGACTCGCGCCTTGAAGCAAGGGATGATGCAGGAACTGCTCACCGGAAAGATCAGGTTGCTATGAGCAAGAAGGGCCAGAACAAACGGAATTTGTATACAGTTGGCCAGCCAGAACGAGCGACACAGATACGCGTGATGAGAGGCCTGGAGGAGCTGGGCTACCGATCTCTGGGCAATTGGGAGGAGCGCGCCAACAATCGCAATGTTGAAGAGGGGCTGCTGCGCGCGTGGTTGGGGAAACAGGGCTATGCGAAGATCCTGATCGAGAAGGCGGTGGAAGAATTCACGAAGGTGGCCGGGGACCAGAACCGTAGCCTCTACGATATCAACAAGGCGGTCTATAGCCTGCTACGCTATGGGGTGAAGGTCAAGCCTGAGATCGATGCCAATACCGAGACCGTCTGGCTGATCAATTGGAAAGAACCGCGCACGAATGATTTTGCCGTGGCCGAAGAGGTGACGATCAGGGGGCCGAAGACCAAGCGACCAGATCTTGTGCTCTACGTCAATGGCATCGCGCTGGGGGTGCTGGAATTGAAACGCTCGATGAACTCGGTGGGCGAGGGTATTCGTCAGAACCGGCTCAACCAGCAGCGGGAATTTATCGGGCACTTCTTTACCACCATCCAGTTTGTGCTGGCCGGCAACGATAGCGAAGGGCTGCGCTATGGCACGATTGAGACGCGCGAAGAGCAGTATCTGACCTGGAAAGAGGAGCAGGACGCCGCCGCGAGCCAGGACAGCGCGCCGATTGGCAATAGGGCTGAGAACACGCCGGGGCAGCGTGCGGGGGTCGCGCCTGTCCCAGAGACGAGCGCGCAGGCCGCGAGTCAGAGCGAGAGCGCGCTGGATCGGCACCTGGCCCAACTTTGCCAACCGGAGCGTTTCCTGGAGATTATCCATGACTTCTGCGTCTTCGATGCTGGTGTGAAGAAGCTCTGTCGCCCCAACCAGTACTTCGGGGTGCGCGCGGCGCAGCAACGCGTGCGCAGGCGCGAGGGCGGCATCATCTGGCACACTCAGGGCAGCGGCAAGAGCCTCACGATGGTCTGGCTCGCCAAGTGGATTCGCGAATACCGCTCCGATGCCCGCGTCCTGATCATCACCGACCGCACCGAACTGGACGAGCAGATTTCCGGGGTCTTTAGGGGTGTCGAGGAAGAGATCTCGCGCGCCAAAAGCGGGCGCGACCTGGTGACGCAGCTCAACGCGACCCTGCCCTGGCTGCTCTGCTCGCTGATCCACAAGTTTGTCGGCAAAGAAGAGGGGGATATCGAGGGCTTCATCGCAGATGTGCAGCGCAACCTGCCTCCGGGCTTCACAGCGCAAGGCGATCTCTACGTCTTTATCGATGAGTGCCACCGCACCCAGGCGGGCAAGCTCCACGAGGCCATGAAACGCATTCTGCCTAACGCCCTGTTCATCGGCTTCACCGGCACCCCCTTGCTCAAAGCCGATAAGCAGAAGAGCATTGAAGTTTTTGGCCCCTATATTCATACCTATAAGTACGACGAGGCAGTGAAGGACCAGGTGGTGCTGGATTTACGCTACGAAGCCCGCGATATCGACCAGAAACTGACCTCGTCCAGGAAAATCGACCAGTGGTTTGCGGCGAAAACACAGGGCTTGAACGATGTCGCGCTGGCCCAGCTCAAACAGAAGTGGGGGACGATGCAAAAGGTGCTCAGCTCCCAGGACCGGCTCGCGCAGATCGTCGCCGACATTCGGCTGGATATGGAGACCAAACCGCGCCTGGCTAGCGGGCGCGGCAATGCCATGCTGGTCACTAACAGCATCTACGAAGCCTGTAAAGTCTACGAACTGTTCGTCACCAATGGCTTTGAGAAATGCGCGATTGTCACCTCGTACAAGCCTTCATCGGGTGAGATCAGGACCGAGGCCATCAGCGAGGAGGGCGTGACCGAGAAGTTGAAACAATTCGAGATCTACGAGACGATGTTGCGCGGCAGAAGTGTGGAAGCATTCGAGAAAGAGGTCAAGCAGAAGTTTATCGAGGAACCTGGCCAGATGAAGCTCCTCATCGTCGTAGATAAGCTGCTGACCGGCTTTGACGCGCCCTCGGCCACCTATCTCTATATCGATAAGCAGATGCGCGACCACGGGCTGTTTCAGGCCATTTGCCGCGTCAATCGCCTGGACGGTGAGGACAAAGACTACGGCTATATCATCGACTACAAGGATCTCTTTAAAAGCCTGGAGCGCTCGATTCATGACTATACTTCAGAAGCGCTGGACGGCTACGAGAAAGCCGATGTTGAGGGGCTACTCAAGGATCGCTTGAGCAAAGGCCGCGAGCGACTCGAAGAGGCACGCGAGGTCATCAAAGCCCTCTGTGAACCAGTTGCCTCGCCCAAAGATTCGCCAGCCTATCTGCGCTATTTTTGTGGCAATCCCGCCGATAAAAACGCCCTCAAAGAACGCGAGCCGCAGCGCATTCTGCTCTACAAGCTCACGGCCTCCTTGATCCGCGCCTTTGCGAACCTGGCCAATGAATTGCCCCAGGCAGGGTATAGCGCACAAGCCATCGCGCAGATCAAGGATGAGGTCGATTATTATGCCAGGGTACGCGCCGAGGTGAAACTGGCCAGCGGGGATGCCATCGATCTGAAAATGTACGAACCGGCGATGCGCTATCTGCTCGATACCTATATCCGTGCCGAGGAGAGCGAAAAAGTCTCGGCTATTGATGACATTCCCCTGGTTCAACTGTTGGTCGAGCACGGAACCGGCACGCTGGATACGCTGCCGCCAGGCATCGCCAGCAATCGAAGCGCCATGGCGGAAACCATCGAAAACAACATGCGCCGCTTGATTATCGACGAGATGCCCGTCAACCCGGCCTACTACGCCAGGATGTCGGAACTGCTCGATACCCTGATCCTGGAGCGTCAGCAACAGGCACGCGAGTACGAAGACTACCTGGCAGCCATTGTTGAACTTGCCAAAGGGGTCCAGAACCCGGCGAGCAGCGCGTCCTATCCCGCGTCTCTGCATACACCAGCCAGACGCGCACTCTACGATAACCTGGACAAAGACGAGCAGGCGGCTATCGCGCTAGACGAGGCCATCCAGCGCATCCGCAAAGATGACTGGCGTGGTAACATTATGAAGGAGCGGGAAATCCGTTATGCCATTGAGGGGATCGTGCCTGACAAGGCCAGGACCAGTGATATTTTAGAAATCGTGAAGCAACAACGTGAATACTGAGAAGCAGCAAATGACCGTTAATGGAATCAGCGTGGATGTCGTGCGCAAGGATATTAAAAATCTGCACCTGGGCGTCTACCCACCCATCGGCAGGGTCCGTGTGGCCACACCATTGCATATCAATGATGAGGCGGTGCGCCTCTTCGTCATCTCCAGGCTCACCTGGATTAAGCGCCAGCGCGCCAAATTTGAGAACCAGGAGCGTCAGTCCGCTCGCGAGTTTGTGACCGGCGAAAGCCATTATTACCAGGGCCAGCGCTATCTGTTAGATGTGGTCTACCAGGCAGGTCCGCCAGCCGTGAGCATACGCACCAACCAGAGCATGGAACTGCGCGTGCGGCCCGGCAGCACCACCGCAGAACGAGAACGCGTGCTGCTCACCTGGTATCGCCGCCAGCTCAAAGAGCAGATCCCTCCCCTGATAGCCAGATGGGAAGCCATCCTCGGCGTCCAGGTTGCCGAGTGGAGAGTGAAGCAGATGAAAACCAAATGGGGCACCTGCACTATCGAGGCCCGACGCATTTGGCTCAACCTTGAGCTGATCAAAAAACCAGCGCATTGCCTGGAGTACATCATCGTTCATGAAATGGTTCACCTGCTCGAACGCCACCACAACGAACGTTTCACAAGCTATATGAACCGTTTCCTGCCGCTCTGGCAGCACTCCCGTGAGGAACTCAACCAGGCATCTCTGGGCCACGAAGCCTGGGACTACTAATCCACACACGTATGTAGACCCTCACCCACCCATTGGTTGAGGAAAAGATACTCTTTTTCTTCTGCTTCGTCAAACTCATCAGCAGCGATGAGTGTCCAGGATGGGATCCTCTTTACCCGCATGAATACCGTCATCTTCTTTTCTACGCTAGTGATTCCCGCTTTGACCGGTGTCTCACTGAGGTCCTTCTAGAGCTATGCTGTGCAGTAGAGAGTATGCTTGCTACCCCTGCTCTCCTGGTAGGTGGTTTGCTTGGATCGCCTTCAAAAGCGGTATTTTTTTATAGAACGAGAGAGCGTTTTATAATAGCATTTCCCCAAGATGTACCCATAAAATGAAGCGTTAAGCGTACAGTTATCTATAAAATATTACACAAGAAGTATATTGAAAATTATTGCATGCAGAAGTATAATAACTCTTATTTCTCATTAATTTGCGGGAAGCGAGTATATTGTTGCAGGTCAGCCATAAACTCCGGCTTGGAAAGCCAGGACTTGCGACAGGGCGGGTAGTCCTGCGAGAAGCCACAGTGAAAAAACTGCCGCTGGATAGCGATGGAGAAATGCACGAATTTTTGTCCTAATGTAATGTTTTGGAGTTGAAAACCCAATATATAAGTGAAATGACAAAAACTTGTCACTATTTTGATGAAGGGGTGCATATGGAGGAGAGAACGTCAATGCGGCAACGGCAAGCTGAGGACCGCATAGACACAAAACCACCCGATATTGCCAGATTGCTGTTGCAATATATTGAGCAAGATGCAAACGCAATTATTGGCATTTTTCGGAGTCGTGTGCGTAAAGCGGGACTGGCTTCAAAGCCTGAAGAGGTGCAGGAGGCGGCGCTAGAGCTACTCAACGAAGTGTATATTGAGGCTACGAAGACAGCACATTCCTTCGATCCTGCTCGCCCTCCGCGCGCGTGGTTGCTCGGTATTGCAACACATATCATTAGCAAGAAGAGGGCCGAGCAGGCAAAGCATAAACCAGAAATTCCCCTCAGTGCTTTACAACATGACCAGCAGGAAGCAGAAGTTGTACTCGCTTCACTCACCCGAACCAGCCTGCTAATAAGTGATGGGATGGAGCAGCAGATTGAAGCAAGAGCGCAGGCGGAATATCTGCTTTCCCTTGTTTCAGCAAGCGACCGGGAAGTTTTGCACCTCTCCATCATCGAGGGGTTAGATGGCGAGGAGTTGGCTCAGCGGTTGGGATGCGCGTATACAGCAGCCCAGGTACGGTTATGCAGAGCCAAAGCACGGCTACGTGTAGCATTGGAAAGAGAGCGAGGTGTGCGCAATGAATGAGCAGAACTCACGGGAGCAGCATCTTGCACACGAGAAGGCATTGCACCGCTATATGGACGCTTTTGAGCAAAATGATTTCGAGGGAATGTCTCAAGTCCTCACCCAAGCCGAGCAGGACGTGGACCTGGAAACGCTGATCTGGGAGGTACACGCCGTTTATGCTGCTGAGGAGGAATATGAGCAGCGAGAGCATGAAGTCGAACAGGTGCGGCAGCTGTTGCGCCAGCATTTGCCCTCTGGCCTGGAAACGCCGCTCACGCTTGAGGAGATGCCACCTTTGACGGTGAGCGATGTGATCGCACGAATGCAAGCTGATGAGGCGGTCCGGGGATCCATCAAGCAGGAACTGCTGAGCGTTGCGCAACAGCTCCGTCAATCGAATCAGGCGCTCCCAGAGCAGTTGGGCCTACACGGAGTACGTACGCTCTTCGCGCAGCTTGGCGTGCAGGCGAGCAAGCAGCTATACAAGCTCTTTAGCCAGACCGCGCTCTTCCTCACATCGGGCAGACAGCAGGGCATAGCGCAGATGGCGGCAACGCGACGCCAGCATGAACAGCTCTATCAGAAGAAAGTGTCACCGAACCAGGAGGTGACAGATAAAGAACAACAGTCGCAGCCAGAATAGGAGGAGAAGAGATAAATTATGTCACAAACGATTACAGATGCAATCGCGGAACTGTATCACATTTGTGCGATGACACCGCCGACGCAACAGGGCCGGGTCGTTGTGCTCAATGAACTGCTAGGGGGCTATAACCTGACCTGCATAGAACTGGCGGGCTTAACAAGTGAGGCCGCATCACACTTTCTTATACGGCGTGGGGCCATTTTTGAGCCGATACGCAGCGCGAACCAGGAGCCTCTGGCCGGGTATATCTATGTCGACAGCCGCAATGGATATATTTTTGTCGAGCGTGGCGATCTCCTGGCGCGTCGTCGCTTCTCGGTTGCGCATGAGTTTGGCCACTATGTGCTCCATTTTTATCCACTTCTTCGTGCGGAGCAACCGAGCGATTCGTATGAATCGCTTGAGATTACAGAGGGGCTGGCCTTATGCTCCGCCGACGAGGATGCAGATGATCTCCCTGAGGGGCGAGTCGTCCATGCGCCGCATCTTCATCTTCCTCCCTATGACCAAATGGAAAAAGAGGCTAATCGGTTTGCTGCAGAACTGCTCATGCCTGCTGAGGCTGTGCAGTATCTCTTCACACGTTACACGCCCGATTGCCGCGGCGATGATTTGATCTGGCGGATCGCGACCGAGATGCTAGTGAGTGGGGCGGCGATGCGCCGACGATTACGTGATCTGCACTTGTTGCCGTTGGTGACGGCACATTTGAATTGAGAGCAGTGAGGAGAAGCGTTTGTATGGGGTTTGAATTTTTGCGGAGTAATGGCGCACACAGAATGCGCGATGATGCGGTACGGCCATTGTTGCTTGATGAGAGTGGAGAAAGCGGAGAGCAGCAAGAGCAGGAGCATGTTGAGATGAGTTATGAAAAGACGCTAGGGAGATGGAAGCCGATTGATGTCTGTAATGATGCTCTCTCCACCGTACAGATACACTGTCCCAAGCTCTTCATAGATGGGAAGGATGTCGGGCGCACGGTGGCCTGGCTTCAGACTGCCGAGGGCTTCCCCATCTCGGTGCGGCTCTCCGAAATTGGGGCCGTGCTGATGTCTAACTCGAAGCGCCGCTTGCAGCGCGAGTGGCATATCGTTGAGCGCGTGGTCTCGATGGTCGTAGAGCCGTTTCCTTGGGACGAGGTGGAGAGCTTTGCGGCTGCTCTGCAAGCGGAAGGCTTCCGCCTGCTGCCCTGTCAAAAGCCAAAGGGACGCCTGACCTACGACTTTCAGGAGATGCGTAAGGCAACACAGAACCGCTCGATGGATGAGATGATTCGATTGGAGAAACAAGCCCTGGTACGAGCGGGCCAGGTGCCCGTCCTGGTCGATGGGCGCCTGGACCCGCGCCGTGGTGGTTTCGATGAAGCGAATACACCAGTCGTAGGCATGATCAAGGGACATCACCGCAACTACCTGCATGATGAAGGGTGGTGTACCTATTACAATCTGGAAATGGGCCAGCGTACGCCTGCGTTCCTACTCGAACAGAAAAATATCACCGTCGTTTCCTGGTACTTGCGCCTGGACGGCACAGCTGGCACGATGCCAGGTTGGGGCATCGTCAGGTTAGAGATACCGGAAAAATTCTTTCGTCAGCAGCTACAGCACGATTGGTCTTATATTGACGCTCTATCCCGCATGATTTGCGAGTATCGATGTAAAGACAAAAGCTATGAGCGGGCCTCGGTTTCGCTCTATCCGATTCAGCGAGCCGAGGAGGTTTTGGGCGCGACCATGACTGGTGGCGACCAGATCATTTCTCGTTTCTACAATCTCACCCAATTGTGAGCAAGGAGATTTTTCCAATGAACAACTCTTATCAGGACGTTCCCTCTGTCCCTTTAGATGACGCGTCTCTATCTCTGAACGGCAATGGAGGCGCGACCTCTTCAATGACCGGCGGCACCCTGTGTATTGGGCGTGTTGGTGCTCCGCCACAGAAGGAGGCCACCAGTACAAACTTCTTCTTCTGGCTTCCGCCTGATACTCTAGTTGAGACGACGCAGCTTATTACCTGCCTGAGCACGCTTGCAGGTGTTCCATATACCTACCATGCTATTGTGAGCGAGGTGTATCGACAGAGCCGCAAGCGTTCGATGGGTGCTGAAATAGATGAATCTGACGGCGACCTCAATTATCAGCCACCTTTCGAGAATGACGGCTTTACCTATGCCTCGGCCAGCATTCTGCGCTCAGAGGTCTTCACGCCGCCACAAGAGCGCAGCCCTGTCTACCTTGCCTCTGCTGACGATGCACGTACAGCCTACGGGGCAGGGGACATCACAAACGGCCTGGATATAGGGCTTATCAAGAATGGGGCCAACCAGATTGCTGGTCCGGGCTGCATCGACCTGGATTACTTGCTCGGGACCAACGGCGGTCATATGAACGTCAATGGCTCGGCGGGACGCGGCACCAAATCGAGCTTTCTGCTCTTCGTCATCTGGCTCCTGCTCTACAAAGCAAGGCTAGAAGCGAGGAATCGCCCTTCCGATAAGGACCGCTTACGCATTGTGCCAATTATTCTGAACGTCAAGGGACTCGACCTGTTTTACATTGATCGCAAGAGCACGCGGTATGATGAACAGAAGCATTTGTCAGATTGGCAAGCGTTAGGTATTGAGGATCCCAAACCGTTCGAGAACGCTGCATTTTATGCGCCACAGACGCCTGGAGGTGACATCACGGTTCCAACCGGTCGGACAGGTGAGGTGAAGCCATATAGCTGGTGTTTGGGCGATATCATCGCTCAGGGCCTCTTCTCCTACCTGTTTGCTGAGGTTGACGCGAACGATAGTAACTTTAGTGCGCTTGTAATGGATATAGAAAGCTGGCTGACCACCGAGAGCACTGCTAATGATGGTACTGTCACGCGCTCACTACGTGAGGTTGAAAACATTCCCACATTCCGCACACTTTTGGACTGGGTAGATAAGGGAGCAGAGAGCAAAGATGCGAAGTGGCGCAATCATCATCCTTCCACCTGGAAGAAGCTGTATCGTCGTTTATTAAAGCTTGTTTATGAGTGCAGGGGCGTGCTGCGTATTGACGACCAGGTGGGCAATCCGTTGCAGGTGACGCGCAACGATACCATCGACCCGCTTGTGATCGACCTGTCAACGCTGGCCGGAAAGCCGGAGATACAGCGTTTCGTCGTAGCCACCATTCTGCGCCAGCTCGTAGAGGCACGCACAGGAGCCAAAGCACAACCGGGCTTAGTCTACCTTGTTGCCCTTGATGAGCTGAATCGCTTTGCACCGCGCGGAGCCACGGATGCGATCACCAAGCTGATCGAGAACGTGGCAGCCGAGATGCGCTCACAGGGTATTATCCTGCTTGGAGCACAGCAGCAAGCCTCGAAGGTCTCAGAAAAAGTGATCGAAAACGCGGCATTGCGTGTGCTAGGTCGCACTGGTATGCTTGAACTGGATACAACCGTGTGGCGATTTCTAAGTGCAAGTGCGAAGAGTAAGACCACAGTCCTTCCCCCCGAGGAGAAACTGCTCATTCAGGATAATTTCCGCGAGCCAATGCATATCCGTGTACCCTTCCCGGTGTGGGCAATGAATCCAAAGGAAGCCACTCCATCTGAGGAGAGAGCAGCATCGAAGATATCGACAACGCTGGATGACGAGATAGCGACGTATTAGAGCGAGCGAAAGAGAGCAAACATGATGCGAATACTGCATACTGCTGACTGGCATTTACACGAGCGGCTCAAGCGCGTCTCACGCCGTCCTCATCTGGTGAAGCGGCTGGAAGAGATCGCGGGCTACCTGGGGGAGTGCCGGGTGGATGTCATGGTCGTTGCTGGCGATCTGTTCAGTCAGGGACAACGGATGGAGGAACTGAGCGAGGCGGTGGGTGATATCCAGCGAATCTTCAAGCCATTTCTGCTCAAAGGCGGCACGATTGTGGCTATTGGTGGCAATCACGACAACGAGCACGTCTTCAACTTCATGCGTAACATGCTTGATTTGGCGGTACCTATCGATGCACGCGCAACTGGTCCACGCCCGCCTGGTCGTCTCTATCTCGCCGCGCGGCCAACGGTGCTGGAACTGGCTGATTCGACAGGGCAAAGCGTGCAGTTTGCGTTGCTGCCCTATCCGACACCAGCCCGCTATCTCAGCGAGGATAACACACCATATGAGAGCCTGACCAGGCGCAATGAATTGTTACATCGCAAATTTGAAGAGACGAGGGACCGGATACTGAATACTGCCATTAAAAAGCACATCCACAGCGTGCTGGTCAGCCATATTCATGTGCGCGGCACACAGGTCTATACACGTCATCACGTCTCGGAAAGCGATGATGTGGTCATCGATCAGGGGGAAATTCCGGCGTACCTGGATTATGTTGCGTACGGGCATATTCACGAGCCGGGCGAAGTCTTGCGTAACACGCCGCATGTGCGCTATGCTGGCAGCATCGAACGCATGAATTATGGCGAATGGAAAGACGATAAGAGTGTTGTCCTGGTTGATATTGGTCCAGATGGAAGGCGCGGCGATCCCATGTGCCTGCCCCTGAATGCAACCCCCATCTACCGCATCGAGATTCTTCACCCAGACACTGACATGCAGGGCTTACGCGAGCGCTATCCCGACCACGCGGACGCTCTCATCTCGTATCGGCTGGTCTATAAGCCAGGCGAGCACAACCTTGACAGCCTGACCAATGAATTAGAAAGCATTTTCCCCAATTATTACGAAGCACAGATTGAGGCCGAGGGCGCCAACATAGCCGTCGGTGCGTTTGACGTGACAGCCCCTGATGATATGGCCTCAACCGTTGAGCGCTACCTTCAGGAAAACCTAGCCGACGATCCGCAACGGGATGAGATATTCAAGCTAGCGCAGGCGCTGTTGGCAACGATGGAGTAAGGGAAGAAGGAGAGGACTATGATCCCGCTACAGGTAACACTTGAGGGCTTCTTGAGCTATGAGAAGGAGCAAGTCATCAATTTTGTCGGCGCGTCAATATGGGCGCTTTCTGGTCCAAATAGCGTAGGAAAATCTGCTGTTTTTGATGCCATGACATTTGCACTCTACCATCGTGCCCGTTGTGGCCCAAAGGATTTGATTCATCA
>CAXUEY010000186.1:0-11140 GCA_964250225.1 uncultured Ktedonobacteraceae bacterium | reverse complement strand
GGGTCAAGAGCGTAGCGGCAGCCTGCAAAGAGGCGGGATGCGCGCTACTGGGCGGTGAACGGCGGAGATGCCTGGGGTCTATCGCGAAGATGCCTTCGACCTGGCCGGGACCATCGTCGGGGCCGTGGATCTGGCTGAGGGTTGGCGCAACGGCGCGACCATTTGCGCGGGCGATGTGCTGCTCGGCCTGCCCTCCAATGGGCTGCACACCAATGGCTACTCATTGGCTCGCCGCGTCCTCTCGTCGTACACCCTGGATACAGCTTTGCCCGAACTGGGTGAAACACTGGCTGACGCGCTTTTGCGGCCCCATCGCTGCTATCTGAGCGAGCTAGAAAAGCTGCATCAGAACGTCTCTATCAAAGGGATAGCGCACATCACCGGCGGAGGGTTCGCCGGAAATATCGCGCGTATCCTGCCAGATGGAACCCAGGCGGTGATTGAGACACACGCCTGGCAAGTTCCGCAACTCTTCCAACTGATCGCCCGTCTGGGCCAGGTCGAGTGTGAAGAGATGTACCAAACGTTTAACATGGGCGTTGGCATGGTCCTGGTGCTCGCACCGGAGGCCGCCGACAAAGCCCAGGCTATTCTTCCCGAACTGCTCACCGTCGGACATATCGCGGCGGGCAGCGGTGTTATTTTACAATAAGGAGCGCAATCATGACCGATCATACAACTTTTGGACCTCTCTTAGCGGAGGGCAAGACCAAGCAAATCTACGCCCATCCTACCAACGACGAACTGGCGTATATGGTCAACAAAGACAAAATCACGGCGGGCGACGGTGCGCGCCGCGACGAACTGGCTGGCAAATCCCGTTGGAGCACGACCACGATGGCCAACGTCTATCGCCTGCTCAACTCACAGGGTATCGCCACGCACCTGGTCGAGCAGAGCGACGATGTGACCGTGCTCGTCAAGCGCTGTCAAATGTTGCCCGTTGAGCAGGTCATGCGCCGCGTCGCCACCGGCTCGTACCTCAAGCGTGTTTCCACGGCCAAAGAGGGGGACCGCTTCGACCCGGTGCTCGTCGAGACTTTCTTGAAGGACGATGCCAACCATGATCCGCAGATCTGGGAAAAGGACATCATCGAGCAGGGTCTGGCCACCAAAGAAGAGATTGATTGGATGGCCGCCGAGGGACGCCGGGTCTTTGAGGTGCTTGAACGCGCCTGGGCCTCCGCCGATGTGATGCTGGTGGACCTGAAAATCGAGTTTGGCCGCGACCAGCACGGGAAGCTGATGGTTGCCGATGTCATCGATAACGATAGCTGGCGCATCTGGCCCGGTGGCGATAAAAACCGCATGCTCGATAAGCAGGTCTATCGCAATTTGTCGCAGGTGACCGAACAGGATCTTCAGGCGCTGGGTGATCGTTACGCGCTGGTGGCCGATTTGACGGGCAAACTGAAACTAAACTAATATACCCCTAGTTCGTGTGCATGGATGGATTGCGGAGTACGTGCCGCAATCCATCCATTTGGAAAGGCAATAACCACTATGGAGCGACTACACGATGCTTGCGGAGTTGTCGGCATCTATACCGGAGAAATGACGCAGCACAACGAACAGATCGATGTGCGCAGCTATCTCACGCTGGCCCTGACCGCCTTGCAACATCGCGGTCAGGAGAGCGCGGGCATGGCCGTCTACACCGACGATGGGCAGATCGCGAGCCGCATCGATATGGGCAAAGTGCGCGATGTCTTTGCCGATTCAGGCAAGGGGCTGCCTGAGACGTGCTGCGGTATCGGCCACGTGCGTTACTCGACCACCGGCTCTAGCTGCGTGGAGAACGCCGGTCCGTTTGTGGTGGGCGGCAAAATGGAGACGATTGCCGTGGCTCACAATGGCGACCTGGTGAACGGCAAAGAACTGCGCGAACTCTTCGCCCAGGAGACGCTGCACGCCACGACCGATAGCGAAGTGCTGGCCCTGCTGCTGGCACACGCGGAGGGTAGGACCTTTAGTGAGCGCATGCAGAACACCTTTCCACGTTTGCGCGGCTCGTACAGCCTGGTTATCCTGGCGGAAGGCAAACTCTACGCCATGCGCGACCCCTGGGGCATGCGTCCGCTGAGCATCGGGCGTATCGGCGAGCACATCTGGGTCGTGGCCTCCGAGTCCTGCGCCTTTGAGCGCATCGGCGCCACCTGTCTGCGCGAGGTCGAGCCGGGCGAATTGATCACCATCGACGAATACGGCATGCATTCCGAGCGCCTGGCGAAGTTGCCGCGTCAATCCCTGTGCGTCTTCGAGTATATCTACTTCTCGGATGCCACCAGCGAGCTCGATGGGCGCTACGTCTACAATGTACGCGAGGCATTGGGGCGCGAGCTGGCCCTGGAGCATCCCGTCGAGGCGGATATGGTCGTGCCCGTGCCCGATTCGTCTATTCCCGCCGCGCTGGGGTACGCGCAGGCTTCGGGCATTCCCTTTGGCCAGGCAATCATCAAGAACCGCTACAGTGATCGCACCTTTATCAAGCCCGATCAACGTCTGCGCACGCTAGAGATCGATCTGAAATACAACATGGTCAGGCCCAAAATCGAGGGCAAACGCCTGATCATCGTCGATGACTCGATTGTGCGCGGCAATACGGTGAAGCGGCTGGTCGCGGCCCTGCGTCACCAGGGAGTCAAAGAGATTCACCTGCGCTCCAGCTCGCCGCCGCTGCGCCATCCCTGCTACTTCGGCATCGACATTCCCCAGCGCGCCGAACTGATCGCGGCTGGTCGCACGGTGCAGGAAGTGGCCGATTTCGCGGGCGTGGACAGCCTGGGCTATCTGAGCCTGGCAGGTCTGGGACGCGCCATCTATTCAGCCAATCACGCGCGCGGACTGGACGGCGTAGAGGCGCGAAACTTCCTGCACAGCGAATTCTGCTATGGGTGCATGGAGACGCAAGGCTGGCCCTTCGAGCCTGAAAAAGCTCATACGGCGCACCCGGTGGAATTTATCATGCCGCAAGGGGCCAGGTAGGAGGTGCAAGGAGATCAGGACTGTGGTATGATTATCACAGAAACTCAGGCACACAAGTAGTATGTTAAGTAAGGGAGGCTGAATTATGTTAGCTGAGGGGCACCGTAGAGCAGCAGAGGGCATTGAGGGGAGCATCCAGAGAGAATAATCATGCGGTACCAGTTTCATAATCTTCCTGCATGGTTGGACAGCGAAACGAGCGCGCTTGTCAGGGACAAAATTGAGATGTTGGCTTCACGCCATCCTGATATTCTGGCTATTATCCTCTATGGGTCAGTGGCACGCCACGAAGAACGCTCGATTGATGAGCCTGACCCCAGCGACGTTGATCTGCTGGCCGTTTTTGAAGGTGATCGCGCCTCTATCCGCTCCCAAACAGTAAACCTTTTTGATTCGATGGGTGAGGCGGAAAATCGTCATTTAAAGGCTCCGCGTGAGGTGAATGTGATGTTCACATCGCGCACGTCTCAGGAATGGGACCCGACGTTTATTGCCAATGTGAAACGCGACGGCATTATCCTCTATCAGCGCGGCGCGCTCCCTGAGCTTTTCGCGGCCTGATGAACAAGCCCAAAGTAGTATATAATGGGAAGCCCTGAGCGGGTTCGTTCTAGTGCAAAAACACACAAGTATTGAGGAAATGGCCAGCCGCTTGCCGCTGTTCCGTGGCTGGTGCTATCCTCAATGTAGCCCGTTTTTTCTTCTAACGAAGGCGACACGGGTGATCCAGGGATTCCTAAAAATCCCTGATGGTTGAAATTTGAAAAGGCAGGTATTTTTCCAGGATGCGAGTATTGGTTATCGGGTCGGGTGCGCGTGAACACGCCCTGGTCTGGAAGCTGGCCCAGAGTCCCCAGGTGGCGAAGATCTTCGCGGCCCCTGGCAATCCCGGCATGGCCGAGCACGGCGAGTGCGTTCCCCTGGGCGTCACGCAATTCAGGGAACTGGCAGACCTGGCGGAGCGCGAGCAGATCGACCTGACCATCGTCGGGCCGGAGGTACCACTGATCGAAGGCATCGTCGATGTTTTTCAGAGACGCGGCCTGAAGATCTTTGGTCCCAATTCAGCCGGGGCCGCTTTAGAGGGCAGCAAAGCCTTCGCCAAAGAGCTTATGGCCTCGGCGGGTATTCCCACCGCGCGACACCAGACTTTCACCAGCGCTGAACAGGCGCTGGCCTATCTGGAAGAGCATGGCGCGCCAGTGGTGGTCAAGGCCGATGGCAACGCAGCTGGTAAAGGTGCCATTGTCGCGCTGGACCTGGAGACGGCGCGTGAGGCTGTGCGCCAGATGATGGTCGATCACGTCTTTGGCGATGCTGGCAATAGCGTCGTGATCGAGGATTATTTGCAGGGCGACGAGATCAGCGCCATTGCCGCCTGCCACGGGATACACTATTTGCCCCTGGCCGTCACTCAGGACCATAAACGCGCCTTCGATCACGATCAGGGCCTGAACACCGGCGGCATGGGCGCGTACACGCCACTACCGTTTGTGAACGCGGAGATGGAGAAGCGCATCTATCGCGAGATCATCGCCGCCACTCTCCAGGCGTTGCAGGCCAGGGGCATTACCTTCACCGGTATACTGTATACAAACATCATGCTGACCGAGCGCGGCCCGATGGTGGTGGAGCACAACACGCGCATGGGCGATCCAGAAACCCAGGCCATGATGCTGCTCATGCGCGAGGATCTGCTCAACGTGGTGCAGTTCGCCGAGACGCTGCCCGTCAAACGCGAGACGCTCTGGCATCCCGGCTACGCCATCAGTCTGAGCCTGGCCTCTGGCGGTTATCCCGGCAGCTATCGCAGCGGCCTGCCCATCAGCGGAATAGAAGAGGCCAACCGTCTGCCAGGCGTCCACGTCTTTCACGCTGGTACCACACGTAAAGATGGGCAATTGCTCACCGCTGGCGGACGTGTGCTCAGCGTCACCGCGCGTGGCGCAACCCTACGCGCAGCCGTTGATCTGGCTTACGAAGCCGCGCAATGTATCTCGTTCGAGGGCATGTTTTATCGGCGGGATATCGCGCATCGAGGCTTAGAAGTCGAGTGAACTACCACGGAGCTAAAGACTCCGAGGCTTCTTCGGAAGCCTGAGTTCACCAGACGGGTTTCCAGAAATGGGAACACCGTTCGAGAGGTCACGACACCTGCGGGTGACGCATCAGCCCGCTGCTCTGTCGCTTGGGGTTAAGAAGGACTGAGGCAAGGTCCGGTGCTCCAGGCTCACCAAGCCTTTTGAACACTGTCGAGATGAAGTCGAACTCTCCTGGTGGTCACAGCGAGGAGATACGCATCACCCGGCGCTTGCCGGAGCATTTTCCGAGAGGAGGTTTTATGAATGTGGTTTCTGTGCTTTCAAGAGAGGGCAAGCCCCTCATGCCGTGTCAGTGTGTGATTGCGCGATTACTGCTCAAGGAGGGGAAGGCCAAAGTGGTACGACGGACCCCCTTTACCATCAAACTGTTGGCCGATCCAGAGAGCACCTACACGCAACCCTTGATGCTGGGCGTCGATACGGGGAGCGCGGTCATTGGCTCGGCAGTGGCTACCCCACAGGGAAAGATTCTCTATCTGTCCGAGGTGGAGATTCGCAACGATATCGCCACCACGATGAAAGAGCGTGCCAAGCATCGCCGCGATAGACGAAGCCGAAAAACGAGATACCGTCCTGCTCGCTGGCACAACCGCAAGAACTCGATCAAGACGGGTCGCTTCTCGCCAACGATGAGGAGCAAGATCGAGGCACATCAGCGAGAAATACGCTTTGTGCAATCACTCTTGCCTATCACCGATATCGTGATGGAAACTGGGACGTTTGACCCACATGCCCTCGAAAACCCGGAAGTGCTGCGAAAGAAGTGGCTGTATCAAAAAGGAATCAACTATGGCTATGCCAACACCCGCGCCTACGTGCTCACGCGAGACGGCTATACCTGTCAGCAGTGCAAGGAGAAGTCGAAGGATTGCAGGTTGGAGGTCCATCATATGGTTTTCAGGAGTCAGGGAGGGAGCGACGAAGAGTCAAATTTGGTGACCCTCTGCAAACCCTGTCATGATGGCTTGCACGCCGGAACCGTCACACTCAAGAAGAAAGGCGCGAAGAGGGGTCAGCTTGCTCATGCCACCCAGATGAACAGCATTCGTGTGCAATTGCTCAAGCATATCGAAGGAGGAGAGGAAACGTGGGGCTTTGTGACCAAAGAGCATCGTGTGCTTGCAGGACTGCCCAAAGAGCACTGTTTTGATGCAACAATGATTGCCACCAGAGGCACCCTACCCACCTTCTGCGTCACGACAGTTCTTTGCAAGCGCTGTGTGCCGGATGGGGATTACCAGCAAACGAAGGGAGTGAGAAGCGAGCAACGTATTCCTACGGGCAAGATAGCAGGGTTCCGCAAGTTCGACAAGGTATGCTACCAGGGCCACGACTACTTCATCAAGGGGCGCATGTCCACTGGCTATGCAATCTTGATGGACATTTCTGGCAAGAAGATCGATTTGAAACCTATTCCGAAGTTTGAGAAGATGCAGAGAGTGAGTGCAAGGTCTTCATGGAGTATCAGTCAAAGAACCATGCCACGTTTCTGACCTTGTATCACCTCATTTTCGTGTGCAAGTACCGGAAAAAGCTGCTCATCCCTTATGGGGATGAAGTGAAAACGCTGTTTGAGGAGATTGCCACTCGCTCACATTTTGCTTTTGAGGCGCTCTCCGTCGATCACGATTACATTCATGGTTTGGTGAAAAGTGAACCTCGAATCTCACCATTGGCGATTGTGCGCAGGCTCAAGCAAGAATCGACAGTTCAGCTTTGGAACAGGCATCAAGCGACTTTGAAGAAGGAGGAGTGGAAGGAAAGGACATGTTGCACGATTGGCAATGCCAGTCAAGCAACCGTCCGAGCATACATTGAAAGTCAAGGGTGAGGGGCAATTCATCCACGAAGCTGAAGACTTCGCGGTTTTCTTGCCCTCCCCTATAAACGAACCTGCACTCCATCCCCACCGCAGAGCGCATCTCACCGCCGGGCGCGCACGAGGGGCGCTCGTACTATGGACGGGGCTTGGGTGATGAGGCGAGATTTTCGTGTAAAAACTGGTTGGATAGGCATTCAATCATATTTTTTACCGTTGAAATAGTATTTATAGGAGATACGATAGCATGACAGCAAAAATCATCATCATTATGGGCAGCAAGAGCGATCTCGCGCATGCCCAGACCATCACCAAAACTCTCAAAGCGTTGGAGATCCCCAGCGCGATGCGGGTCTGTTCGGCGCACAAGGCCACGAGCCGCCTGATGGAGTTGCTCAACGAGTATGAGCAGAGTGGGCCGCTGGTCTACATCACCATCGCGGGCCGTTCTAATGCGCTTTCGGCGGTGGTGGACGCCAATACGCGCTACCCGGTCATCTCCTGCCCGCCCTACAGCGACCGTTTTGGGGGTGCCGACATCTTCTCGTCGCTACGCCTGCCTTCCGGCATCGCCACGCCGACCATCCTGGAGCCAGAGGGCGCCGCGCTCATGGCCGCCAAGATCCTGGCCCTCGCCGATAGCGCGCTGGCCCAACGCGTCGTCGCCTACAAACAGGGTTTGGCCGCCGATCTCAGTCAGGCCGACGAAGAAGTGCAGAAACTGTAATTTACCTGACGACATCTGCTGACTTGCACAGTATAGCATACAAAAACGATGGTGGAGACATTTTGCTGACATGCAAATGTCTCCACCATCGTTTAGAAACGGTTTATAGCCTGCATTAATTAGAAGGGGTTGGGGTTGGTTGGATGCCGCCTCCACTGAAATTTGGGGACACCTGAGGCTGAGTCAGGCCGCTGAAATCGATCTTCCACTGATTCTGTTCCGGCACCAGGCTGACCAGGCTGGGAGTCGCGGTAGACGTTGTTTGCCCGTTGAAAGTTGAACTTATGGTCACAGCAACGGTAGCTGTCGCCAGTTTATCGCTCAGCTTGATGTTGCTACTCGTGCAATCGCTCAATTTTATACTTGAATTGGGGTCCAGGGCGTTCAGTGAATTAAGCCCGTCGAAGATTCTCTGGATGTCATTCAGGCTGCTATGCGTTTTGGCATCGCTGGAAAGAGTGTCATAGATTTCCTGCGCGTTCGCAGTCTTCACGCCATCGCAATATTTTTGCAACACGTCCTGAATCTGGGTGTGTGACAGAGCTTGAGCCTGCACCAGAGCTTGAGCCTGCGCGTTGGCCTGAATGCTGGTATAGGCCAGGACGCTGCCGCCACCAAGCAGGAAAGCCACGATTGCCACGATAATCATCCCTACCAGTGCGCCACGCCTTTTGCGCGCAGGTGTCTGACCGCCTGGTTGCGAGGGGGCAGACGTATAAGGAGGATAACCAGGCTGCGATGGATGGCCAGGCTGCGGCTCGTATGCGTGCTGAGCTGGAGCGCCGTAATAGGGTGTGGTGGGAACTGCTTCAGGATAAGGGGTTGCGTGGGCTGGATCTGTGTGATCATCGAAGAATTTATCCGCCTGAGCCTGTTGCGGCGTGACGGGAACTGCCTCTGGGTGCTCCGCAACGTGGGTGATCTGGGTGTCCTCATCAGCCGCATCGCGCGCCATCTTGTGAGTGGGCTGCTCATCCACCGTTGGTCGCGTTTGTGCGGACTCATCTGAGATGGTTGGCGATCCCGTAGCAGTCCGCTCTGTCTCTACTGGAACGTCTGAAGGCGTTGCTACGGGCTGCGTCTCATCGCCCACTGGCGGAACTTCCGGGTTTGCGGGATCTTCGTTAGGGGTCGCGTCGGCTCTTTCGTCGGTCATACATGACTCCTTGCAATGGTAATAATTCCTGGTACTTTTGGCTGGACACAGCGTCCATACGGGGGAGTTTACCATACATCTATTCGTTTTACTATACAGATGTGCGTGTAAACTCTCTTCATCAAAAAAGAACGCAAAAAGTTGGTGTCGATCAAATGGCCAGACTCACTTCGCGTGCGAGTTCATCCATTTGATCGGTACCAGAGGAATGTACACCGGTCACGATTGCATGAAGTTCTCCCATATGTCTGTAGGCTCTCAACCCTTTTCAAACCAGTTGCGTGAGGTCGGTGTTGCCACCGCAGATCACGACGCCAACGCGCTCGCCCGGAGCTGGCTGGTACGCGCCGCTGAGCAGGGCCGCCAGAGCTGTCGCGCCCCCCGGTTCGGCGACGATGCGCAGGTCATTCCATAGGGCGCGTTGGCTGGCACGAATGCTCTCGTCACTGACAAGGACGACGCGCTCGACGTATTGCCGGGTCAAGGTGAAGGCCAGTTCACCCACGCGCCTGGCTCCCAGTGAATCGACGGCGATCCCGGCCACCTCGACATCCACAGGCCGACCAGCTTTGAGCGATCCCGCCATGCTGGGGGCGCGCTCCGGTTCCACGCCAATGACACGCACGTTGCCCGCGAACCAGCCCGCGACCCCCGCGATCAGGCCGCCACCACCAACTGCAACCAGCACACTATCCAGATTCGGTGCCTGTTGAGCAAATTCGGCGCCCAGTGTGCCTTGACCCGCCACTACCTCTGGCTGATCGTAGGCATGCACCACCAGCGCGCCCGTCTGGGCCGCTCGCTCCTGGCTGGCTATCAGCGCCTCGGCATAGGTCGCACCGACGATGCTGACCTCGGCACCGTAGTTGCGCAACCGCTCTACCTTCACAGGTGAACACGCTTCTGGCACAAAAATCTCCGCGTGGTATCCCAACTGACGCGCCACATATGCCACCGCGATCCCGTGATTGCCGCCCGAAGCCGCGATCACCCCCGCCCCTGGTACACGATTGCTTAAAATACGGTTGAACGCGCCTCGTGGCTTGAATGAGGCGGTATGTTGCAGCTGCTCAAGTTTGAGCACCAGATGGGCAGCTAGTCCCCAAACTTCACGTTCCAGGGAGATCACCGGCGTGGTTCGCACATAGCCAGCGATGCGTGCACTGGCCGCTTCGATCTCGGCACGCAGCATAGTGTTATCTCGCTTTCTTATAATGAGGGGAATATATTCATCCTTATTTTAGCATGGATGCTGGTAGTGGTGTGCGGATACAGGCCGTTATGTTGATGTGCTATGATATCCCCAGGCTGCATTTCGTGTTTACCATTCAACCCAGCATATTTTAGGAGGTGCTTCATGATCGCAATTGTTCCATATGATACAGGCTGGCCGACGGCGTTTGTTGAAGTGGCACGCCCGCTCCGTGTGGCTTTAGGAGACCTGGCATTACGCATTGACCATATCGGGTCTACCTCGGTGCCAGACCTGGCGGCGAAAGATATCATTGATGTGCAGATCACTGTCACGGATTTTACCTGTATGCCCCGACTGGTGGCCGCGCTCGGCTCACTGGGCTACACTCAGGTGCAGTCCATTCTCAGTGACCATGTGCCACCTCTCTATCAGGGGCCTGAGACTGACTGGGAAAAACGCTACTTCCGAGCACCAGCTGACCAACGTCCCATGCATTTGCATGTGCGCGCTGTGGGGCGGCCTAATCAGCGCTATCCCATCCTCTTCCGTGATTACCTGCGCGCCCATCCAGTTGCCAGCGCTGCCTACGCGCAGATCAAGACCAATCTATCCCTGCGCCATCCCGATGATGTCGATTTCTATTATGATATCAAAGATCCCCTCTGTGATATCGTGATCGATGCCGCAGAAGATTGGGCGCGCACAACCACCTGGCAAATGGGACCATCAGATATCTGAACAATATGTGTATTTTACTGGGAAGATGACTTCCTGGCAGCCCGCTTGAGCAGTGGGTTTACAAGAAGTAGAATGTATGAGTATAAGACGAAAACCATTACCCTGGTACTATAACATTGACGATGGATGATGTGCCCAGGTATACTCTAACCATCGACTCACGGATAGCAATGGTACTTGTGTGAGTCGAGAGGAGCATCCATGAGATGCCCTGGTACTGACGATGGTACTCCAATATGTTGAGCCAGTACCGTACTCCTGCATCGATGATGCAGAAGATCTGATACGTGTAGATAAAAACAACAGGTAGTTCATCTGGTTAATATGCGAACACACAACAGTCTGGAACGATATACGTTACGATCCTTCCCTGTTTCGCTCCCAGCGAGAAGCGCATCACCGCACGTGATCCCTTCCT
>CAXUEY010000185.1:8416-11270 GCA_964250225.1 uncultured Ktedonobacteraceae bacterium | reverse complement strand
CCCCACACCTGTGAGAGCAACATCTGGCGGGTCATGATCTTGCCACTATTCTTAATAAGGGCTTTCAGCAAGTCATATTCAGTAGGTGTCAATTTCACATCGTTCCCATTGACCTGCACAAGGCGATGGGCGAAGTCAACCCGTAGGGGACCAGAAACAAAGATGGGTTCGGTTCCCGACTGCACCTGGGCCGTATGCCGTAACGCAACGCGTACGCGGGCGAGTACTTCGTTCATACTAAAAGGTTTAGAGACGTAGTCATCGGCACCTAGATCGAGGGCCAGCACTTTATCGTGCTCTGCATCCTTTACCGAAAGGACGATTATAGGTAAATTCGACTGCTCTCTCACTCTTTTACAAACCTCCAGACCGCTCATACCTGGTAGGCCGAGATCGAGCAGCATGAGATCAGGCCGGTAGTGGTTAATAGCCTCCAGAGCCTCCTCCCCACTGGCAGCCGTATATACTTCAAAGCCATGAGCAGCCAGGCTGCGTTGTAAAGCTCGTAGAATTTCAACCTCATCATCAACAGCGAGTATACGAGCGCCACTTTTACTCATGATCCTGTTCTCCCATCTTTGTTGGTAACTGATACTCCGCCCTTCCCAGGTTTTCACATCTATGGCGAGAAGCGTGTATGTAATAGCTGACCCGGTGCATTTTCATACTTTCTCTTCCGCAGGCTGAGAGAGAGGAAGAGTAAAACGAAAGACGGCTCCGCCACCCGCACGATTTTCGGCCCAGATTCTTCCTCCATGCGCTTCAACAAGGCCACGACATACTGCTAGACCTAATCCTGTACCCATTGTGCTTGTACCCTTACGTTTCGTGCTCAAAACGCGATAAAACTTGTCAAAGATACGTTCCAGGTCACCTGGTGGAATACCTGGTCCCTGGTCGGCAATACTCACAAGCAATTGTGCGTCTTTAACCTCTACACATATTTCGATTGGCGAATGCGGCATTGTATAACGTATTGCATTCTCAATCAAATTTGTGAGCACCTGGTCCATTTGCAGATAATCCAACTCCACAGGAGGTAAGTCGTCAGGAATGCATGTATCTACCTGGCGACCTTGCAACAACCCCTGGAGATGATCCAGCACATCATGAATAAGTTCATCAAACGGATACCATTCTTTCTCTGGCTTGAGCGCTCCCCCTTCAATGCGCGACATATCTAGCAGGTTACCAACCAGGCGATTCAAGCGGTCTGACTCACGTTCAATCGCACCGGCAAAGCTGCGTCGCTCCTCCTCACTCCATTGAACATCCTCTTGTAGCAAGCTGCTAGCCGCTGCTTTGATAGAAGAGAGGGGAGTGCGCAGATCATGTGAAACCGAGGAGAGCAACGCTGAGCGCAGCGCATCAGTACGGCGCAGGAGTTCGATCTGCAGACTCTCACGACGCAGACGAGCGCGCTCAATGACGGATGTGGCCTGATCAAGAAAGGTCCAGAAGAAGGTCGCCTGAGGATCGATGCGATCTTTACCTAATCCCTCATTGCGCTCAATATGTAAGTGTCTTATACCATCCTCTACCAGTAAACGCACAACTCCTACGGTCTTCTCATCAAGCTGCAAAGGGATAATACGCACGTAGCGACGTCCTATATGAGCGCCTTGCGTAATCACACGCCGGTAGCGATGAGACTGAGCAAGCCCATCATTACCGGAGGGGAGAGAATCGCTATAGACATCAACAGTTTGTCCTTGCTGCATAACCAGCGCTGCCGTCTTTTCTTCATCTGGAGACAACACGATAGTTTCGATTGAGTGAGCTGCATCTGCACGCAGCGTTAGCTTCTCGTGCTCGTCAGGCAAAAGAATGGCGCAATCGTGCACACCAAAGGGTGAAAAGACATCCGTAATGGCGTGCGCCACAATGCTCAGTTGACGCTCCAACCCTTCTGCCCCCGTTGTAGCATTCACCAGTTCATAAAGCGCTCGGGTCTCCATTTCGCGCTGGGTAGCCTCCTCGGCTCGTTGCCTCAAAGCAGAGGCTAGCTGGCCGGTGATGATAGCAGTCACCAGGAAGATAAACAGGGCCAGCCACTCTTCAAATTTGCTGACCGTAAAGGTATAGAGTGGATTGACGAGGAAGTAATCAAAGGAAAAAAAGGCAATGACCGAAGTGATAATGGCAGAGTAGAGACCACGCGTACTGGCTATAGATAGGACCACCAGCAGATACAGAAAAGAGATATTCGGTATCCTGGGGTACAACTGCAAAGCGTAGATTAGCGTAGTGACGCAGAGCGCTCCGACGATGGCAAAGATAGCGTCGACGATATAGCGCTTCCATGACTGCTCCCTACGAGCGCCCAGGAAGAGAAGGTGTTCAAAAGATTTCATAGAATTCGCGTTCCCTGGTTCCCCTGCTTAGTTATTTCATCAGGCATGCAAAAGCATATCACACATTTTAGGTGAAGTGAAAGGTGATTAGTTTTTCCCTTGACCCTGAGGCATACCTGGCACTATACTCGGCGTATGAAACAGCTACGCATGGCATTCATGCTCTTCCTATTACTCCCTGGCTGGGCTGCATGCAGTTCTGGCCACCTGGGTAGCAATATTATTGCATTTCTGCGCAACGGTCAACTCTGGACTATTGACCCCAATGGAGCGAATGCATTTGCTATCGTCGCGCAGAGTACACCTGTTGTCGGTTATGCCTGGTCTCCTAATCATCAGTTGCTCACCTTTCGCGCGCTCGATATCGATTTTGCCAAAACGAGCGCGGCCCGGCACCTGGCCAGTAACGCAATCACCGGCCAGGTGGGAGATATACCCAGCACAACGAACACTATCGGTGTTGATGGTGGCACACCCATTACTGTAGCCTTCTCAAGTCC
>CAXUEY010000185.1:1547-8316 GCA_964250225.1 uncultured Ktedonobacteraceae bacterium | reverse complement strand
CTGCTTCCTTAGAGCGTCTACTCTGGCAGCCTGCACACGGACACACACATGTTTTGTATGCCCTCCCTGACACTACAGGAAACACTCATCAGGACATACAACTTGTTTTGCGCTCACTTGATGGACAAACAACAACAATAGCTCACTGCGCCTGTACACAATTCGCCTGGTCTCCTGATGGCAACCATATCCTTTACAGTACGGGGCTAGACTACATTATTGTGAACATTCTTACGCATACTTCGTTTACTATTAGAGGGGCAGCAGAAAGCGTCCCTTACTGGTCGCCCGATAGTCAATTTTTAGTGCTTGATGGGGTTCACAAGTTCATACTTGTAAAAATCGCTACAACGCAGAAAGACACGTTGCTCAGTGATACCAGCACTACGTCCGTAGAGACAACCACTGGCTCTTTACCTGGTACCACTGCACTCTTACAACCAGGTGCCAATAGCATATGGTCGGCCGATAGTCGGCACTTCCTTTTCCTTACGCGCCAACGTCTGCTCTGGCAGGGGCACCTGTTGAGTAAAGGCAGAGGGTTGTATACCATTACGATTGACAACGCAGGGCACCCGGTTGGTGCACCGATCAGCGTAGATACTGGCAATGATACGCAGGCAGGATGGACTTACCAGGACCCCAATACCTCTTTTCTCTTTTGAGAGGTCCAACCTGCAAAACGAGAGCAGATCCCAGACAATAGGTGTAAATTGCCTGTACCTCTGGGAACAGGCATATTTAAAAGGAGACACACGATGGCAAACAATGACCAGGTATTTGAAGATGACGATGACTTTGATGAGGAAGAATACGATGATATGGAACTCCTGGAGCGTCTGGAGACGCTTCGCGAAGAGATGGAAGAACTGGGAGTTCTAACACTAGAGGAGGTTATACAACGCATCGAAGAACTGCACGAACAATTGGATGCCCGCTAATCGTACGGTTAGGGGATAGTGCAAGGATTCGTACAAAATGGGCTATGTGAAGCATAACGCCATGTCGCGAGAAGAGTGTGAAAGCCTGCTCGCGGAAGTGCAAAGAGAGCTGAGAAGCATCGGTGATAACCATAAATTGCCACAACTCGCCAGTATCCGGGCCGGGAGCCTGCAACGCGAGAGAGGCATTCCTCAATCATCTCCTTTTCCACAGGGCGCGTGAGATCTAGCCGCTTGCGCACGGCGCGGGTGGTGGTCAGCAACTCGTTGATGGAAAGATTGAGGGTAGGCATTTCTGTCCTTTCCAGTACTGAAAGGACGGAAATGCACCCCGTGCAGGAGTCAGCCGAGCGAAATGAAGACCGAAGCGGCGACGTGAGTAGCGCCCCCTGTTGTTGAGGGCTGTGCGAGTTCGTGAAGCATCCGCCTGCGCGTGGCCTTTGCCTGTTCAGGATCACGGTCGAAGATGTTGGTCCATTCGGGATGCTCGATCTGTAGAGCGCAATGGAAGATATCGCCGAGAATGATGGCCCGTGCTTCTCCTGCTGTCACCAGGAGGCCTCCCAGTGTTTTTTTGACGAAAAGATACGACGTACCATATAACTGACAATTTTTCTCAGGTTTGACTGGAAAAGGGATAAGGATACCTGGACCCATGTCGCTGTTGGAAGGCAGGCACCCCTTTTCAAAGTTACCCATCCTATGGTATTCTTTTGTGGGTAACTTTGAAAGGGGGTGGACGAGGCATGTCTTGTCCATTCTCGTTCTTGATGAGACTTTTATGGCAAACACGACACCGCATGTTTTTCGTCGGCATCTGACGTATCAAGAGAGATCACAGGAGTATGAGCTTTTCCTTGACAGTCCTGAATGGTGGGAGTGGCTTGATCGAGAGGGAACGAGGATCTTTCGCTTTACTGGGCTTCAGGGACACTTTACTGCGCGCCGTGAAAACAAGCACGGAAGGTGGTACTGGTATGCGTACCAAAAAGATCGCGGCACACTGCTCAAAGCCTATCTCGGCAAAGCAGAAGACCTGACCGAACAACACCTGGAGAGAGTCGCGCACGTTCTTACTCAGCGTGGTCATGCCTTTGGCGACCTTTTTTTAAAGGAGGCCCTCTCTCTCAATCCGATGCCCCAGCGTTCTGGGGTTTCCAGGCAAGAGAACGACCAGGAGCGCCTTCCACTCCAGTCCACTCCCAGGAGCGATGGAAAAGCACCAGAGGAGTTCCCTCTCTCACTGAACGAGGAAGGAAGCGATGAGCAGGTGGCTGCATGGCATCTCAAAGCGGCTCACTGGTATGAGCAGAATGGCTTTCTTGATGAGGGTCTCCACCATCTGCTTGCCGCGCATCATTTCCCAGATGCCGCGCAGGTTCTGGAGCGATCCTGCGAACGGTTAATGAAGAGCGGGAAGATTGCGACGCTCCTGCGCTGGCTCCAGGCTCTTCCAGACGAATATATTCAATCGCGCCCGTATCTGAGCCTGTATTACGCGGGTGCGCTTTTGAGCACGGAACAATTTGACGAGGCTGAACGGCATCTTCGGGATGCGGAGCAGGCCATTGGGGCAGTGAGTCAGCAAGAGATAGATGTAGCCGTCACGCAGCGTTTTCAGCACTCTCAGGTACCGCGTTTGCTAGATGCACTGGCAGTGACGCGCGCAAGTCTGGCCGGTTTTCGTGGAGATATCGCTCAGGCAATGGAACTCTCGCGCCAGGCCCGCGCGCAATTCACAAAAGCTGACGCGTATCTGGAAAGTGTCCTGTTGGTGAGCCTTGGCATGGCGTATCTGCGTGATGGCAATTTGGCCAAGGCCTCAGAGATCTTTCGAGCAGCCGAAGCGATTGGGGAGAGCGCTCATCACTTTCATCTCTCGCTGGCGAGTGCCAGCGCTCAGGCCTATCTCCTCATGGAACAGGGGCATCTCCAGCAGGCAGCAGACCACTACCAACAGCTTTTGCGTCTCGCGACAGAGGAAGGACAACAGCCAGCAGCCCTGGGCAGTGCCTATCTGGGGCTGGGAGAACTGCATTATGACTGGAACGAGCTTGATCTCGCCGAACATTCGCTGCGTCGCGGGTTACAGGGGGAACAACACTGGGAACCCATGACGGCGCTTGTGCGCGGTTCACTTTTCCTGGCCAAGATACATCATGTGCGTGGTGAAAAGGCCAAAGCGTTTGAGCACATTCAATTGCTTGAAGAGCAAGTTCTTCAGCTCCACCTCCAGCACTTTCTTCCCCCTCTCGGAGCGATACGTGCAAGCCTCTGGCTGGCTGAAGATGAGGTGGAAAAGGCGAGCCGTTGGGCGCAAGGATCGGGCTTGCGCGTGGATGATGAACTCAACTATCTGGACGAAATGCCCTATCTGATCCTGGCGCAGGTCCTTGCACGCAGCGGGAGACTGGATGATGCGACCCGCCTGCTCTCGCGATTGCTCATATGTGCAGAAGGCGAGACACGGATGCGCAGCGTCGTCGATATTCTGGTTTGCCAGGCGTGCCTTTTCCAGCAACAGGGCAATGACGACCAAGCGGAGATGTCCCTTCTCCGCGCACTCTCACTCGCTGTACCTGAGAGCTGGCTACGCGTGTTTATCGACCAGGGAAGACAGATCCAGACGCTGCTCTCCACTGTTGTGGCGGGACACGTCAAAAAACCATCTGCTTTTTCCCCTTTTCTTTCCTCTGTGCAGGCAATCCTGGTCGCTATCGAGAAAGAGCATCCAGGTACTCTGTTATCTTCTGCCCCCTCTGTATATCTAAAAAGTGAGGCTGTGGAGGTTTCCTTGACAACACGTGAACGCGAGGTGCTCCATTTCGTGGCGCTCGGCCTTTCCAATTCTCATATTGCGCGCGAACTGGTCGTCGCGGTGAGTACGGTCAAATGGCACTTGAAGCAGATCTCGATGAAGCTCGCGGTTCATAACCGCACCCACATGGTGACACGCGCGCGTGAATTGCACCTGCTCTAACCAGTTTTGCTGATGCGTAGCTTGCCTTCCCCAAAAACTCCTCGAATGGAGGGGGCGAAAGCGTCACCTGACGGGTATAGTAGAGAGCGATGGTTCTCTTTTGAGAAGGGAGCCATCGTTTATTCGTCTCTCGGTTGGAGTATCCGTCATGTTGTTCATTCCTGTTTTTGCTGATGCATTGGAAAATCGCTTCTCTCAGAGCCTTTTTTCCCTGCCTGTTCTTCAGTTTCTCGTTGCCCTGCTCTTTGCAATCCTTTTCCCAGTCACCAGTGCGGCAGTGCTCAATTTTGCCGAGCGCAAAGTGATGGCCTGGATGCAGGATAGGGTTGGCCCTCTCCATACCGGGCCACGAGGAAGCTTGCAGTTACTGGCTGATATTGGGAAGATGCTCCTCAAAGAAGATATTCATCCCGCCGCCACTGACAAGCTGGTTTTCTTGCTGGCACCAGCCGTGTTTGTCGCTCCTGTGATCGCGACCTTTGCCATTTTACCTTTTTCGCCTTTTGTTGGTTTGCCAGGAACGGCGTTGGCTGTCGGCATCATCTATTATGTGGCGATGAGTTCGCTGGATATTGTTGGGGTAATAATGGCGGGTTGGGGTTCAAATAACAAATATGCCCTTATTGGCGGATTGCGTTCTGCCGCACAAATGATCTCGTATGAGCTTCCCCTCATCTTATCGCTGGTCGGAGTCGTTCTTCTGACCAGTGTGCTGGCAGGAACACCAGGGTATCCAGGACAGAGCGGCACAGGAACCATTTCCATCAAAGAGATCATCGCCTTTCAAAGTGTGGCGGATTGGCCTGGGCAAGGCATCCCTCTCTGGGATTTTCTGTTCAAGGGGAATACGCCCTGGGCCTGGTTTGTGTGGATGCAACCGTTGATGTTCCTCATCTACTATATCTGTGGGCTGGCCGAAACCAACCGCGCTCCTTTCGATTTGCCCGAAGCTGAATCAGAACTGGTTGCGGGCTACTTGACTGAGTACAGTGGTCTGCGCTGGGCGATGTTCTTTCTTGGGGAATATGGGAATATGACCGTTGTTTCAGCTATTGCTACCTCGCTCTTTCTAGGAGGATGGGCCGGACCAGGCGTGGGCTACCTCACCGCTTCAGGTATGGCCTTGGGCTGGCAGATCCTGGGAAACCTCCTGGGAATTGGCTACTTTATCCTGAAGGTGTATCTTCTCAGCGTGGTGTTTATCTGGGTTCGCGCGACACTCCCGCGTTTGCGCTCTGATCAGTTAATGCAATTTGCCTGGCTCCTGCTTCTCCCGATCACTCTGGGAAATATTCTGGTCACAGGGTTTCTTTCCTTGCTCACAAATGCGCTTTCCAACAGTGTCTTTCTGGTGAGTATAGGCGTCCTCAACTGGCTGCTACTGGTCGGCTTCATCTGGCTGGTAGGACGGGTGACACGCACCGCAACGCACAAAGCGCAGGCTCCTGCCCGGCGCGCTCGCCTGCGTGCAGGTATGCTCTCCACAAGGATAGAGAAACCGGTCGTTTAGAATGAAGACAAGACCATCTTTGAGAAAAAACAAGAAGAGGATTTTCCTATGGCTATAGTACCATCGCTGCCCCGTTCCGCGCAAAGCGTCCCAGGACCGCAGAGTGCTTTTTTTACTGGCCACCTGCGTGAGATGCAACAGGATCAGCTTGGCTTTGTCTCCCAACTGCGAGAGCGCTATGGAGATGTGGTCCGTTTTCGGGCCTTTGGCTCGGTGTTTCTGTATCTCTGTTTTGATCCCCAGGGAATCGATCATATACTCAGGATCAATGCACAAAACTACCACAAAGGCACTGGACTCCAGCGCCTCACCTCTCTGCTTGGTCGGGAGAATCTGTTCCTCAATGAGGGAGCATCCTGGCTTCGAGAACGTCGTCTGGCCCAACCGGCCTTCCATCGTCAACGCATTGCTGGTTTGACGACCATGATGACCGCCAGTGCTGCCTCGATGATTCAACGCTGGCACACGTATGAACACCATCAGCAAGCGTTTGATCTCTCCGCTGAAATGATGCGCCTGACGCTGCAAATCGTGACGAAAGCCCTGTTTAGCACGGATATCGAGTTCGAGGCCCGTCCTATGGGACAAGCGTTTACGACGGCCCTTGAGCATCTCACCCATGATTTGACGGCGCTGGTCGCCTTGCCGCTCTGGATACCCACCGCGAGCAATCAGCGCTATACGCGTGCCCTCACCGTTCTCAATACTGTAGTCACGCGCCTCATCCAGGAGCGCCGACGCACCCAGGAGGACCTGGGGGATTTGCTCTCGATGTTCCTGCTCGCCCGTGATGAGGAGACCGGCGAGGCCATGAGCGATCAACAACTGCGCGATGAAGTGATGACCATGGTCTTTGCAGGTCATGAGACGACTGCGAATGCGCTGACCTGGACCTGGTACTTGCTCTCACAGCACCCTCAGGTTGAACAGCGCCTCCAGGAAGAGTTGGCCGCTGTGTTGGGTGGACGAGTGCCCACGGTCGCGGATCTGGCGCACCTCCCGTATACCCGCCTGATTCTTGATGAGACGTTGCGCTTGTATCCTCCCGCCCCTGGCATGATCCGCCGCGCCCTGGGCGACGACGAGATTGCTGGCTATCATATTCCTAAAGGCTCGGAAATCGCCATGTACCAGTACGTGATGCATCGTCATCCTGGACTGTGGGAGCACCCAGAGCAGTTTGATCCCGAGCGCTTTTTGCCAGAACGTTCGGCAGAACGTCCACGTTTTGCCTACTTTCCCTTTGGGGGTGGACCACGCTTGTGCATCGGCAACACCTTTGCCCTCACAGAAGCGCAACTGATCCTTGCCACTGTGGCGCAAACCTATACCCTGCGC
>CAXUEY010000185.1:0-1447 GCA_964250225.1 uncultured Ktedonobacteraceae bacterium | reverse complement strand
TCTGCGCGACCGCGCGCTCTTCACGCTGCTCTACGAGACGGGTATCCGCGTCGGAGAGGCACTCAGTCTGCTCGCCACTGATGTAGACCTCTCCACCGATGATGAAAAAATTCGCGTGTTCGGCAAAGGGCAACGGGAACGCACAGTGATGCTGACCGCCGCCCCGGAGAGTGTGCGCTTGCTGCGTCGCTATCTCAAGCAGAGTCATATCACTTCTGGCTCGGTTTTTCGCGGCGATCCTCGCTATGGAGAGAGTCCTCTCTCCTTAGAGTATAGCGTCGCGCATTACGCCCGGCAAAAATACTGTCAAACAGCGGGGATAAAGGCGACTATTCACCAACTGCGTCATAGTCGCGCCAGCCAACTTCTGCAAGTGGGTGTGCCAGTGACGACGGTGCGCAAACAACTAGGCCATTGCAATATTCAATGAGTTGGTCACCCTCTCAGAAGAGTTGGACAAGGGAGAGGTGACCACCTTGTTTGCCCTGCTGGATGACCGCTACGAGTATATGCGCAAGTTTGCCCCAGTGGTGCTTCGTACCCTTCAGTTTGACTCACCACGGGCGAACAATCCCATTCTGGAGGGAATTACGACCCTCAGCGAACTCAATGACCAGGGAAAAAAGACGGTTCCCGAAGAAGCACCCGTGACCTTTATCCCTAAAAAATGGGAAGCAGCCGTCGTGAAGGATGAGGAGGTGAACAAGCATGCCTGGGAGTTTGCACTTTTACATGAGGCGCGCGATGCGTTACGGGCAGGTGATTTAACGGTCGAGGGAAGCCAGCGGTACGCTGCCTGGGATAGCGACTTGTATCAACGAGACGTGTGGCCCACGCGCCGGGATGCCTGGTACAACGAGCAAGCTCTGCCACGAGATGCCAATCTGTTTCTCTCAACCATCCTGGATCAGTTACATCACCAAACGCTGCACACCACGAAACGGATGGCGAATCGTAAAAACCAGGATGCCCGCATCGAAGACGGCAAACTCGTCCTGACACCGTTGGAAAAGATTGAGCTAGCTCCAGAGATCCTCGCCGCCCACACCGACCTGGTCAGTGTCTCACCACCGACGGGTTTGCCTGAAGTCTTGCTGGAAGTGCATCGCTGGACCAATTTCGGCCACGATTTGACGCATCTGACCGGTCGCCGTCAGCCCAGTGCCGCACATGACGCCGCGATCCTGCCTGCGCTGCTTGCGGTCCTGGTTGCTGAAGCGACGAATCTCGGGCTCGCCACGATGGCCAATTCTTCCGGAATCGCGTTACACGAGCTGGAATCTGCCTATGATTGGTATTTCCGCGAAGAAACCCTGCGCACCACCATTCCAGCAAATTGGCCTTTCGTGCGCGAACCATCATTTGCAAGCTGCCGGCTTCTCTTGTTCATGGGAGAGAAGCCCCACATCTGAGAATCAGCCGCAGCGTGGTGGGATTTACTCTTGTG
>CAXUEY010000184.1:0-11332 GCA_964250225.1 uncultured Ktedonobacteraceae bacterium | reverse complement strand
TTCATTTTTCGCGCACAATATGTAACTATGCCTTATTTCTTCTCTTTGCTGCTATTCGCTGCTTCGGCGGTTTCAGCTTCCTTCTTAAATGGTAGGGGAACGTGCTGCTCGCAGAAGCGAAATGTGCGCCCACCCGCCAGCGGTTTCGCGTATGCGGCTGGCGCGCCACATTGATCGCAACGCCCAACATGGGTCTTCACGGCCTTCATGGAAAAAACCTCCTCGATATCGACTCCCCTTATCATATCACAAAGGCTCGTACGGGAATGGTTGCCTCTGCTAACACACTGGCCTTGACCTCAACTAGAGAAATTTGTCTTATGTAAGACATATGTCCATCCTAGAGAAGACCGGCGTTCGCCTGCGCCTATTCTGCCTGGAAACGGAGAAGCCATTTTTTGTTACACCTGCCTGTCTGCCTGCTAAACGCCATTGCGAAGCCATTGCACGGCAGAAGCCATTCTCACGTCTCTGCATAAGGTAGGAGAGAAGCCAGAGATAAGGCTGAATAAAGCGGAGGAGTGTATAGTATAAGTAGTGGTGAGTGGTGGTCGTTGGGGGTGCCAACTCTCGTCTGTTGAGCGCTGCCGCGATCCCGATGTCCGTTGCAGTCGTATCGCGCGCGGATACCGACTCCGGGTCGGCTCTAGCGTGGCTTTGCTCCAGATCAGCTCCGATCACTGCTCATCACTGCAACGCCCGCGGCGGCGTAGTTGGCTACGAGAGCGACTATTTCACCCTGTGTCGTGGCCTCCTTTCCACCAGACGGCGCCAACCCTTCTTGGGGGCTGGCGCCGTCTTCTTCTGTGCAAGATACGTCTCTGACCTGCATATCTCTCCTGTTGAGCGTACTGCTGACTATACGTTTAGAATGCGTCAATCTCGGCGTGCTCCTGCTCTTCTTCATCCTCTTCCCGGATGGGTGTTCTGGGGATGGAGATGTCCAGGTCGCGGATATCGATGGCCAGCTTGCCCTCGGCGGCACTGACATGCACTTCGCCGCGTTCGGGGATGTTAGCCAGCAGGATACGCAGGCTAAGCGGGACGGTGAGCAATTTTTCGATTACGCGGCGTAAAGGACGCGCGCCCTGCGTGGCACTGAATCCTTCAGTACAGAGCAGTTCAATCGCGCTCTCATCGGCCTGTAAGACCAGCCCTTGTTCCAGCAGGCGCGTGGCCAGCTCGTTCATTTGCAAGCGCGTAATGGCGCGGGCCTGGTCGGAGTTCAACGGGCGGAAAATGACCACTTCGTCGATACGGTTGAGGAACTCTGGTCTGAAGGTTTCACGCAGCCGCTCTAAGAGTCGATCTCGCTGCATCTCTTCGGCGCTGGACCTGGTGTTGGAGCGAAAGCCATGCGGCACCGAACGGCCCAGCATATCGGTACCGACGTTTGAGGTCATGATCCAGATGGCGTGCTGCGCGTCTACCACATGCCCCTGCGAGTCGGTCAGGCGTCCGGCGTCAAAGACCTGTAAGAAGAGATCGAAGACCTCTGGATGGGCCTTCTCGACCTCATCCAATAAAACAACGCAGTGTGGACGGCGACGCAGTTTGCCGGTCAGCTGCCCCTCCTGGTCGTGCCCGATGTAGCCGGGAGGCGCCCCGATCATGCGCGAGACGGCGTGCTTCTCCATGTACTCTGACATGTCCACGCGAATCAGATGCTCGTCGGACCCAAAGACCTCTGCCGCCAGCGCGCGCGCCAGTTCGGTCTTGCCCACGCCGGTTGGTCCCAGGAAAAGAAATACACCCGACGGACGGTTGCGCGGCTTCAGACCGGCGCGTGCCACCTGGATGGCCTGGGTCACGCGGCCAATCGCCTCGTTCTGTCCAATCACGCGCCGTTTGAGCAGCGCCTCCAGATTGAGCAAACGATCCCGTTCCTCGCGACCAGGAGCGCGCACGGGAATGCCGGTGCGATGTGAGATGACCTCAGCGATCAGCGCGGGCGTGATGGTCGGCTGCTCCTCCATATCCAGATCTCCGGCATCGGATTCGTCCACCAGCGCCTCGGCCCTATCTTCCGCCGAAAAGACGCGTGCCTGTGAACAGGCCTCATCGAGCACTCCACAGGCCTTATCGGGCAGACGCAGGTTGGGTAGGTATTGAACCGAGAGCTGGACGGCGGCCTGCAAGGTTTCTTTGAGAATACTGACGCGGTGGTGCTGTTCGTACAGTTCGCGCATACCGGTGAGGATAGCCAGCGCCTCGTCGATAGATGGCTCTTCAATCTGGATGGGCCGCAGACGTCGCTCCATCGCCGCATCCTTCTCAATGGTGCGGTACTCCTGCGGGGTGGTCGCGCCGATACAACGCAAGCGTCCTCCGGCCAGAGCGGGTTTGAGAATGCCAGCCGCGTCGATGCTACCATCAGCCGCGCGCCCGGTGCCGATCAAGAGGTGCATCTCATCGATAAACAGAATAATATCTCCGCCGCCCTCGGCCTCCTCCAGCACCTTTAGCAGACGTTCCTCAAACTCACCGCGGTACTTAGTGCCGGCTACCAGCGAACTGGCGGAGAGTTCGATCAGGCGTTTGCCGCGCAGCTCGGAGGGAACTTTGCCATCCACAATACGTTGGGCCAGCCCTGCCACAATCGTTGTTTTGCCCACGCCGGAATCGCCGATCAGAATTGGATTATTACGATCCTTGAGCATCAGGGTCTGGATCAGCAGGCGCATCTCTTTCTCGCGTCCAATCAACGGGGGCAACTGGCGCATACTGGCCTGACGCGTCAAATCTCGTCCCAGGCGGTCCAGTACTGAATTTCCACCTTTCGGACCCAGGCCCATGCCCATCTCAGGACTGATGCCCGGCGGTAGGTCAACCTGACCCGCTGGCGAATTCGCGCTGACCGAGGGGACCAGCTCCAGCAGCGCGCGCGCACCGCTTGAGAGCAGCAGTTCGATTAATTGGGTTGGATTGATGCCCATCTTAGTCAGTAGCTCATAGGTCACGCCATCGCGTTCTCCCACCACCGCCTGAGCCAGCGCGCGCTCATCCACCACCATCGAGCCAGACTTCAAGGCGTTGCGTTCGGCGTTTGTCAAAATCTCTTTACAGCGACGCGTGGGCAGCACCGGTGTATCGCTGGTCGCTTTGCCGGAACCGAGGGCTAGGCGGATCACATCGCGCACCTGCTTGGGTGAGAAGCTCAACGTGCGCAGGGCATCTTGCGTACAGCCGCCATCCAGCTTGGTCAGCGCGATAAACAGGTGCGGCGTGCCCAGGTAATCTTTGCGCATGCGCCGCGCTTCCTGCATCGCCATGCCCAGCACCTCATGCATGAAACGCCGATCCAGCGTATTTGAACTGGGGAACATGGGTTGCAGCATATGCTCATCATCGAAAGCCTCAAAGGGCAGGTCAAGGGAACGGTCACGCGTGCCGCCACCACCGGTGGTCAGGGGCACACTAGGGTCGCCATACAGTACATAGGCGGCCCACGCCACATCCTCCAGGCGCCGCTGAGCGATAATCACACGCGCCCGGCGCATCGCCTCGCCAGGGGCCACACCGTCTGCAATCTCCTGGTAGAAAGCCATCGCAAACTCGCGCGCGCGTTGGGGGTCAACTGGCCAGCGCATCGCTACCACTGCGCCTGCGCCTGACGCGATCAGTGAGGCCGCCAGGTTTTCTGCTTCTTCGGGCGTCAGCGTGCCCATCTGCGTGGCATCGTAGTAGCTCAAGAAGATCAGTGGGCGGCGAGGCAGCGTTTGAAATAACTGTGTGGCCGCGCTGCCATCTAGCCGCGAACTGCCCGCCAGGGTCAGGATTGTGCTCCCCATTGAACCCATCTGTGGTACCGGCCCGGCGTAGTGGATTACCTGCGGCTGCTCGGTGCTCATGCGCATGCGCATCTCCAGCTGGTTAGCCTGTTGACGGTAGAGAATGTTGCGCGCAATCGACTCCGGCAGGGTTGTACACAGTGTCGCGACCTCTTCTTCAGCCGCGGGCCGTTCGCCGGTGGGATTGACCAGGAAGAGCACATTCAGCCCCTGCCCATCGCGCCTGCCCAGCTTGCGCGTCTTATGGACCAGTGAGGGATCGCCGCCCCGTTCGTTGGCAAAGCGATGCACCCCGCGGCTCGCCGTAGCCTGCCGCGCCAGGCTGACATACTGGCAGAGGAAACGCCCTGGCACTGCTTTATTGTCATAGAGCAACTCCCAGGGGATCTCAGGCGTATTGCTCTGGAGCACCAGCTGGGCATCCAACTGGCGCACCGCTTCTTGCAGAGCCGGGGGCAAGAGCGCCTCAAATAAATAGCGGCCCAGAGCCAGTAGCGCGTCGCTCGCGCCGCCCCGTCTCTGGGCTCGGGGGTTCGTGGCCTGCTGCATCTGCTGCGCTGTAGTATGGAGCAAACGCCGCAGCCGTTCGTTCATTTCGGGCGCCATCTCAGTGCTATATTCCAGCACCAGTGGCCCGGACACCATCTGCGCGTGCCCATCATCGGGAAGGTCCAGACGAAAACGATAAGCAGTCTCAGTCTGTGTAATACTTAGTTGCGCGAGTTGTTCCATGAGTCTCTAACTTCCTCGATTCTTCTCTTCCACTACCCTCAGCATCCCCGTTTTTCTCTCTTTTTCTACGCGTTATGAATTGTAAAAAGAGGTTCCTGGCATACGCAAGTATATGAGCCAGCCTGAGGTGTTGTCAATGGCTGCGATTACCTGTATTTACTGCGTCAGGTTTCCTATCCAGAAAAGGTGAAACCATAGTATCACATCCCTGTTCCTCCTACAAGAGCAGGTAACATTGGTCATGGTTCTTCAGCGTTCATCATTCTTGCTTGAGGATGGTGCTTGCTTGTTGACGAAAAAGGAGAAGAGCGGTACCATAGACGATATCGGACGGATTTATTGGTCAAGTGGAGGGGGAGATGTCATTATCTGGTTCACGGGGAAATCGCAGGAGTGTTTCGCAGGAGATCCTGGTTGGGCGCACGCTCCAGCAAGGCGCGTATGTGGTAGAGACGATACTGGGACACGGCGGGATGGGGCAGGTTTTTCTGGCCTCGCATGCTCAGGTGGATGTGCCGGTGGCGATCAAACAGGTGCGCGCGGATGAGCCGCTGCCGCCACGTGTCATTGAGGAACTGGATCATCTGCTGCATAACAAGGGGGCGCCGGCTACGCCGACGCAGGGGGATTTTCCCCTGAGCGGCGGCACGAATACGGACCGTTTTCTGCGCGAGGCGTTGCTGATGGCGCGTTTGCATCATCCGGCAATTCCGTTGCTCTACGATTATTTCTTTGAACATGGCTACTGGTATCTGGTGATGGAGTATGTGCCCGGTGCTACGCTTTCCCTGTATATGCGCGAGCACGCGCCCCTGCCGCAGTTGGAGGCCATCAACTATGCGCTGCAGATCTGTGATGTGCTGGACTATTTGCACGCACAGAACCCGCCAGTGGTTTTTCGCGATCTCAAGCCCGCGAATATCATCATGCATCCCGATGGGCGACTGATGATCGTGGATTTTGGGATTGCGCGCTACTTCAAAGAGGGTCAGTTCAACGATACCACCGATTTTGGCTCGCCGGGCTATGCCTCGCCTGAACAATATGAAGGCATTGGCCAGACCGACGCGCGCTCCGACCTGTTCAGCCTGGGCGTGATTATGCACGAGATGCTCAGCGGGCAGCATCCCACCCGCCGGGGTGTGACGATGGAACAGCTCGAATCGCTCCACAAGCTCAATGCGGGCATCTCACCCGCGCTGAGCGGCCTGGTGATGGTTGCAACCCGCACGGAGCCGATGTATCGTTTTCAATCGGCACATACGTTTTACCAGGCGCTGGAACGAGTGCGTTCGGTCGAGGAACGGCGCGCCTACCGCTATCATACACTGGTGGGCGAGATCTCCGCCGCGCAAAAAACACCGGCCTTTCCGCTGCTCATTCCGCCTCCCAGTTCGCAGGGCTTTGTCAGCGACGAGCTGGCCCGCGAGCAGGACCAGCGCGCCCAGCATATGCGCATGCGCGAGCAGACCCAGCGCAGCACACCGCGCGCGAATCTGGAGCAAGAGGCGCTGGCCCATCAGTTGACCTCGATAGATGAGAGTCTGAAATTGCGCACCATCGCCTCACCTGCGACACGCAGCGCGCCCTTGCCCGCGCTGCTCCCTACATTCAACCTGAACAGCAATACCACGGTTGGGGAGCAGAGCAGCACACCAACCGTGCCCAATGTAGCGCCTGCCTTGCCTCCGGCTCCACAGGCGCCACCGCCCCACCAATCTGTGTCGCGTAAGAGTGGTCGGCGCGGCATGCTTGTGCTCTCGCTCTTCATCCTGCTTATGCTCGTTTCCGGTTCGCTGCTCGCCTATCACTATCTTGCCAGTCACGCGCTTTTCCATCCACCGCAACCGCGCAGAATGCTGCACCCGGCCTCATCTCTCACCGTACAGCCGACGATCTCGCCGACAGAGCAGCCGACAGCACCCGTTGTGGGCTGGCAGAGTTTGCCCGCGTTGCCCTCGGTGGAGGCGGATAATACCGCCCTCTACGTCCAGGTCCAGGGGCAGGCGTTTATCTATCTCAGCGGCGGTTTTCGTGGCGCGCAGGCCACGCCGACCTATAGTCAGGGGTTGTATCGCTACAATATCGCTGAAGCCAGGTGGGAGCAGGTCAACGTGGCGAACTTCCCCGGCATGGGCAATAACGCAGCAGCGCTGGATGAGCAGGGGAATCTCTTCTTCAGTGGGGGTTACTCGCCCGATCTCAACGCCGTCTCCGCCCATCTCTACCAATATCAGCCCGCCAGTAACACTGTGCATATCATCTATGTGCCGTCGCAATTGCCGCTCGGCTTCGGTGGCTCCATGCTGGCTGATCAACAGGGGCATCTCTACTTAAGCGAGGGTTTTCTGACCCCCGGCGATCCTTCTGTGCAGGCGGGTACCGGCTGGTATCGTTACGATATCGCCAGCGGCCTCTGGCACACCCTGGCCAACCTGCCGCTCGGCGTAGGCTACGTCCAGCTTGTGCAGGACAGCGCCGGCGACATTCTGCTGCTCGGTGGCTCGCTCGATTCCGGTCAGCACCAGCCGTCCCTGCACATCTATCGCTACAATGTCCAGCAAAATACCTGGGGCCAGCTTCCCACCACGCTGTCAGCTCCTCTGAGTGGCTCCGCCAGTTGCTCGGATGGGCAGGGGCATCTCGTGATCGTCGGCGGCTACGATCCCGCCCACAACCAATCGCTAGACACCGTGCAACTGCTCGACCTCTCAAGCCTGAACTGGCAAACGCTGCCCGCGTTACCCAATGGCGGCTCCCTGCTCGGCACCGCCGTCTGCGATGGCCAGGGACACGTCTATGTCACACGCGGCGCCAATAACCCGAAGAAGCCAACCAGCGATTTCCTGGAACTGACGCTGCCCAAAGCGTGATGAGGCGCGCTATAAATATATGCAGCATTTCACTCATTCAATACAAAACGCACTGAATCGCTCGCGAACCCATTGCCCGTCTCGATGACATAGCGGTTGTTGGTTGAGCCGCCCAGACGCACGCCGCGATCAAACTGGAGCTGGCCATTGGTGAAGGCGTACACATCCTGTTGTTGAGGCAGCACACCCTGAATGATGATGGTGTTGTACTGCGCCTCTTGCTGCTCCTGGAGCGCCTTGAGTAGGGTTGCAGCCTGCTGCCAGCCGGTAACATTGGCATAGGCGATGCGCGCGATTTTCTTCTTGCCATCCGCGACGCTGCTCTCGATGACTGTGTAGGGCTGCGCGCCGGACGCGAGCAGGGCCTTCAACTGCTCCATTGTGCGCGGTGGAAAGGGCGCGGGCGGCTCCGGGGCAGGTGGTGGCTCCGGGACCACGAAGACAGGTGCCTGCACTGGCGCGGCTGGCTGATGGCGACTGGCGCGCGCTTGCTGCTGCACGGGCTGAGCCGCTGGTCGTTGTGGCGTTGGCGCGTAACTCTGCTGGGATCTTGCCTGCGGATTGGGTGCGGGTGCGTAAGTTCGCTGGGCGGCCTGGTTGGGCGCGTTGACGGTGCGCTGTGTGCCCGGCCATTGAGCCTGAGACGGCGCCGGTGCTTGTTGCTGGTACTGAGGCGGCGCGGCTTGCATCGCGCGTCCGCAACTCACACAATAGGTAGATTGCTCTCGATTGAGTCCCCCACAATATGGACAGCGCATGGTTTTTCTCTCCCTGGAGCGTCATGCCGCTCCTGAAAAATTGCTTGCTTCGTATACTATAACGTATGCCTGAGGGAAGAATCAAAAAAGTAGCTGCACCCAAACGCACCTGTAGTGATCCTCGCATCCAGCACTCATCCGCTTGTTTAGAAAACCACCGCAAAACCATTGGATGGCATCGTCGCGGGCGCCACTTCTACGAATTGGATGGCACCAGCGTTCGTTGGTAAGTTGTCAGGCGAGCTGAAGTGTACAGAGGCAATCCAGGGGTACTGCAATAGCAGCTTCTGCGCATCTGCCTTGCTTTTCCCGGCGATCTGCCTGGCTAACGTGATCTTAAGATCGTCAGAGGCGGTGTAGACCAGCAGCCCGTGTATTTCTACGCTTAGCTCAACCTGTCTCCCCTGGTCGGCGTTTTCTACGCGACTGTTCAGTACGCGAAAGACCATCTGGTGTTGCAGGGTATATGCCGCTCCCAGGCGCGGATCATCCCTGACGCTGTGAGCGAGCAAAGTGCTGGCCAACGTCTGAGCCGCCTGCACATCGTATGCCAGCTCGCTGCATGTCACCGAAATTGTTACCGCAATGGTAACAGCCTCCTGGCCCGCTTGTGGATGTGCGCTGATTTTTGGCTGGCATTGGGCAGAACTATCCGCGACACGCTCAGTAGGTTTCACCTGGAGTGCCTGGAGGTTGGCCTGGGCCTGCGGCGTCAAATCTTTCACAAACTCCCTGGCCGCGTGATCGATGTCGCTCTGCTGGACCAGGCCCGGCACAGCTTCCGCACCGCCAGAGAATGTTACTTCGTTTTTGACGGTAATACCTGGCATGTAATCTTTGATATCGATATCAAACGCGGTAATATTTCCCGCTGACCCCGCCTTGAGCGCAGTGCCAGGCACGGTTGTGGTCTCTGGAAAGACCTTCACAACAAAAGGGCCGCTAAAAGTAATCGTCACTCCGTGGGAGTCTGTCACCGCGCCAGTTGGGACGGTAATCGGCATGGTGGTATCGTTCACAAAGGTTAACGGCCCCGTGGCCTGGGTGGGTGGGATCGCGTTGGCGACGGTGCCTGCGGCGCTTTGCGTAGGCGAGTCGGCGGCGAGCAGACGAGCCGGGGTCTGGTCGCTGGCAGGATCAGGCGTGCCGGTGACCGCCGTAAGCTGGTAGCTGGCCTCTTTAGGCAGCACCCCTGGGGTCAGAGTGACCGTGACTTTGGGTCCATTGAAGAGGAAAAACCGCGCAGCGAGGGCCGCCACAAGGCATAGAACGATTAGAGCCAGCGCTCTATAAAGAAAGAGCCGTTGACGCGATGCTCGTCTTGCTTGCGCGAAAGGTCTGGTCATAGCGCCTCCCAAATATCTCATTGCCGTACAATTCGGCATTCTACGTTTTTGTTAGCCCTATTGCATAAGAGTATAGCGATGAATGATGAAAAAGACAGCATATCGCTCTGCCAGAGGACGAAGGTACCAGCATACAATGCTGCGGTCTCTCCACCTATGGGAAGGATACCCATTAGAGGGAGAGGATATAGCGATTTCTTTTTCTATTTGCGGATGCGCGGGCTTCCAATGCACTGGACGCGAACCTGGTCACGCAAAGGATGCACGTCCTGAAATTTTATGGTGTGGGAGACGCGGGCGGCATTTTCACCACTATCTGAATGGCTGCGGGATTCGCTGGCAGGCTGCCTGAAGTGCTCAATTGTACAGCGCCTACCCCCGTCTGTTTCAGCAGGAATGCCCGCGCATCCGCCACGTTCTTGCCTGCAATCTGACCGGCCAATTGGTGCAGACGAGCCGCAGAGAATTGATAGGCCCACACGCCGCGCGCCTGCACTGCTAACCCGACCTGTCCGTCAGCGTTTGGTACGGTATCGCTTTGCACATCCAGAGTGAGTGGTCCGTTCAACCCATAAGCGCTCCCCAGCCTGGGGTCGCCAGTGACCTGTGTTTGCAGCAAACTGGTGGCCAGCCTTTCTACTGCCTGATAATCGTAGACCTCTGCTTTGCAGGTGACCGCGACGGTGACGATGACCGTTTTCGCGCTCTCCCCCACCTGATGATTGGCGTGAATAGCTGGCTGGCACTGCAAGGAGCCATCTACGAGCCGTTCAGTGCTTTTGAGCTGCCCTTGCAGGCGTTTTTGCGCACTCTGGGTCAGCGTGGCACTCAACGGATTAGCGGCGTGGTCGATATCGCTCTGCTGCACGATGTTGCCTGAGGCCGCGTCCTGGCCGCCGCTAAAGGCTGTAATGTTTTGCACAATAATATCGGGATTACAGCACGCTTGCGCGATATCAAATTGTGGAATGTTGCCCGCTGCCCCCGCGTTCACAGCCATACCTGTGGTCGTCGCGTCGGATGAGCCGTTCGCCGGAACTACCACAGGGCCGTTAAACGTCACCGGCACCCCGCTTTTGCCTGCAATGACGGTACTCTGGAGGGTGATCGTCGTCGTGCCGTTATTAATAAAGCGCAATTGCCCACGCGCCCGCGTAGCTGGAACCGGGCTGGCGGAGATAGTGCCCGTGACGCTTTGCGTGGGCGAAGTAGCGGTGAGCAAACGTGCCGGAACCTGCTGGCTTCCGGGATCGGGCGTGCCGGTAACGGCTGTAAACTGATAGCTGCCATGCTCAGCCTGGGTGCGAGGAAGCAGCGTAACGGTAGTTTTGGACGCGCCGGGCAAGAGAAAGAGCGCGCCCCGCGTACTGAACGCGATGGCAAGCACGCATGCAACCAGCAGGACCACCAGGATAGCCACAGTGGACGGACGCAGCCATTTGCGCTGACCCGCTCCCCGCGCCATTCTGAACGGGGCGTCTGCCTTTGTGCTTGCCCTGTCCACTCGCGACGCGTGCCCTGACCTTTCGGCGGCCTGGAAGGTGATAATGCTGGGATGAGAAATCTCTTCAGGTCGCGAGCGCCTGACCTGTTGAGTGGAATCAAGCTGTTCGTGGTCGAAAGCGGGGGCAGGAGAAGCAGGCGCGAGGCGACGCGGCGGATTTGGTGATGCGAGTATACTGTGAATAGGAGCAATTATAGGGGGAATTTTTTCAGAAGGCACATCCTGCGAGCCGGAGTCGTTGCCCCAAACAGCACCGGACGAACGCAGACGGGCCTGCTGCTCTGCTGCTCTGCTGCTCTGCTGCTCTGCTGCTCTGCTGCTCTGCTGC
>CAXUEY010000183.1:0-11374 GCA_964250225.1 uncultured Ktedonobacteraceae bacterium | reverse complement strand
ACACTACTTTCCTGCGCAAACTGGAGCATCTCGTCTTCGCGGTCCAGTTGGGCGACGACGAGGGGCTGCTCAAATCCTATCTCGGCAGCGGCACCACGCTACTGGCCATCTCGAACGGCTACTCTAGCCGCAGCAAGCCGCTGATCATTCGTATGCTCAACGAACGCGACGATAGCTGGTTTGCCGATTCTGTCATGCCCAACGGCCCACGCACCTGGGGCGCCGCGCTCCATCGCGCCTTCGACGCCGCGCTGGACGCACTGCGCGAGAAGCTGGGTGACGACCCCTTCGCCTGGCAGTACGGCAACATTCACAGCATGACCTACGCGCATATCCTGGGTATGGTCAGGCCGCTGGACAAGATCTTCAACCGCGGCCCCTATCCCGTTGGCGGCGACATCGACACCGTGAACATGGGCGCCGTCTCACCAGCCGAGCCAGAGAACGTCATCACCGTGCCCTCGTTTCGCCAGATCGCCAACCTCGCCGATCTCGCAGCCTCGCTCTCGATGCACGCGCCCGGTCAGTCCGGCCATCCCGCCAGTCCGCACTACGACGACTTCATCAGGCCCTGGCGCAACGTCGAGCACCACCCCATGCTCTTCGACCACGAAATGATCGACGCGCACGCGGCTGGGAAGTTGCGGATGGTGCCATAAAGATTGATCTCTATGGTATACTTGGTGCCGAAAGGTGGAAGGGGGATAGGAGATGGGTTCAAAACTATGTAGGAGTGAAAGTGAGCAACAACCATGTCAGAGCAGCAAACCACAGAACAGCGGCTATCACAACAGGAAAAAGAGATTATCCAACTCAGAAAAGAGCTGAGTGATCTGGCTGCGAGCGTAACCATTCTCAAAGAACAACAGGAATCAGCATCCAATATCGACAGGGCGCTTCTCCATCGCATTGATGCATTTGGCTCGGAAGCGCGCCGTTTTGAGGGCGAGACACGACGCTCATTTGAGGCTGTGCGCTCTGATATCAGCGGAGTAAAAGCTGATGTTAATGGGGTAAAAGCCGAGTTGCAAATTGTTCAGAAAAACATTGCCATCCTGGTTGATGTCGCCAAAGATCACAAGAAAGGCATTGAAGAATTGAGCGTGGGAGTACAGCAAATTTTAAGCATTCTCCTGGGTGAGCAACGACGCAATGATTAGTACATCTTTCCTGTACAGAGTTAATTTAAAGGTGTAAGAGGATAATAAACAATATGACACGTGTTGCTGTTATCGGCAATGGCGGGGGTGGCAAGACAACCATGTGCCGCCAGCTCAGTCGCACCCTGAACATCCCGTTCTATCCCATTGACCAGATCCAATGGAAACCCGGCTGGCAGCGCGCCTCAACCGAGGAATTCAACGAGAAGCACGAGCAGTTGTTAGCGCGGGAGCGTTGGATCATCGACGGCTGGGGACCGCCAGAGGCCATCCAGCAGCGTTTTGAGCTGGCCGATACCATTATCTTTGTGGACCATCCCCTCTACATCCACTACTGGTGGGCGGCCAAACGTCAGTTCATCAGCATCTTCCGTGGCTATCCCGATGGTCCCGAAGGCTGCAAGCTACTGCCAGTGACGCGCCTCATGTTCCAGACCATCCACAACATCCACTATCAAGCCCGTCCCTGGCTGCTCACCCAGGTTGATCTCTTGCGGGAGCACAAGCACGTGGTCCATATTCGTTCGCCTCGCGAGTTGCGCGCGTTTGTGCGGCAGCAGTGCGTGTTGGGCTAGAGTAAGTTCGTTCTCAGCTTAACAAATCCTTGATTTTTTTATGTTACAATGCCCCCAAATTCCTCAATGAAAAAATCAGCGTGAAGGGCGAGATATATGAGAACGAATTTGAGTGTGAAGACAGCAAGCTGGGGCCGGTGGGTGCTTGTGCCGTTGCGCCTATTTTTGGGCGTGACGTTTGTGTACGCGGGCTTCCAGAAATTAACGGACCCACAGTACTTTAACCCGGCGGCGCGTGGCTATATCGGGCGGCAGATTATGGGCTTCGCGACTGGCTCGCCCCTGCATGATTTTCTGCTGAATGTGGCGCTGCCACACGCGGCTCTGTTTGGCGCGCTGGTGGCCTATGGGGAGCTGGCTATCGGGCTGGGCGTGCTGTTAGGGCTGTTCTTGCGCCCGGCGGCGTTCTTTGGCCTGTTGCTCAACCTGGTCTTCTTCCTCTCGGCTGACTGGCGCGTCTTCCCGTACTTCTATGGCTCGGATCTCGTCTATCTCTTCGGCTGGTTGACGTTGCTGCTCGCTGGACCCGCGCACCAGGCTTTACCAGCCCTGGATAGCTGGCTGGCGTTGCGCCTGGTCGCACACGCGGAGCCACGCCAGCAACCACGCTGGGCCGCGTACTGCACCGCATTCCTGGGCGTGCAGATTGGTCCGGCAACCTCACCTCAGATAAAACCCGCTGGACCAGCCTCGCCGTTCGCACCACAATCCGCTGCCTACAAAACATGGCAAACCTCACCAGCCCCGCAGCAACAGCAAAGCAGGCGCAATTTTGCCTGGGGACTGGCCAGTGGAGGCGCGGCAATGCTGGCCCTGGCGTGGCTGGCCGATGCCCTGCACCTCTTGCCCGGCACCGGCGCGACTGCCAACAATGCCAACGCACCCGTGACGCTGGGTTCGCCGGTCGCGGGCAGCCCATCCACTGGCAGCAACCCTGCTGCCGGCGGTGTGATCGCGAAAATCAGCGACGTCCCCGCGAATAGCGCCTTCAACTTTACCCTGCCCGCAAACAGCGATCCAGGCGTCCTGATTCACCTCGGCAATGGTCAATTCGTCGCCTATAACGCGACCTGTACACACGCCGGCTGCCTGGTGGACTTCGATCCGGCCAGCCACAACCTGGTCTGCCCCTGTCACGGCGCCTCTTTTGATCCCGCCAAATCTGCCGCCGTGCTCACTGGTCCCGCGCAAACACCACTCGCCAGCGTGCCAGTCAAGGTCAATCAGAGCGCGGGCACAGTTTCGCTGGGAGAATAGACATACGACTGTGCAGGCTGTAGTTATTACCGCAGCTTGCACCAGTCGTATGTCTCTTGTCTGCATATCCTGAATACTAGGTTTGTCCCGTTCCCACAACCGCCAGGACACGCGCATAGCCGCCGCTGGGGATAATCAGCGTTGAGGCGCCGCTCTGGATATCCAGGGCATAGATCGAGCCATCGCCGTACAGGGTGACGATGTGGCTATTCAGCCAGGGACCGAGTTCCAGCAGCCTGGTGGTTGAGCTGGCCACCAGGTGCGGTTGCCCCACCTGCAAGCTCGCACCTGATCCGCTGATCGAGATGGTATAGAGCGCGCTATGGCGATCATAGGGCGCCTGGGAATCGCTGGAGAACTCGATATAGGCCAGGGTCTGACCATCGGGCGAGAAGGTCGGGGTTGTGATCCAGCGATACAGCGCGTGATTGGCCTGCTGTGGCTGTCCCGGCAACGCTTGCAGGGGATTGCCCAGCGTCGGAGGTGTGCCATCTAGCGTGGCGAGGTTCAAGCTGTTGGCATAGGAGAGCGCCGCGATATCAGGAGGCACGCTCCTATCGGTAGGGACGGGTACGACCTGCTCATTGGGTGAATAGAGCAGCACGTTGCTATAAGGCGCGAGGGCCAGCGGACCCTGTTGCGACTGTGTGTTTTCATCCATCATCGCCTGGGGTTGCGTTCCGCTCGTGGAGATATCGAGCGACCAGAGGCCGTACTGGACCGCCTCGCTGCCACCGAGATCATCGGCGAGCAGCAACGTTGTGTCAGCCGCCGGGGTGTTCCCATTCAAGAAGGAGAAGATGCGGAAACAGTGACATTGCAGGGCCGATTGCTGCCAGACGACCTGGGGATTGGTCAGGGGACCGGCATAAAGACTGATCTGACCATTGCCATCAAGCGGCGAAAGACTCCAGGCCACCATCTTGCCATCCTGACTGAGGGCCAGCGAGGTGATGCCCATATCAGGCGTAAACTGCGCAATCTGCACTGGTTGCTGATCGAAGATATCCGTGCGCCAGATGCTCTGATCCCCGCTATAGATCAACTGGCCACCAGGGGTCAGAACTGGTCGCACCGCCTCGTTATAAGTATAGTTGGGCGTATAGAGCGAGATAAGCGTTCCATCTGTAGTTGAGACAAGATAGATATGAGTAGTATTCTGGTACAGCACATAATGATTGGCAGGTAACTGGAGCGTGGGGGTAGATGCCGAGGGATTATTGGGCGTGAAAAAAGGGGGCACAGGCGCGGGAGTTGCTGTAGGCGTCGGCGCGGTCAATTGGCCCTTCGTCGATGCAGGATCGGGCGAGTGCTGCGGTGACGGGCTGCCCTGGGTCTGCCTGGCCAGAACCGGCGTTGGGGTAGTACTGGCCCAGATCTGACCCACATTGAAGAGAATCTGGCCCGAAAAGAGCAGCAGTGAGAGGCCAATCATCACCAATGACGAGATCACCCCTACTTTCGAGAGGCGTACATGTGCTTTGCGCACCGGCGCGGCCAGGGGTTCAGCATTGGATACCGTTTGTTCTTCTGACGGATCACTTACAGATTGAGACAATGGTTTTCTATTTCTCCCAGAGATTGTGCATAAAACAGAACCAATACATTTGAGTATACCCGCAACCATTCGAGGCAACCAGCCAGCTAGTACTCTCTGTTAAAATGGTGCGCGGCTGAGATTACAGGCATGGCGTAGGATAAACGCCTCGGTCTTTGCGAGCACTTCCTCGCGATCATGGTCTCTCATTATGACGTGGTAGGAGTGGTGAAAAGTCACAAGATGTTTCTCGCGTGAACCGATCAGGTGATAGATTTCCTTGCCGTCGCGCGCGGGAACCACGTGGTCGTGACGCGCGACCATAATCAGGACTGGCGCAGTAACCTGCGGCAACTCTTGGCGCAGGATTGGCAGATAGCTCAGCATGCTCTCCACGGGCCGCATAGCCGTCCAGTGGTAGACATCGCGCGTGTAGAGGCGCCGGGCCTCGCGGTCCCGCATATCCTCGCGAATGGTCGGCACAATGGGGGCGAGATACCTGGCCGCCCGGATCAGGGGACGCATCCAGGAGTACATATGCAGCGGGGCGCACATGCTCACCACGCCCGCGACATCCTCGTGCGCGGCAGTGTGCAGGGCCAGCGCGCCACCCAGCGAATGGCCTACCAGAAACACACGCCCGTAGTTCTGCTGCATCACGCGAAACTGCTCGCGCACCGCCGCGGCCCACTCCGGCCAGCCTAGCGACAACATATCGCGCACACGGGTGCCATGCCCCGGCAAGAGCAGGTTGTGGGTCGCGAAATGGTCTTTCCGCAACATCTCCTCGATTTCCGCCATATCTGACAGCGCTCCGTTCAACCCATGTATAAGCAACACGCCCGCGCCAGGCGAGGCCCCTTGCTGCTTACTATCCTGTGCAGTTGGCTGTGTGGTCATGGTTGCTCCCATCCTTCTGATAGAAAAAACGCTCTGTATTTCGATATGCCGCTGTAATAGCTATAGCATACCACATAGTGTAGCCGTTCAGCTATCCAAAAATACAGCGCATCTGACCTATGTTTCCAGAAAAGGGGAGAGGTTTTTACAAATAGTAGAAAAGCACTTGCAGCAACCCTTGAATTACTCTTTTTTTCTCATTTTAATTGTATCACGACTGTCAACGGTCTGGCATCGTCCTTTGGGACGATTTATTCTGCCTGCGCTTGCGCTATACTTATTCTCCAGGTTGTTGTCTCGTCAGGAAAGGGCTATTATTGTGTTGCAGACTTTCCGTTCGTTGCGCTGGCGCAATTTTCGGCTGTTCTGGTCTGGCCAGATTATTTCGGGAATGGGTACGATGATGCAGAGTATCGGGCAGGTCTGGCTGGTGCTGGAACTGACCCATAGCGCCTGGCAGCTTGGCCTGGTGGGGGCGCTCCAGGCTCTGCCCATTCTACTCTTCTCGCTCTTTGGTGGCGTCTTCGTGGATCGCTGGCCCAAACGACGCGTCCTGCTCTTCACGCAGGTGGCGGCGATGCTCCAGGCCCTGCTACTCTGGGGACTGCTCGTGACCGGCGCGCTCCATCTCTGGCACCTCTACACGCTGGCCCTGCTGCTAGGGCTCATGAACAGCCTGGGCCGACCAGCGAGCCGGGCCTTTGTCGTTGAGATGGTCGGACGCGAGGATTTGCCCAACGCGGTTGCCCTGAACTCCTCGATCTCGACGTTGGCGAGTATCGTCGGTCCTGGTCTGGGGGGCATTATCATTGCTGTCAGCAGCCCGGCCACCCTCTTCCTGCTCAACTCGCTCAGCTTCCTCCCGGTGGTTGCAGCCCTGGCGCTGATCAGAAGCGACGAACTGCACGCCCAGACGCACTTATCAGGCGGCTCAAGCACGATACAGAACCCCTGGCAGAGTCTGCGCGAGGGCCTGGCTTACGTCTGGCACACGCCGTCGGTCTCGTTGGTGATCGTGGTGGTTGGCCTGGTCCTGCTCTTCGGCTCAAACTTCAGCGTCGTGCTCCCGCTGTTCGCCACGGACATCCTGCATGTCGGGGCCACGGGCTTTGGTTTTCTCGCTGCCGCCTCAGGCGTGGGCGCGCTGCTTGCGGCGTTGTGGCTGGCCTGGAGCAACCAGAAACCAACGGTCCGTAGTGTGCTGATCTGTATGCTGCTCTTTGGCGTGTTAGAGGCAGTTTTCGCTGCCTCGCGCCTCTACCCGCTTTCCCTGCTGCTGATTGCCAGCGTTGGCTTTCTAGAGATCGCCTTTGCCGCGCAAGCCCTGACCACGCTCCAGATCGTCGTCCCCGACCATCTGCGTGGACGCGTGACCGGCGTGCAGGTGCTCTTCTTCGACGGCAGCGTCCCGCCCGGCTATCTACTGCTCGGCTGGTTGTCAGCCCTCTACGGACCCTCTCTCGCCCTGCTCATCGGCGCCCTGCTCAGCCTGCTGGTCGTGGGAGCCGGCTGGCTGTGGTACACACAGGCACGTCAGGATAGTTCAGTACCTTCGGCTCCTCATGTGCAGGATGATTGAAAAATCACCAGGAGGAAGATAACAACTTCCCCACTTTATAAGAGGATTTCTACATAACCGTCCGTTCCATTTACCCGGATTCTCTGTCCGTCATTGATCAGCCTAGTGGCATTTTCTACGTTTACTACTGCGGGCAAACCATATTCGCGCGCGATAACTGCTCCATGAGTCATCAGTCCGCCAACTTCAGTGACCAGGCCTTTTATGGAGACAAACAAGGGTGTCCAGCTAGGATCAGTAAATGAGGTGACTAATATATCTCCATCTTCTAGATCAGCATCTTCCATGTTGAAGATGACACGTGCTCGTCCCTCTATCACTCCGGAAGAAACAGGGAGACCTACAATTGCTTCGGCTGGAAGATTTTCTCGTTTGTACTCACCTGTCATGATTTCACCATCAGACGTGAGAACACGTGGGGGAGTGAGTTTTTCATAGAATGTGTACTCGGCTTTTCGTGTGCTGATGAGCTGATAATCCAGTTTCTTTGTGCGTACGACTTCGCGAAGTTCTGCAAAAGTGAGATAATAGCTATCTTCTTTTTCATGAAGAACGCTGGCTTGTACGAGCTGTTCGACTTCTTTCAGTAAAGCCTGTTTATACACGAAGTAACTACTAATCATGCCGTATTTTGGGTACTCCCGATACCCGATGAAATTCCGGACCAGGCTGATCATGCGTTCTGTCTCTGCGGCTTTTTCTTCGCCATCCGGTAATTGCTTCAAGCGCTCTACTAACTCTTGCTCTTTTTGCAAGGCTTCCTGACGCCCTTGCTCAAATTTCCGAGTGCTGGCACCAGGCTCAAAGTTTTTGATGTTACTGAGAAGCAGGGGGATAAGTGTCGCTGGTTTTTCACTCCAACGCGTTTTCGTAATATCGATTTCCCCAACACAACGCATTCCGTATGTGTGAAGAAAAGCAGAGAGAGCGTCCCGGGTTTCCCGTCCACCGGCAAACTTCACCAGTTCATCCAGAAAGTTCTCATCTTTTACTTGATGTAAATACGCAATTACTTCTGGGTAAGGGCGAATCACATCTGCGACATCCAATAGCGCCAGGCCCATTTCCGAAGTAATATTGTTGGGGACAGATTGAGAAAGCGTGTCTGCTACGTTTTTTTCACCTGACCACTCCAGCATTTTTTCATTGAGCCATGATGAGGCATCTATAGCAGCAAAAATCACATCCAAACCTTGTGATCGAATCTTCTTTAATTGCTGGATATCTTCCAGGAGAAAATCAAATAAATCCACTCCTGATTTCGTTTGGATGGTTTGCTTTAACGCTTCTATCGATGCTTGACTGCTCTTGATCAAATGGGGAACGATTGTCGGATCATTATCGATTTGTGTACGAAAGCCCGCAGTCGATATAACTTTATTGCTTTTATCGGCACCCTGTTCTTGCGTATCATCCGGTAATGATTTGATAAAATCTCCTCGCTCTATGACAGTCGTGAGCGCGCCTTTTATGAGCGGATCGGACTGTCCCAGGGTATTTATCATCGTATGTCTGCTGGCAGGTGAAGCCAGTATAGGTGCGACATCAACAAACAACCTTCCACCGGCTATAAAGATGGGCCGGCCCGCTGTTAACTGCCATACAGACAATCCCAATGGTTTCATGGGGTCGGTCATCATTTGTTGATGTCCGACAGATACATAGACATGATTTTCTTGATCATTCGCTTCAGGGATTGGGTATAAAGTAGTGATTGGCCGACTCTGGACAATAGAAAATGTATCATCAACCAGACACCATTCGATGTCCTGGGGACGACCGAAATGTTCTTCGACCTTTCTGCCTATACTCGCAAGCTGTAAAATCTGCTCATCCGTCAGCGCTTGCCTATTCTGCCTCTCAGGATCAATCTCTTGCTCTTTTGTACCGCCATCTTTTAAGGCATAAATAGCCAGTTTCTTGGTGGATATCTTCTTATCGATAAACTTGCCGTTACGTACTTTATAGCTATCAGCATTCACCAGGCCGGAGACCACGGCTTCACCAAGTCCGAAGCTGGCATCAATGGATACCACTTTCCTATGAGAAGTGACGGGATCGGCAGTAAACATAATCCCTGCTGCCTGCGGGAGGGCCATCTTCTGAACAACTACAGAGAGGTAGACTTTACGGTGGTCGAACCCGTTCTGCATCCGGTAAATCACCGCGCGGTCCGTAAAGAGCGACGCCCAGCACTTGCTGATATGTTTCAGGATGGCTTCTTTTCCGATAACGTTTAAATACGTATCCTGCTGACCCGCAAAGGATGCCGCTGGCAGATCCTCCGCTGTAGCACTGGAACGCACAGCATAACCATTCTCACCGCCTAATTTTGTAATAAAATGTGTAACTGCTTCATCAATTTCCTTTGCAATTCCTGCCTCTTCGATGACGCTGCGTATCTTTTTAGTGATTTCACAAATTCTTTCCCTATCCTCCACCTTTAAAAGAGAGAGTTGCTCCAGCAGATCATGAAACGCTGGTGTTTGACCGATCACTCGTTTATATGCTTCCGTCGTAATACAGAAGCCCTCCGGTACTCTTATCCCATCAATTCTGGACAGTTCCCCCAGGTTCGCACCTTTCCCCCCAACGATCATGAGTTTTGTTTTGTCAATATCCTGAAAACCAAGAACAAAGGAACTCATAAACATATCTTCACCTTTCATCTCTTGATGACTCCTTTCGCGCGCGACGAGGGTCTGACACACGCCTGCTGAAGCACGTGCTTTTTGAGCACAAACACGAGCGGTATCCTTGCTCAAAAGAGAGCTTTCACTGCGGGTGCGCCAGAGTGGCATCGCTTCCGCCTGAGTATAGGGGAAGGAACGCAAAAAAAAATCGTCCAAAAAGGCAGTGTGCAAGTAGACAGGAGGTGATACAATAAAAGTGAGAAAGAACGGACTCGTTTTTGAGATCAGAGAACACCCACTTCCCCCCTTTGTGCTCTATTTGAGCAGACGCCGACGCATCAATGGGCGCGAAATCGTGCTATAATCGCTCTCAACAAACGTTTCGTTGTACCAATCATTGTACTTTCGATGAGGAGAGCAAGATTATGAAGTTCGCGACCAGGGCGATTCACGCCGGGCAGGAGCCTGATCCTTCCACCGGGGCGGTGATGACGCCTATTTATCAAACATCAACCTATGCCCAGGCGGGACTGGGTGAACATAAAGGCTACGAGTATTCGCGTTCGGGCAATCCCACGCGCGCGGCGCTGGAGAGCTGCCTGGCCGCGTTAGAGAACGGTCAGTATGGACTGGCCTTCGCCTCCGGGCTGGCGGCTGAGCACACAGCACTGAGCCTGCTCAACGCGGGCGAGCATCTTGTCTCGTGCGACGACCTCTATGGGGGCACCTATCGTCTCTTTGAGCGCGTGATGAGACGCTACCAGGTCGAGGCCGATTATGTCAGCGCGGGTGCGGGCGCGGCGGAATTTGAACGCGCCATTCGTCCCAATACGAAAATGCTCTGGCTGGAGACGCCGACGAATCCCCTGCTCAATCTGGTGGATATTCGCGCGCTGAGCGAGATGGCTCACCAGCGCAACCTGCTTGTCGTGGTGGATAATACCTTTGCCAGCCCCTATTTCCAGCAACCGCTGCAACTGGGCGCGGACATCGTGGTCCACAGCACGACCAAATACATCAATGGGCATAGCGATGTCATCGGCGGCGCGCTCGTCACCAACGATTCCACCATCTACGAGTCGCTCAAATTCCATCAGAACGCAGCTGGCGGCGTGCCTGGTCCTTTCGACTCCTGGTTGGTCATGCGCGGGATCAAGACGCTGGCCGTGCGCATGCGTCAGCACGCGGAAAACGCCCTGACCGTGGCGCGTTTCTTGAATGAACACCCGCGTGTCGAGAAAGTCTACTATCCCGGCCTGCCCACGCATCCCGACCACGAACTGGCCAAACGCCAGATGAGCGGCTTCGGCGGCATGGTCTCCTTCCAATTCAAAGGCAGTTCCACCGATTTCGCGCAAATGGTGCGCCGCTTCCAGGTCTTCGCACTGGCCGAGAGCCTGGGCGGTGTCGAATCGCTGGTCTGCCATCCCGCCTCGATGACCCACGCATCTATTCCCCGCGAGATCCGCGAGGCCCGCGGCCTGACCGATACGCTGCTGCGCATCTCCGTCGGCATCGAGGACGTCGAAGACCTGCTGGCAGACCTGGAACACGTGCTGGCATAGGTCCAGCACCAGCGTCAGAGAGCCTCAAGGCTCATTTTAAATATGTTGAACGTTACGAGGCATCACCAGATCGTATCCGCTAGCGTGATGTCTCGCGCGTTTTCCTAGACCGTATAAAACCCCTTTCACCTCCAGTTGGCTATGTTTGATTCTCCCAAACTCACAGAA
>CAXUEY010000182.1:6436-11391 GCA_964250225.1 uncultured Ktedonobacteraceae bacterium | reverse complement strand
CTATATCACACGTAACACATTACTACCTGCGCTCTTTGCCGGTTGCAAAGGGCTGGATGTGATCAAGCGGCAGCTTTTCCATCAGCCGCAACGCTATCTCTTCGCGGCAGCGCGCGCGGGTTGCGAGCTGGCTCTGCCGCCAAACATTGCAGCGGGTCTGCATACTATCGGCCTGCGTCAGGCCTGGCAGGAACCTGGTGCGGAAGCATATGCCCTGTCTGGTGAAACCTGGCGCGAGGTCATTGCCAGGCGTACACATCTGACTGAGATCACCGCTCAGCTCAGCCAGGAGCACGAGATCGGTCTCAGCCGTCTGATCACCTGGAACCTGGATCAACAGAGATTTGCGCTGGATGTCCTGCGCGCCTGCCAGCAGCCGGAGTTTCTGGAGACCTTCTATCGCAGTCTGCGCGACCTCACTGTCCTCGACCCCACCTGCGGCTCCGGGGCGTTTCTCTTTGCGGCGCTGGCACAACTGAAGCCACTCTACCTGGCCTGTCTCACACGTATGGAAGAACTGCTCACGGATTGCGTTACGGGCGATCTCACCGTCGAGCGGCGCCGCGCATGGCACGCGTATTTGGAAGAAGCAGGCGAGCCGGATCAGCGGCCAGCTACAGTTGTGAGTTGGATCATCGAACGCAACCTCTATGGCGTTGATCTGATGGCCGAAGCGGTGGAACTCTGCCGTCAGCGCCTCTTCCTCGACGTGCTGGCTTCCCAACCCGCTCAGCCTAAAGCCAGCTTCGCGCCCCACTTTGGCCAGCATATCCGTGTGGGCAACAGCCTGACCGGTCCGCTTGAGACGCGACCTACAGGATCAATGCATCCATCATCGTCGATTGATCGGCAGGGCTTTCATTGGAGTCAGGAGTTTCCTACAGTCATGGCTCGCGGTGGGTTTGATGTCGTCATCGGCAACCCACCCTATGTAGAGTACGAGCGCGTCAGGTCATTGTACACCGTCGATGGTTACGCCACCCTGGAGACCGGCAACCTCTATGCACTGACAATCGAGCGCGCCCTGCATTTGCTCGCGCCTGCTGGTCGCTTTGGGATGATCGTTCCCGCCTCCGCCACCTGCACCGCTGGTTATTGGTCGCTGCAACAGCAACTCCTGGCCCAGCGTGAACTGCATATCGCCTCGTTTAGCGACCAGCGGGGCAAGCTCTTCGACATTCCCCATCCGCGTGTATGTATTATCTTCTGTGAGAAAGCCATCCCTGCTCAAACGCGGCCCTGTCGTGTCTTTACCACCGCGTATCTAAAGTTGGAACGGGCGCGCGGGGTTAACCTTTTCGATCTCTTGCACTATACAGAGGTCACCGAACAGGTGCGGCCCGGAGCCATCCCTCGCTATAGTTCGCCCCTGGAACGCTCCATCCATACCAAACTCACGCGCCAGACTCACCATCTGGGCGCTTCGCTGCATCCAACAGGCGCACACCACCTTTACTTTACACGCAAATTAAGCTGGTTTGTGCAGGTTACGCCATTTATCCCCCTCATACTGGACGAACAGGGGCAGCAGCGTGCTCCCTCTGAATTGAAAACCCTACGTTTCCCCTCACCCATAGAGGCACAGCTCGCTTTTGTCGCGCTCAACTCCAACCTCTTCTACTGGCTGATTACCACCAGCAGCGATTGTCGCAACCTCAATGCCCGCGAGGTTCTCGGTTTGCCGCTGGACCTTGCCAGCATCTCTCCTGTCCTGCAACACGACCTCTGCCAGCTTGCCCGCGCCCTGGCTCAGGATTTACAGACCAATGCTGAGATGAAATCCATGCTTTTTCAGAAGCAGGGTCGTCTGACCATCCAGTGCCTCTACCCCGCGCGCTCCAAACATCTCATCGATAAGATTGACCATTTGCTGGCGCGACATTATGGCTTGAACGAAGAAGAATTGGACTTTTTGTTGCACTATGACGGCAAGTATCGTTTACTGGACACTACCTATTCAGATCATTTTAAAAGAAGTATCAATTTCCCTTGCAAAAATGGCATAAAGAGGGGATAATACCAGCAGAATTCCAAAGGCAGACAAATGTCTTTGAATATCGAGCTAGCGGACTATCTCGCCAGGATTATACTGGCTGTCATCGCTCACTTTAAAGAGATGTGTTGAAATACGTATTGCGACCAGAGGAGGTTTTGCATGTCACGTGTATGTCCCCAGTGTTCCCATAGCAACCCGGATAACATTGTCTTCTGCACTCGTTGTGGTTATCGTTTCCAGGACAACGAGCAAGGCTCTGCGACCGATCCGTCTGCAACCCTGACATCGGGCAGTCAGCAAGCTCAGGTTATGGCTGCTCAGGCGCCAGCGACCCCATCCTATGCCCCCGCCCCAACCGTGGGGGTGTCTGACCCGAACCAGGGAGGATATATGTTGCCACCACAACAGCAAAGCGGGTATCAGAATCAGATGCAGCCAGTTTACGGCCAGCAGCCCTACAATGCACCTGCAATGGCTATGCCAAATACCGGCGGCTCTTTCCAGCGCGCCTTTGCCAGTAAAGGCACACCCGTGCGCCAGCAGTCCTGGCTAATCGATGGCAGACAGGTTCCGCCGGCTACCCTGCGCAATTCACTGATGGAGAATATTCAGAGACAGGGCGTCATGGGAGTCGCAGCCGTACCGGAGCGTTTGCGCGAGAAGGGTGTCGTTATGGAAGAACGCGATTACGTGCGCGTGCAGTATGGCTCCTCTTCCATCTTTGTCTATATGGCGCCAATGGGACAGAATCTCTACATTTCGCGTACCTCAACCGTCCAGCAGCCATACAGCAGCGTGCGCATCGGTGTAGCAATTGGCCTGCTCGTCCTGCTGATCCTCAGTTGGATATTTGCAGCGGTTGTGAATCCCTCTGGCGCAGATGTCTTCAATGGAAATCTCGGCTTCGTTATAGGCGCGAAACTCTTCTTTTTCTATGCGTTTATCGGCTTGCTGTTCCTTCTCCTGTTTTTGTTGGGGCGCTCGCTTGTTACCTTGATAACCGAAATGGACTTCCTGGCGCTCCTGCGTCCCCGCACGCTCAACGATTTTACATTGGATGCCCTTTCGGCAGTGGAATTGATTACCGACAAGGGGCTGCGCGAAACCGCCAGGCAGGCGGGCCTGAACTCCGCAGAGATCACCCCAGGCCAGAACTTTGCCCTACGCCAGCCGTTGTATCGTCTCTAACGAGAGAGTTTGCTACAAACTGGCTTATAGCAAAACAGCAGTGGCAGAAGCCAAAGAGGACAAGGCGCTTCTGTCACTGCTCTGTATGCTTACTCTCTTACGCGAAGAGGTTTTAAAGGCCCAGGCCAGAAAGAAGCTGGGACAGGTTAGAGAGCCCGCCCATACCGGGCACCGCATTTTTCACCGAATCAGTCAGGGAGCTCAGGCCATTACTTGGGCTAGAATTCACCATGTCACCCAGTGTGCCTCCATTCAGTAGCCCACCCAGGCCGCTCAGGGTGTTTGAGTTCTTCGTACCCGTACTGCCCTGGCCACCGTAAACAGCCGCCAACTCTTCCTCCATCAATTCACGCCCTGCTGCAAGAGTTGAAACTTCTTCTTGCGCGCACTTTTTCTGATTGTGTTGCATATCCGTGAATTCCTTCCTTTCCCTTTGTAAAGAACATATTCGCCTGTGTGCAGACATTTTCTACAAACGTAGAGAGGAGTGGTCAGGGTTCTCCCAGTTTTGTGGACTCAGGAGCCGCCTTTCCACCGTAAGCCTGTCGCAGACCTTCCCCTCTCTCGACTCACACAGCTTGTTTTTGTCCCTTTTTTTAGTATACTTACGCGCAGAAATGGTACATGTCTATTTTTTGCTCTCTTTCTTGACACTATAGCGTGCATGGCATACACTTGCGACAGATAAGCGACAGGCTTACATACCACCATGCCGCGTGGTGGTCAGAGCGAACGCCAGCGCGTAGCCAGGAAGGAAGGACTATTTTTTATGACGACAGGACGTACCATTCACATTCACCGCGATCAATGGCATCTCGCGTGGGATAACAGTATTGCGCCGCTGGCCACGATCCCATCTGGCGAGACGATCAGTTTCGACCTGCTTGATGCTGCTTGCGGACAAATTGTCCAGGGAAGTACGCTTGAGGCCATCCGCACGCTCGATTTTTCCCGTGTTGATCAGGTGAACGGCCCGATCTTTGTGGAAGGTGCCTTGCCGGGAGATACGCTTGAAGTAGAGTTTCTGGATTTGCAACCTGCTGAGTGGGGCTGGACCGCCATCATTCCTGGTTTCGGTCTGCTGGCCGCTGAATTTCCTGAGCCGGCCCTGAAAATCTGGCACCTGGAGGGGGGAGCCGATGGCTGGGCCGAGTTCGCGCCCGGTATTCGTATTCCACTGGCCCCCTTTTGTGGCGAGGTTGGCCTGGCTCCTGGCGCCCCTGGTGCGCTTTCGACCATCCCACCCTATCGACACGGTGGAAACATGGATACCAAACATCTGACAAAGGGTGCCCATCTATATCTGCCAGTAGAAGCTCCCGGCGCGCTCTTTTCACTCGGCGATGGGCACGCAGCTCAGGGCGATGGCGAGGTCTGTGGCACAGCAATTGAGACGCCTATGCGCGTGACGGTGCGCCTGACCGTGCGTAAAGACTTCCCGGTGCAGGAACCCCAATTTCTCACGGCTGGCCCACTGGCGGCGCGTACCAATACCGCCGCATACTACGCCACCGATGGCATCGGCCCCGACCTGATGGAGGCCGCGCGCAATGCCATTCGTCACATGATCGACCATCTGCAACGCACCCATCATCTGTCGCGGGAAGACGCGTATATGTTGTGTAGCGTGGCCGTCGATCTCAAACTCTGCGAGGTGGTGGACGCCCCCAACTGGGTAGTCAGCGCCTTTCTGCCCCAGAGCCTTTTCGCGCAGCTTTAATATAGTGCGGCTGAGCAGCCAGAATATGCCACCAAATTTAACACAACAACA
>CAXUEY010000182.1:0-6426 GCA_964250225.1 uncultured Ktedonobacteraceae bacterium | reverse complement strand
ATCTCATCATTTTCCCAACTACAACAAAACCTTCCCCGCTTTACCCGCTGCTCACAGTAGACAGAGGAACTCTGTCATGTGGTCAGATTACGCGCGTTGCAACCCTAGCGTATCCGCGACATCTTTCAGCAGAGATTGCTCAGAGTCAGAAAGACGTGTGCCGCCGATACCCGCAAAGCCGCCTTCCTTACCGGCCTCAGCGACTTTCTGAGCGCTTGTATAAAGGCACTCTTTATACGCCTGAGCATCTTGAGGTGCAGCTTTTTTCAAAAGAGTTGCCGCTTCCTGGCAGGTGGCGATAGCCGTTTTCCGCACATTCTCAGCATCCCATCTATCACCAAAGGCATTTCCCACATTCTTCCACAGCGACTCCATGCCGCCTTCGGCGCGCGCGTGCAGACCCAGGTTCTTCAGCAGCGGATTGTTCGACTGTTGAATCGTTTCTGTAAGGCCCTGGCGCAAGGCGCGCACCTCTTTCGCCATCCCAATGCCGCCCGAAGGAGCAACGGCGATAATGGCCCGACCGACCTTCACAGGTGCTGCCACCAGTGTTTTCCATTCCGCATCGTTGAAAGGCCCCCAGCTCGACGCCGCATGTGATGAGGCGCCACCCAGATCAGGGAGCGTGGTGTCAGATGTATCTCGTTCAGGAGTATTCTGTTGCATAGATAGTTCTTTTCCTTCTTGTGCTCTTAATGAAGCACAAATAAGCTACGAATCAAGTGTTTCTACAAGAATTTAGAGTTTCACAACGGAGTGAAAGCTTCTTAACGTTAGCGTACACCCCCTCCCAAATCCCTGCTACGAGCTATATGGCTGGTTTTTTTGCGAGACTGTGGAACTTTTCCTGACAGTAGACAGCAGGTGCATAATATAATTAGGAACTGACCCCCTTGTTTCCGGGCAGAGAAGTTGGTATCATTAAAAAAGAAGAGCGTTCTGGCGAATTCAAGGAAGAGAACGGATATGTCGAATAAGTATGAGCGAGAAATTGAAGAGATTCTGCGCAATTTAGAGCGCACAGAGCCAAAAGCAGGCTTTGGACGAAGGGCTGGCGAACGTCAGCGTCGTAAGACGCCGTCTCGCCGCGGCATGAGCATGCCTCATCTCACCTTCGCTGAATGGTGTCTGGTCCTGGCCATTGTCGCGGCATTATCTGCCGGTGGTTGGGCTTATGTGTATCAACGGGACAACCTGATTATTGGCGGCAACCTGATTACTGGCATCATTGCCTTGATCGGAGCATTTTTTATTGCGCTTGTCGCTCTTTCTTCTTTTATCATACGTCCACGTTACCCTTCGTCCACCAGGCGTTCTCCGAATATAACGTCCATACGTCCCAATGTATTCAGACGTTTAGGGACCAGCTGGCATCTCTTGATGCTCAAGTTACGTTATCGCAAGCGCAACGATCAGGGACGCTAGCCCCTTGACATCACAGCTTGAAGCATGCTATAGTGCGCATGCATCCGTTGCAAAGAAATGAGCAGCAAGGTAGCGGGGTGTAGCGCAGTTGGTAGCGCGCCTGGTTTGGGACCAGGAGGTCCGCGGTTCGAGTCCGCGCACCCCGACCACTCACATCCTTTTCACTGGGAACGTGAGCATAACTTTTTGCGGGAGTAACTCAGTTGGTAGAGTTCCTGCCTTCCAAGCAGGCTGTCGCGGGTTCGAGTCCCGTCTCCCGCTTTTCACACACAGGAAGTCAGTTCTAGAGCGGCTTCACAAGAAGTCAATGGTCGCGGTTTTGAGAGATGGTCTTACAAAAAAGTGTTTTGTGAGTGCCTGCCTCTGAAAGCCATGAGTACCTGCCTCGTGAGTGGTTCAAAATTGGTACTACATGGTGTGCGTACTTGCCTCCTTCTTGTGGATGCCTTGCGGAATTGGAGGTAATCCTGTGTCTTTTGATTCTCCGCGCAAAAAACAAGCTGCTTCGGCGCAGGCGGCGAAACGTCCAGCCTCACGGGTGAAGCTGCAGCGGGATCTTCGTCTAACTATTGAAGAGTATATCCTCGATCATCGGAGTCAGAACCATAGCCCCAAGACGATTGAATGGCATATGCTCTCACTTGGGAACTTTGCGGATTTTTTGGAAAAGAAAGACGTGACCTGTGTGGAGCAAATTGAGCGGGTGCATGTTCTCGCCTGGCTCTCCTACCTGGCAACGGAGCCGGGAGCAAAAGGAAAGAAGTTAGCTGAACGCTCGGTCAACGGGTATGCTCGCTCAATGCGTGCCTTTTGTAACTGGATGGAAGTACAAGGGTATGTGCAGGTGGCTCCCTCGAATCATGTGAAAATGCCGAGGGTGGGCAAGCCGCTTATTCGTATTATTGAGTTTGATGAGTTTGAGCGGATGCTCAAGGCCTGTACACCGCTTCATGAGACTGGCCCGATTACCGATATGAACGCGGCGCGTAACCGGGCGATTCTCTGGCTGTTGTGGGATACGGGTATCCGCCTGGCGGAGCTGTGCGACTTGCAGTTGAGTAACTTTGACCGACAAAAGGGCGTGATTATTGTGCATGGCAAGGGGAATAAAGAGCGGCGTGTAGCTCTAGGGCGCAATGCGCTACGTACTCTGCTCTTGTATATTGATCGCTACCGTCAGGATCGTGAAACCTTGCTGGCCCTAGGCAATTTGAACGAGGATCATGTGTTTTTGAGTGAGGGCGGTTTCCCGTTCACGCGCCGTGGTGTGGATATGCTGTTTCAGCGTATCCGGCTGCGCTCGGATCTTCCAGCGGGTAAGCGGGTGAGTCCTCACATTTTCCGCCATACCTTTGCAGTGCGGTACCTCATGCTTGGTGGAGACATTTACACACTTCAGGAGATTTTAGGGCATGAGGACATAGCGACTATCAAGAATTATATGCACCTGAATGATGCACTAATTCAGGAGCAGAAGCGGAAATTTAGCCCTGGGGATAATGTGCCGTTTGCAAATCAGTCCGGTGGGCGTAAACCTCGGACTGAATTTCGCGAGCCGGTAAAGGGGAAGCCACGAACGGGGAGAGGAGTTAAACCGAAGTCGTCTGACTGATGAAGAGAGAGGGCCAGGAGCTTTGCTGCTGCTGACCCTCTTTTTTCTGCTCGGATTAGTTGGCTATGGCCTGGACCTGGAATCGTTCTGACGAGAATGGGCGGATAACTTCCGCTGTTTGTCCGGTGGCGACCAACTCGGTGATGGTCTTTCCAGTGAGAGGGCTGAGAATAATACCGACTGCGTTATGGCCGGTGGCCAGGATGACATTCTCCCAATTGGGAGCCGCTCCGAGGATCGGTCCTCGGTCAGGGGTACAAGGGCGTAACCCTGCCCAGGCGGTTTCTTTTGTACTATCGTGTAGTGCTGGAATAAACTTTGTGGCGGTCTCATACAGCCACATGGTACCCTTCTCAGTGACTTGAACATCAAATCCTGCCTCCTCTTTGGTGGCTCCCACAATGATACTATTGCCTCTGGGCGCGATATATGCGGAATCACCAAAGATGATATGTTTGAGTGGTGGCGTTGGTCCCTGGAGGGCGAGGATCTGACCTCGTAGCGGGCTGACTGGAATGCTGAGATTTAGCCACTTTTCATACCACGCTGCCCATGCTCCTGGGGCAAGGATGAGGCGATTGCAAGCGATGGTTTCGCCCTGGACAGTGCAAACGCTGGTGATTTTGTCGCCATTCCTGTGCAGGTTGATGGCTTCTGAGTGGCTATAAATCCTGGCTCCAAGATTGCTAGCGGCTTTTGCAAACGCTTTGACGACTTGGGGCGCTTTGATCCGGGATTCCTCTGGTGCATAAATGGCTGCGCATACATCGGGTCCGAGCAGTGGCTCTTGCTGGCGGGCTTCTTCTCCAGTGAGCCAGTACATTTGCAGTCCCAGCGGTTCCCAGGCCTTCATGCGCTTTTTCAAGGTAGCTATACGCTTGGGATTGCGCACGGTACGTAGTGCGCCTGGTCGTTCGTATTCCAGGCGGATACCGCTTGCTTCTTCCAGTTCTGGCACGAGTGCAGGAAACATAGCAAAACTTGAAAGCAAGAGGTCGGCTAGCGGGCCTGGTCCTGGAAGTGGTCCGAGTGGTGCAAGTAGTCCCGCTGCTGCGCTTGAGGCCTGGCTCCCTATTTCTTCGCGTTCTAGGAGAGAAACGTCTATGCCTCGTTTGCGTAAATGATAAGCAATTGATGTGCCTATGACGCCGCCTCCAATAATGAGGACATCGGTTGCATGGTTCATTCTGTAAACCTACCTTTTCTCTCTTTAACGTGGGGCTAACTGCATTCCTAAACGATTCACGAGCGGATGTCGTGAGTAGCTTCTTTGGAGTTGCTGGTACAAGGTGTGAATGCGTGCCTCGTTGCTCATCGATTGGGTAGCGCGTACCACTTTCAAGGCTTCAAACGCTATTTCACAGCAACTTTCAGGATCATTTTCTGCCAGGTAGGTTTGAGCATCCGCGATGAGAAGGCGCGCTTGCCAGCGGGTCAGTTCTGGGCCAAGATTTTTACGCACAATATCAAGGGCGTCGTGTGCCTCGTTTGGTTTGTGGTAAAGCGTCAAGGCGCTGGCTCGGTCCATGTAGAGACCAGCGATATTCAATTTTACAAAACTCCCATCGTCTTCCAGGTCGCCTTTGCGTACAATGCGTCCAACCTGGTCGAGCATCGTCAGGCTTTTTCGTTGCGCTTGTATATCTTTTCCAGCCACAATGGAGTATGTTTCGGCGGTTGCCTGATAAACGTATCCCTTGAGGGGATCTCGTGATCTATCGGCATAGGGGAGTGCGGCTTCTAGGTCTTGAACGGCTGTATTGTACTTTTCCTGTTTGAGATAGGTTTTAGCTCTGCGGAAAAGGGAGGCGGAAATGAGTTCTGGGTTCTCCAGTTGGAAGGCAAGGTCTACTGCTTTTTTCCCATCTCGTAGGGCGCGTGGTAAATCCATGCGGTCTCGTGCTGCTACGCCTGAAAGTTGATAAAACCTGCATAGCATAGCGATGAGTTGATGACGCTGTAAGCCCTGGGCTTCTTTGGCTGCATTTGTGAGAGTCTGTAACCAGTAGTTGATATTGTTGGCTGCTCTTTGTGCGCTACTGGTGTAGTATAATTCCCAGCTCAAAACAAGCATGCTTTCATACATGCTCATGGTTTGTGGGTTAATAGTGAGCACCGTTCCCGCTTTCTCGGTGTCAAGGCCGCTTTCAGGTAGGACTATCGATAGTCCTAAAAGGACTGGTGGGATTTTTAAGAGTTGGGCAATGGTCTGTCTTCGTGAGATTAACTCTGGCATATTCGTACTACTTTCTATTTCGTAGATATGACGTGGCGTTTGCCCTAAAGCGTCGGCTAAATCTTTAGCTTTCCATTGACGTAACTCACGATAGTAACGGATTACTTGCCCCAGGTGTGGAAGGTTGTTTTCATCTGGGTCGAAGGGTCCGTAAATGTACCACCAATGATTCCGGGTTGCGCTTGTCATGTTTGTTCTCATGAATGTGAACAGCACCGGTACTTAGCTGTAGTGTACTTCATCTCCTAATAGTTCACAAACCGCCTGATGGCAAAAGTGAGATTTTTTCTCACAGTGCGATTTTTATGCAGTTTCATTTCCATGCTTCTGAACTAAACTTCCTTGCGAAAGGTCGCTAAGTGGTAGCGGCTCTGGTGAATAGTCTTGCCGAACTGTTTTGCAGGTTGAAGCGAATATTAGTATTGCTGACTTCCTGTGTGAACATCTCTACCCATGCACAACTTGTGCAGTTTGGCAGTTTTCGTTGATCGGTTTAGGAAGGAGCATTTTATGGGAAAACGGTCCCTTGTAGATCAGTTTGGTAAGTTGCCTGCTGGGATGTCGCCTGCTGATGCCAATGCTGTTTTGCAGTTTCTCTATGGGGCATTTGATCGGCGTGCAGCTAAGCAATTTATGATTTTACATCCCTACTGGGAAGAGGCTGATGGTCAGGGTGAACCACCTGAGTTGACTATAGATGAGTTTTCCAGGTGGCTAAAAACTGTGGCTGCGTAGTGTGTTGATTGAGGCTGGCTCTTGTGGTAGCACACGTGAGCCAGCGGTTTGAGTCACTTAGGCGTTTCGTTAGTTCGTCCAGGCTCCTCGGTTTGATTGTCACTTGCAGGAGCCTGGCATGTCAAACTGAGCAATTTGCTTTAGGAGGGCTTTGTATGACAACGGTACGGCGGCGAACAGTGCAGGAAGTTCTCACATTGCAGCAGGAGATCTTGCGCGATATGGAGAGCATTCAGGCCTATACGCCGACAACGTTTAAGGAATGGCGGGATCAGTTGGATCAGATGGACGCCTGGCTTGCGGTCACGTTGGGCAATGTCGCGGATCTGTTGCCTGTTGAGGTGCGGAAGCTCTTGCTTCGCATTCAGGAAGTGCGGGATGCGGTGCTCTATCGTGATCCAGCTTCTTTGTACTAGCA
>CAXUEY010000181.1:0-11461 GCA_964250225.1 uncultured Ktedonobacteraceae bacterium | reverse complement strand
GCCTGTAAAATATATGAAATATATTTTACAGGCAGAACACCCCAAATAGTATTATAACAACTTCTTCAAATCTCGTTGCATAGCCGCGTAGCTCTGATAGCGGGTGGCGGGATCTTCCATCAGGGCGAGGCTGAGGATGCGTTCGAGTTCGAGCGAGACGTTGGGATTGAGCACGCGCACCGATGGGTAGGCGGGATAGTGCGGTGGGGGATTGTTGGTCAGGGCGTGGTGCATGCTCGCGGCCAGCATATAGATGCAGGTGCGCTGGTCGTAGACGGGATCTCTGACCGGAAGATAAGGTGAGATGGCGATCTGGCGCGTGGTGCGATGGCGTTCGGGCGCGTCACGTCTCTCAGGCGGCGGTGGCGGCAACTGGAAGCCCGTCAGGATGGCTCGTCCACGGTGCTGCTCAATGATGATATTGGCGGGCGAGATGTCGTAGTGGCGCACGGGTGGCCGCGTCTGCTCCAGCGCGACCAGCACGTTGAGCAAGGTGTTCATATATCCCACCACCTCGCGCTCCGGCACGGGACGCAGCAGCTTGAGCAGACGTTCTTCCAGACTTTCGCCGGGAATATAGTCCAAAATCAAATAATAGTGGCGCCCCTCGACAAAACGATCCAGCACGTGCGGTACCAGCGGATGCTTGAGCTGCGTGAGAGGCATGCTGGCCTGCTCGTAGTGGACCAGTTCACGAGCGCGACGCGCCAGGGGCAGGTCGATGCACTCCCAGCGTTTGAGAATCACGCGCTGGTCGCGTTTCTGCGTATCCAGGGCCAGGGCGGTCAGCACGTTGGTTCCCTCGCTATCCTTGAGCACGTGTTTGACGACGTAGCGGCCCTGACGCGTGCTGACACCGGCGACGGGACTGTGCGCGATGAAGATCGGCGGCGTGGTTAAGCGGCCACAGATGGCGCAGCAGCGTTGCCCAAAGCGAATGGGCGTGTCACAGAAGGGGCAGAGACGCCCATCGGACGCGCTGCCACAGTTGCTACAACGTTGCGCGCCGGTGCGATTCTGGTGTTTGCAATTCTGACAGACATAGCGCTTCTGAGCCACGCGCACAGCCTCGGCGTAGCTGTCAGCGAACTCGACGACTGTACGATATCTTTGCTGGTAGTTCTTGGCCAGGGCACGCAACAAGACCGCGCCAACTTCGGCGGGTACACGCGGATTCCACTGTTGCGGCGCTTGCGGCTGTTCTTTCAGATGCGCGTTCCACATCTGCTCCATCATCCGGTACGAGAAGGGCACGCGCCCTGCCAGCAGTTCATAAATGCACACAGCCAGGGCGTACTGGTCGGAATGACGGCGCGGGTTGCCCTGCCACTGTTCCGGCGGCATATAGGCAGCTGTGCCAGTCACCTCGCCCAGCGACGCATGCGTCTGCATCCCAAGATAGAAGGTCGCACCAAAGTCCGAGAGCAGGATCTGCCCGTTGCGCCCGATCAGCAGGTTCGCGGGCTTGATATCCTGGTGGATCAGGCCGTTCTCGTGGATATGAAAGAGGGCCGAGGACGCCTGCTGCACATAGGGCAGTAGCTCTTCGGCGTAGGCCAGACGGCGCGTGTGGTCGGCTTTGGTGAAGAGGTCGAGGATCATGCGCGGGGCATATTCCATCACCAGGTAGGGGCGGCCATCGCTGATCTGGCCAAAGTTGTAGACAGGCAGGATATTAGGGTGTTGCAGGTTCGCGATGCGCTGGGCCTCGTCGAAGAAGCTATCGCGAGCTTTCTCGGTGAGCTGCTCGACGCGCAAGACTTTCAGGGCCAGCACGCGGCTGAGCGGTGCCGGTTCGCGTACCTGGTAGACATGCCCAAAGCTTCCCGTGCCAAGTAGGGAGACCACCTCGTAGTTGCCAATGCGCGCCTTCTGCACCAGAAAATCGCAGCTACGGCATGACACCGCCTGCGCCGGGTTGTCGTGCGCGCCGCCCGCGCGCGGATTCAGACAATGAGCCAACTCTATCCTACCTCAAACAGTGTTTCCTCTACTCTCATGTACGCTTCTCGTGGGGTCAGAGTTGCGTCTGATAGCAATCGGGCCATTCCATCGCCCCATCATTGCATCCAGCGCGCCTCCGTCCAGCCCATATGCGCGTGGCTGTTGACCAGGCGTACCAGCGTGTGACCGCCCGGCTGCCAGTCCACCACGCTGATCGTGGCCGGGTCGAGGAAGATGCGAAACGAGGCCGAGAGTGGCGCGTCGAGGGCAGCCGCAAGCAGGGTCTTGATCGGTCCCACATGCGAAACGAGGGCGAGCGCCTGACCTGCATGTTCTTGCGCCAGTTGCTCGACGAAGGCGCGGACACGTGCTTGCATCGCGGCGAAGCTCTCTCCATTAGGTGGCGCAACCGTTGCGTCCCGTTCCCATGCACGCAGTTGAGCCTCATCCTGGGCCAGCACCTCGGCGCGACTCAGACCTTCCCACGCGCCAAAGCCGCACTCACGCAGCTCGGACGTCACCTGCACTACGAGTTGACGTGCCGCCGCAATCACCTCGGCTGTATGCAATGCGCGCTGAAGTGGACTACTATAGACTGCTGCGATGGGCAGCGGAGCCAGGGCCGAGGCCAGTTGTGTGGCCTGCGTCTCCCCAACGGGACTTAGCGCGTCGTCGCGAGCGCCAATATACCGAAATTCGCGATTGGCCAGCGTCTCGCCGTGACGGACGAGAAAGATACGGGTAGTCATAAACGTTATGTTTCCTTCTCAAGTTGTGCGCGGTAAACGGCCTCGGCAGCGTGTTTCAGGCGTTGCAACGAATCCTCGATCCCAGCCTCCAGCGTCCGCGCGCCAAACTTCTCTATCAAGCGGCCCCACCAGCCTGGCGGGAAGATAACATCTCAGCCATAACGGAGAAGCGAGGACGTTGCATCAAGCGGTGTACATGAGATGAGTGGCTTGATTTGCAGGCCCAGCGGAAAGATCGCGTGCAGACCGAGCTGGCGTTTTGTGGGATTCACCATCTCCACAGTGAAGATAATCCGCCAGCGCATCGCCAGTGTGCGCGACGTGAAGTGGATGGTTTGTCCAACGACTGCGGGACCATCCGGCTCAATACGTTGCAACTGCGCGTCAGCCCACGCGGAATAGTGCGCCAGTTGGGTCAGAATCTCCCAAACTATCTCGACGGGCGCTGCGACAGTGGTGGCAGGACAGACAGTCAGAGGCATAGCTGTGCTCCTCAGATATATTTAGAGGGTGAATAACACGTTCATAGTAATATCTGTACGAACAGCATGATTTTTTTGCCGCCTTTTCTGTAGATTATTGGTAGCATTATTGACCATATTCTTTTTCTCAGGTATATCTACCAGCTCAATCATTTTATATTTCTGCACGAAGTCATCAATCTTTCGTATTGTAATTTTTGCTATTTTTTCGATACGTTCAATATCAGCTAATGATCTGAAAACGCCATCGCATCGTCTCTCTGCCACCTTTTTGGCTTCTTTAAGGCTCAAACCCACTTCAGTGTGAAGATCCTCGGCTGATAAAGCAAGGGTGCTGAATTCTTGCCACATGTACTCCTTCATGCGCATATTTTCCGCTGAATTGTACTGATATTCTGTATCCCCATCAACAATATACACATAAACATCCATATCCATCTGACTCAAGTATTTAGCCATGAGTGGACCTACGTCTTCCCAGCAAAGATGGCCATTCTGAGCGCCAAGTTTTGGAAAAGCAATACTGGTTATCCCTGCTTTTTTATAATTTTGAGCGAGAAATGTCAATCCTTTTTCTAAGTATTCGAGTTTAGATGGAAAACGCCAGTGATTTTTTGTGGGGAAATTGAGAATCCACGGCGAGCTTTTCGTATAGAGGGTTGGTCTACCAATTTTGAGTTTGCCAGTCTGACAATCGTGCTCATAGGCAGTAAACATATCTGGATACTTTTGTTTGAATGCCAGAGCCAGACCTTTACCCATAACGCCCTTACAGTTCACTGTATTCACGATAACTTGTGCTTTGGAAGTGAAAATGTTGCCCTTTACATATTGAATGCAAGCCATTGTAAGGCCCTCCAATGTACACATTAGCAAATTTGTCCAATTTCTCTAAAAATTGTATCACTAGATTTGTCTGAATACAATATGTTGATGCTTGTTCGATACTTATAGACTTTTTACACAAGATTGGAAAGCAATACACATTGATTATACGTCCTATATTCTTTGTTATTTGATGATTTATTTTGCATATATTATAATTGTCTTTGACACATTCCATTGATGGATGATAAGGGGTATGACTTTGGATGATTTTCGTTTAAATGATCGCATCTATCATATGGTTCATTTTGATAACCTTGAAAATATTTTCAACCGATGCGCCCTTCTTTCTTATCATATGCGCAAAAGCAGCTAAACTGGGAAATCATTTATGGTGATGCTCGCTTCGATCAGAGCACAGAAAAAAAGCGGGTAAAACATGCTGAAGTGCTTATCCCAGACCTATTACCTTTAGGACGCTTGAAAGGTGTATCCGTTATATCGCATCAACAAGCAACAAAGGTGAATAAACTGATGAAAAAGTGTGGCTTAGCAGGGCGTATCCCCACAGCTATATGTAACCCGGATCTCTACTTTTACCAATGAAAGAAGGGCATTTTTCTACATTAGAGTAGCCCCTGTTCCACCTGTTCGAGAATCAGCGCCACCAGTTCTCTGGACCATCCAGGGTTTGTGCATCTTTGAGTTTCACTACATCGTTTTGATAGAATACGCCTCAGCTTCTCCTATTTTATTGGAATGGCGGTTACGTTGGCGCGGCCCAGCGGATCGTGCGTTTCTCCTCGTTGGTGATGTGATTGAGTTGAAAGCCAATGATTTCCTCCTGCGCATTGAGAAAAAACGTCAGGGTATCATCTACCAGACACAATTTGGTGACTTGAATTGGCGCGAGCACAAAAGCAACCAGTAAGTTACTTTGTTCATCCCAACTCAACGTGGGCTGAAAGTGCTCATCGAGATAGGTCTCATCCTTCTTCCAGGGTGCCCGTTCAAAAACCGGTATACCAGTTTCAGAGGGGAGGACAGTGAGATCGACATCGGTGAGTTTTTTGCGTGCGATAGTCTCATCCTGTAGCACCAGTAGCAGGCTCTGGAAACGCCCCGTCTCTTCTTCTAATGCAATGTCGATAGGCGGTTTACTCCAATCACCAACGCGCCAATGGAGCGGAACAGGCAATGGCTCCTCGTTTCCCTCCTCTCGCGCGAACTGACAATCAATCATGACGAGTCCTTGTGCTGGGCTGTTGGCTTCGCGTATCATCTGCGCGGACGAGTGTTGTATCTCAACGAGTTTGAGCATCGTTTCTTTCTCCTTATTTATGGTCGATAGACAATATGATAAATCACGTGCTCGTTGGTATCAATACCTAGTTCCCACGCGCCGATTCTGATAAACTGTTTTCCTGTTCCCGCTTTCAATAATCCCTCTTCCTGAGCCTTCGCGATAACTTCTGCAATTGCGCTCATAGGAATACCGGGGTTACTGAGGCCTCTTTTTGCCGCCGAAATCGCGTATTCGCCAAGATGCTTTGTTGCGTTTGCGTTCACATAGTAAGTTGTCTCACCCACACGCATGATAAAGTTTTTGGGAACAGTTGTGCCTGGTATATTTGACCCCTGATGCCATATCTCCCAGGGTTGACCAGGATGAAGCGCTGGGAGATGATCGCCGTTAAGAATAACTCTGAGAGATTCCGCGTCATAATTGTCAAGAATATATTTGAGCCTGTCTGGTCCATATTTATTTGCGAAATCAATTAAGGCCTTTATCTCCGCATCAGCCTCTTCTTTGGAGATCTTTCCGGCTAGCTGATCCCCTACAATGAGTTGAATATAAGCTGAGACTTTCGGCTTAATGTCATCCTGTAAATTCTGGAAAACTGCTTTTGTCAGCTCCCTTTTCAGTCCACGTTCGACAATGATCTCACTGTACTTTTGTACCAACTTCTCTGTGAATCTGTCGATAAAGTCCTTAATGACCTGCGCCACGACTGTCTCAGTGATCCGCTCAATAATCTTTTTGGCCGCGACGTCAAGCAATTCTTTGAGGCCAAATTTCTCCAGCAGTTTGAGCGCGCCTTTGCCGGCCAGATCGAAGAGATCCACCCCTGGAATGAACAGAGCAACATCCATCGCGATATTGACACCCATATCGATGCCCGCGAACCATTTTTCCGCATTGGTCGAGTTGGGGTCAGTAAAGACAACCGTATCGTCCGCGATACTGGAGAGACCCAGTACCCAGTCTGCGGCTGCCAGACCCCAGCTATTGAGCTTGTTGATGAGCCAGTTGACCCCCTGATACACATTCGCGGCCCATTGGCAGAGGATTGGCTCGGCAGCCGCGGCCAGCGCTATCACATCGCCACCCAGATGGGCGAGCCCCTTAACTCCATCGACGGCATCGTGCAGTGCAGTGCCAAAGTGCAGATGGACGATGCTGCCGAAAAAACCACTGACATCGTGTTCCTCGCGGTGGAGCTGGGCAACCATATCGTTGAAAACGGCGTGGACTGCGCTCTCCCCCTGCTGGACTACGATGTCCGGGGTCAGACGGTCCACCACCCATTGCACAATGTCCATAAACGGCTCAATCGAATATTCGATTGCTTTCGCCGCCGAACGAATATCGTTGGCACAGGTTTCATAAAAACCGGCCAGATCGTTGAGATTGCCAGTAATAGTGTTGATCCAGGTGATCTGTTTGTTAATCATCGTAACAAACGCGTCCGCACCTAGTCCACTAAAGGTAGCGCTCAGTGTTTTCTGCTGGGTGCTGAGTTGCTTGCTTGATGCATCGTACAGGCTAGCAATCTGGCGTACAATTGGCGCGGCGTCATCAAATGGCTGTGCTATTTTTTCTGTCAAAGCCGCCACCGGATTAGCAAGTTGTATAGTCATCAATGCACTCCTTGCCTGCTCTGAGTTAATATTCTACTTAATCGAGATTAAATTCTTTTTTTAGCTTTTCCTCCAATTGCTCAACCGCCTGGGCGATTGACAGAAGAATCTGGCTGATGCGCGAGTCTTCTGTACGCACGCGTTTGAGGATGGCATTCACGCTGATCTGACTTTCCTGAGCCATATTCGCCGTTGGCGGAGGAAAGTTTAAATAGGCATCATCGAGTTGACCCATGAGGGTGTTTGTTTGCTGTTCGAGATGATCGGCATCCTTCTGGATCGCTTTCGCTGTAGTTCGCATTTGCTGTGTGTCAATGTTAAAAATGTCACCCATGAATGTTTCTCCTGCTATATATTATCCGACGTTGTATATACTGTAAAGATAATTTTTCCCTGTATGCAGCCAGAAAGGTTGAGAATACAGCACTACGCTAGCTTTTGCTGATGAAGAGTGCTACCCATTGGCACCGCACCACACATACGAGCAACCGTGAAAAGAAATGATGGTATGTTTTTCTATCTCATTGAGAGTGTACATAAAAAAGACGCTTTTGAATATGACCTGGTTCACAAAAATGCAGGTCGGGGAAAAACTAGCAAGGAGATCATACGTTTCCAAAGCGCGAGCCGGGTGAGCAGGCCGAGGCATAATATGGACATCAAAAAGAAGCCAGGAGCGGTTCTCGTTCCTGGCTTCTGATATTTTTGGACTACGCTTGCAGGGTTTAACCCACGCTGCCCGACATCTCCAACTGGATCAGGCGGTTCAGTTCAACCGCGTACTCCATCGGCAGCTCTTTGGTGATTGGCTCGATAAAGCCATTTACGATCAGCGAGTACGCCTCGGACTCGTCGAGGCCACGGCTCATCAGGTAGAAGAGTTGGTCCTCGCCGACCTTCGAGACGGTCGCCTCGTGGCCGATCTCAGTCTCGTTATTCTCCACGCGGATCGTCGGATAGGTATCCGTGCGCGCATTCTCGTCCAGCAGTAGCGCGTCGCAGCGCACGCTCGACTTGGTGTGGTGCGCGTTCGGGTTGATACGCACCAGGCCGCGATAGGATGCGCGCCCTGTGCCCTTCGAGACCGACTTTGAGAGAATCTGCGAAGTGGTGTGCGGGGCCAGGTGGGTGATCTTCGCGCCAGCATCCTGGTGCATGCCATCGCTCGCGAAGGCCACGGAGAGTACGTCACCGCGCGCGCCTGGCTCCATTAGCAGGACGGCGGGGTACTTCATGGTCACCTTCGAGCCTAAATTGCCATCAACCCATTCCATCGTCGCGTCGCGATAGGCCGCTGCGCGCTTGGTCACGAGATTGTAGACGTTCTTCGACCAGTTCTGGATCGTCGTGTAGCGCACGCGCGCGCCTTCCATGACTTTAATTTCGACAACTGCGCTATGCAGGCTGTCTTCTGTATAACTTGGTGCTGTGCACCCTTCGACATAATGCACGTAAGAACCGGGGGCCGCGATAATCAGCGTGCGCTCGAATTGCCCCATATTCTTGGCATTAATGCGGAAGTAGGCTTGCAGCGGGATTTCCACGCGTACATTTTCAGGGATGTAGACAAAGCTGCCGCCGCTCCAGGTCGCGCTATTCAGCGAGGCGAATTTGTTGTCGGAGGGCGGGATAATCGTCCCGAAGTGCTCTTTCACCAGATCGGGATAGAGGCGCAGGGCCGTATCCATGTCGGTGAAGATCACACCCAGCTTTTCCAGGTCTTCGCGCACCTTGTGGTAGACCGCCTCGCTCTCGTACTGCGCGGTTACGCCGGCCAGGTAGTTCTGCTCAGCCTGTGGAATGCCCAGACGGTCAAAGGTATCTTTAATCTCGCTGGGGATATCGTTCCAGGTCTTGCCCTGTTCGCGCACCGGCTTGATATAATAGTAGATATCGTCGAAATTGATGTGCGACAGGTCCGCGCCCCAGGTGGGCATTGGACGCTTCTCAAAGAGGTCCAGGCTTTTCAGACGGAACTTGCGCATCCAATCTGGTTCACCCTTCATCTCAGAGATCTGCTCAACGATCTTGCGGTTCAGCCCTTTCTCGGACTTAAACGCGTAATTTTCGGCGACATGGAAACCGGCCATGTACTCCTGGTTTTGATCGAATACCTGACTCATTCGCTATACTCCAATCCTTGCTAGTGATCTATGGGGAGAGCGAGCGCAAGGTCTTCACATTCCTCTTCCCCGTCACGCATCTTTGCCACACCTCTCTAGAAGCGGGTGTACGTGACAATTTCTATCCGGGTGATCACTTCCAGCCATCCGGCTCTCTGTGCCTGACACGGATCAACCCGGAGTTCTCTGTCTTTGTTAATTCTTAGTTGGCAACTCGGATTTGTCTGTATTATAGGATGTTTTGGGCCGAGGTGTCAAGAGAGTAGTCCTGATATTCATCAGCGATGCTCGACGCGATGTGCTGTCAGTTCGCTTCTTGTGCGTACCAGAAAATTCCCCTCGTTCCCAAAAAGATGTGGCAGGCGCGAGAAAAAAGCCCGCTGTTCTTTTGGACAGGGTTGAAACTGGCCCTTTGCGCGATCCCGGCGGGCAAAACGCGCTGTAGAGTGAGAGATATCAACCGTTTATCTCGCAGTTACATCATAAGGAAAGACAACAATGATTGATGTTTCTCCGCTTCACGATACACAGATACAGAACGAGCCAGTAGAGTCGCTTTTCTCACAGCTCCTCCCTTTCACGCTGCCCGCTGAATTAGAGGCAGTAGAGCCGCCCGAAGAGAGTGGATTGAGCCGGGATGAGGTGCGCCTGATGGTCTCTTCTCTCGCGACCAATGACGTCGTGCATACGCGGTTCAGCCAGCTTGGTGATTTCTTGCAGGAAGGCGATGCACTGATCATCAATACCAGCGGCACCTTGAATGCAGCTCTCCCAGCCAGGCGCGCCGATGGAACGCGCTTTGAACTCCACCTCTCAACCCGCCTGCCTGCGGGCCTCTGGAGCATCGAGATACGCACCTATGCCGACGATACCACGCAGCCTTTTCAAGAGGCGCAATCCGGCGAGGTCTTCCAATTGCCCGCTGGTGGCCGTGTCACTCTCCACACGCCTTATCGCCATCACAGTGACCAGGTTTCCCAACGTCTCTGGGTGGCCAGCCTGGACCTTCCCGGTCAGCTCCTGCCCTACCTCGCGGAGCACGGTTTCCCTATTCGCTATAGTTACGTCAAACAGGGATGGCCGCTCAACTATTACCAGACGGTCTACGCAACAGAATCGGGCAGCGCTGAAATGCCCTCTGCCGGGCGCGCCTTTACGCCGGAATTGCTGACCAGCCTGATGGCGCGTGGCGTACAGGTGGCCCCTCTCTTGCTACATACCGGCGTATCGAGTCTAGAAAGCCACGAGCTACCATATGAGGAGTATTATCGCGTTTCCGCGGCAACGGCGCGCCTGGTCAACGCCACTCACACAGCCAGGCAGCGTGTCATCGCCGTCGGCACAACTGTCGTGCGCGCGTTGGAGACCGTCACGGATGCCAGCGGCCTCACCCATCCCGGCGAGGGCTGGACCGACGTCGTAATCACGCCCCAACGCGGTCTACGCGCGGTTAACGGTCTGCTGACGGGCCTGCACGAACCGCTCTCGACACATCTCGCCATGCTAGAAGCGCTGGCCGGACGCCCGCATCTGGAGATCACCTATCGCGAGGCGCTCAACATGCGCTACCTCTGGCACGAGTTTGGGGATCTGCATTTGATTGTGCCATGAGAGTGTGGCAACGATGGGTAGTGAGTTAAGCGATAAAGATACGATTGTTGTATATACCTGCACCACTTAACTCACTTTTTCTCTTCATGTGGACCTAAAAACCGCTCTCCATTAAAATGGATTAAATGCGTTGGGTGATCTGCAATCCACACTTCCGTTTCCCATGAAATCTCCTGGAGATACCTTACGATCGCGCCACGTGTCAAAAATGCTGTAACGAAGACTAATCCTGCCGTGGAATTGCGAAATAAACGCTTTAGTTCATCCTTGCGTTTCCCATCGATTGGTCCATGTGAGGTTACAGCCTCGATCAACACCAACCAATATTTTTCGGTATAGTGAATTATCACATCAGGTATCTTCCCATGAGCTTCAATGGCCATTCCTAAATCAGCAAAACCCATCTCATCAAAATAAGCGAACTTCTCATCCATATCACCAACATAGAGAACTTTTCCTTCAGGCGTATAAAGTGGAGCAAAAACCTGGATGATTTGCTTGACTAGAACGTTTTGTCCACCAGGCGAAAGGTTAAGAGTCCTTCCTGGTGCTACAGTAATTGGGATACGGCGCATCTCGCGTTCCTGGGCATAGCGCTGCTTTAACGTGCCGATAGAGGCCAAATACGTCTGAAGGTGTTTATCCCATGCAAGGGTGCCAAAAGTACGTAACAGTTCTAATGCACCCTGCTCAATCTGATAAACCGTGTGAGCGCTATTTGGCGGGCGCTCTGGATCATCCGGGTTTACTACAACAAGACCAGCCTCTAAAAATTGGTGGACCGTTTGACGACGAACGGTCTCTC
>CAXUEY010000180.1:0-11490 GCA_964250225.1 uncultured Ktedonobacteraceae bacterium | reverse complement strand
CCCCCTGCTATACCGTCGCAGTTACCCCCAAAAGCCAGGCCGACCTGGATAAGATGGGCAGCGCTCTGACCCGTGTGCTGGAAGAGGATCGCACGCTGCGTATGGCGCGCGACCCTGAGACCGCCGAGGTGCTTGTCTCCGGCATGGGTGAGGCACATCTACAAATTGTCCTGGAAGAGATTAAACGCAAATTCAACGTCGATCTGGAGGCGCGCGAGCCGCGTATCTCGTACCGCGAAACCATTCGCAAGAAGGCGCGCGCGAATGGCCGCCACAAACGTCAGAGCGGCGGGCATGGCCAGTTCGGGGACGTCTGGCTGGAGGTCGAGCCACTGCCGATGGGCGGCGAAGAAACGTTTATCTTTGAGGATAAGATCGTCGGTGGTGTGGTGCCCGGCCAGTTTATTCCCGGCGTGGAAAAGGGCGTGCGTGAATCGCTCAAACGCGGCTTTATCTCCGGCAACCCGCTGGTCTACATCAAAGTAGCGCTCGTCGACGGCAAATACCATCCGGTAGATTCTTCGGCGCAATCCTTTGAAATCGCTGCCTCACTTGGCATGCAAGAGGCTGTACCGCTGGCTGGCCCGACGCTGCTGGAGCCGGTCATGACGGTGAGCATCGTCATCCCCGAAAGCAATATGGGCGATGTGATGAGCGATATCAACACCAAACGTGGGCGCGTCCTGGGCATGGCCTCGCTGGAGAACGGCATGCAGCAGATTACCGCGCATATCCCACAGGCAGAGATGTTGCACTACGCCACCGATCTGCGCTCGATCACCCAGGGCCGCGGCTCGTTCTCGATGGAACTCTATCAGTACGAGGATGTGCCAGCCAACGTGCAGCAGGAGATTGTCGCGCACTACAAGAAAACACAGAGCGAGCGGTAAACCGTTCCAGGACGCTCCCGGCTCTTTTTGTGCAAAACGACAGAAGTTTCGTATCGCCAAACTTCTGTCGTTTTGCACAAAAAACGCTGTGAATGATACGCGCCGTGGGTTTGGGACCTGTTCAGATGGCGTTGTATTCTGGGAGTGTATGTGCTATAGTATAACTATCACATCCTATTTTTGTGAGCGCCCGTCTCTATGCAGCGTCGCAGCGTGACCGGTTTGACAGCTTTTGTCATATACCCCGTCTTGCTATTAGAAGAAAGCAGAGAGGACGTGAGACGCATGTTACAACTCAAACTCAATCTTTTGCCACAAAAGTACGCCATATGTCGCCTGGACCCCAACGGTCCGATCCCTTATTGGGCGTTGCTGGGCGACGATTTTGTCTCGTTGACGCGCACACGCAGTGAACTCTCCGTCGCCTGTCTGCAAGAGAATGTGCCGGAGGAGATCAGGGCCGAGCGCGGATGGTGTTGCTTGAAGGTCGAAGGCCCTTTCGCTTTTTCGCTGGCGGGTGTCCATGCTTCGCTCGCTATTCCTCTCGCCCAGGCCAACCTCAGTATCCTGGCGGTTGCAACCTATGAAACCGACCATATCCTGGTGAAAGAAGAGGATCTGGAGCGCACCATCGACGTGCTGGAGAGCGCCGGTCATCAGGTCTGCCGCTAAAGCTGAGGGATGACACGTGCTGCTGATTGTGTCTCGCGTGCCAGATAGGGGTTCCACATCGCGCCGGTTGCACTCATCACCACATCCGCGCCAGCAGCCCGATATTCCTGATAATCCGCGGGAATAGTCACGCCCCCGACACCAATAATCGCGAAAGATAGATGCAACATTTGCCGTAAACTCGCGAGCTTGCGAACCATATCCAGGCCGGCCCATTTGATCGGATGGCCGCACACCCCGCTGCGCAACCTGCCCGCTCCCGGTAACGCCTGCTCTCCCTGCTCATCCACAACTTTCGCGGGAATAGTATTAATCGCACTGATCCCTTGCACAATTTCCCCAACCGCGCTGACCAGTTGCTTGAGTTGCTCCAGATCCGCAAAATAGCCAATTTTTATCACCAGCGGCGTATCCCCGATCCTATTTTTTATCGCGTGCAGAATAGCTTTTGAGCGCTGTGTATCATAGCAGAGCAAATGCGCGGTGCCCTCGTTGGGACAACTGAGATTGGCTTCGAGAACTTTGACGCCCGTTTCCTTGACCAGTCTCGCGGCCAGCACGAAATCCTGAATATACGCCTCAACATCACCCTGCGGATTGGTTGTCCCCTGGAAGCTGCCCACGACGAACTGGCCTTGTTTCGCGTACCGGCTGGCCTGCGCCATATCCTCCTGCCAGAAATCCGGCTCGAACGAGGGGACGCCAAACGAATTGGTAATCGCGATGGGTTCAGTAAACTGGTGATTGGCGACCAGCCCCTGCTCCGCCATTGCGAACGTGAGATCCTGATCCGCGACCTGCACCGAGAGGACATTCGGCCAGGGCGCGCTGGCGTATTTGCGTGTTCTGACTGTTTTGTAGACGGGAATATCAAACCCTTTATCTAAGGCCGCCTGTACATACTTTCCATTCAGAAGCGGCCCCGCTGGTATGCCAAAGGGCAGCGAAACTGCCTGTTCCAGCACATGAGAGCGCGGCTCTGCTGGTGGGAAGGCCGTGCCGTCCGCGAAAGCTCCAAAGGGGCCTTGCTCGAAATTCTCCGCGTAGCTTTTCTCAGGATCGAAAAATGGGGTGTAGCGCATGGATTGTCCTTTTGTTGTGATGGTCAGGGCGGTGATCTCAGTCGCCCATATTGTATAGTGGCATGGAACCTTTTATCGCCTGACATTGTATAACATTGCCTCCCTGTGCTGCCTGCGCCGCTTACCCAGAGGCATATTGGGCACTATCTTGTACAGCCTGCCATTTGCGCGATCCGAAAGCACGTACACTACTGTTATGTCTCCTGCGAGAAGTGTGTGATGAAGTAGAAAAGCGGGCCAGTTTCCTCACATTCCCAGCAGCCCGCGCAAGACCAGCGTATCTATGCCCACCACAATCATGCCAAGCAGCGAGACCGGCAGCAGGTAGAGCACGCAGGCCAGCGCCATATGCGTGCGTTGGCCAGAGCGAAAGCCGGGGATATGCCGCAAGCAGTGGCAGCGCCCCAGGCATGTGCCCAGGCCGCCAGGATTGGCGAGAAAGAGAAACAGCAAGAGTAGCAGGAGAGGCAGGCCCAGCACACCTGCCACTGGGATCGCTAACAGTGCTCCCAGGAACGTCGCCCCTCGACGTAGATCAGCGCGATCATCGGTAAAGGTACGCACTCCCTTTTGCATTTCAGCATTGCCTTTCGGCTACCCTGTCTCGGCGCAGTTCGCGGTTCCTGCATCAGGTAGTTACAATCCCTAATCGGCAAATTTGGAAATAGCTACACCCTTCTGGCTCAGCCTCTCCTGATGATCTTATTTCCCATGTACCAGGACAATTTTCCCCACCACCTCTTGATTGGCCAGCTTGCGATGCGCTTCCGCGGCTCGTTCCACCGGCAACACCTCGTGAATGAGCGGAGTAATCTTCTTCTTCGCCACCAGGTGCAGGATGTGGGTCTCGTTCTCCGGCGTGGTGTGCATAATACCAGCGCCAAGCACCGTGACGCGTTTCAGGCGCCAGGCCTGCGTATCGACGGTGGATTGTTGGCCGCCGAGGTTGCCAATCAGCACCACGCGACCCTCGCTGGCGCAGGCCTCGATGCTCTCCTGCAAGGTCGCGCCGACCAGCTCCAGTACAAGGTTGACGCCGTTGACGCTGCGTACTGCCTCGCCGACACTCTGCTCTTTATAGTTCACGACCATATCCACGCCCAGGCGACGCAACACCGCTGCCTTTTCCTTGCTGCCAGTTGTCGCGACCACCCAGGCTCCGGTCTGCTTGGCTAGCTGGATTGCCAGCGAACCGACGCCGCTGGTTCCACCCCAGATCAACACGCGTTCGCCTTCGCGTAGTTCCCCAACGTCAAACAGACCCGTCCAGGCCGTGGACGAGGCCAGGCCAGCCGCCGCCGCCTCTTCAAAGTTCACACTCTCAGGGATGCGTGCCAGGTCACGCGCTGGCGCCGCGATGCGACTGGCATACCCGCCACCGCCGCGCGCGCCTCCCGCTCGCGTGGTCAACACCCGCTCGCCCGCGTGGAACCCCTGGCTATCGGCGACAACGACGCCCACCGCCTCCAGACCGGGCGTGAAGGGTAGCGCCGGTACAGGTCGGCTGCCCGCGCGCTGAAAAAGGTCCAGGCGGTTCACCGTCGTGGCCTTCACATCGATCAGCACATCTTCCGGCCCGGCAATAGGGTCGGGTACCTCGGCGACCTGTAAGACATCTGGCTCGCCAGGATGACTAAATTGTACAGCTTTCATATGTTCTTTCCTTGTTCCAATGGTTCTATGAGATTATGTGACGATTCTATCGTCACGCTTTGTCTGCAACGCGTATCTCTCGCTAGTGTGTCACACAAGATGGAAATTTGTCTAGCAGCCCTCTTGACTTCCCATCTAATCCCAGGTATATTATTGGCATACAAACTTTATGAACGGGAGATAGCCGACGTGGATCTCTGTGAAAGCCCCGGTTTGCTGATCAATAAACTGGCTCATACCATAGCACTGGGTATGGCTCGCCGGTTAAAAGAGCACGATGTGACCATGTCGCAATGGGTTATTCTCAAGCAACTCTGGTGGCAGGAAGGACGCTCCCAGGTGGAACTGCAAGAATGCCTCGGCCTGGATGGGGCAACCGTGACCGGACTGCTTCAGCGCATGACCTATCTGGGCCTGGTACAACGGCAACCTGACACCGCTGACAAACGTGTCCAGCGCGTTTTCCTGACCGAGCGAGGGCGCGCCCTGCAACAGATCACCACAGTTTTTGAAGAAGAGGTGAATACCCACGTCTTGCGAGACTTCACCTCTGATGAACGCATCTTTTTCACGCGCTTGCTCACGCGAGCATTACACAATTGCGCGGGGATATGAGCCGGACAATGCCCCTTTTTTTATCTGCGAGTAAGTTTGTATGCCAACTAAACAACATTGTAGTGAAGAGGGAAAACCTCTTGAACAACGAAAGGATGTCTACGGAATGCTTGTCGATTTCGCTGCTATACGCTCTGGCCAGATCAGCTTTGCTGACGCCACGCGCACCATTCAACCTGCTGATCTGCAGCGCGCACTTGACGAATGTTTTGCCGAACTGGACTCGGCCCTTGCCCACGCAACAGATGCCACGGTGAGCTTTGTACCACGCGACCCTGACGCCTCGGATCAGAGCGAACAGGGCTGGACGTTGAATCGTATCGTGACGCACGTTACCGCGACCCTGGAGGGATGCGCGGCTGGCTCGGCTATGCTCGCGCGTGGCGTGCAGGTTGAGGGGCAACTGCGCTACGAACCGCCCTGGGAGAGCCTCTCGACCCTGCAAAAGGTGCAGGCCCGTTTGCGGGAGAGCCAGCGTATGTGCCGCGCCTTCCTCGACGCCTGGCCCGATGAACCCCATCTCGATCTGACCGTCACACCCATCCCAGCGCTCGGTCCGCTGAACGCCATTGGCCTTAACACAATTGGTGTTGGGCATGCTCAACAACACCTCGACCAGGTGCGCGAAGTAGTGCGCCAGGCCGCTACCGCTTAAACGAGGGGGACACACCCACCTGCCGTACCTTGCGCTCATCTCCGCGTTGATGGAGAAGCGCATCTGGCCTGCATCCACACGGATGCAGGTCTTTTTGGCTGGTATGTGACATTTGCCTTGCCCAATCGATTTAAAATGGTGTGATGAATGGGGGGGGATACATTCAGATGAAAAAACTTTTGCCAGACGGGGAAAAGCAGTATATACTCTATACCTGGTCATGAACCCCGGCCTGGATAGCGCGGGGCTTTCTAATCCGATTCCTGTGGACAAACGACTTGAGGGAGAACTATGCGACGGACCCGATCATTGAGAAGTGTGTGCTGGCTGTGCTGTTTATTGTTACTGTTTGTGCTGACAGGCTGCGGCGCGTTACCTACGATTACATTTGGCCAGGGCGCGCAAACGTCGCCAACGACAACCGATGCCTGGTCTTCAGCCGCGCCTGGCGTGGAGACGCGCCAGGAGAACTGGAAGAGTCCCGATGGCGATGGGGCCAGTGATCTCGTCACGATTGTGCGCTTTGACTTGCACCGCGTCAAATTAAGCGTGGCGTATCAGCCGGACCATCCCCTCTCGATGCAGGAGTGGACACAAAAAGAGCAGCCCGCAGCCCTGATTAACGGCGGCTACTTCGATGGACTCGACCATGCCACTGCGCTGGTCATCTCCAACGGTCAGACCTCTGGCACCTCCTATCAAGGCTTTGGTGGCATGCTCGCCGTCGATGCGCAGGGCAATGTGCAGTTACGTTCGTTGCATGAACAGCCCTACGATCCCGCTGAAAGCCTGACCCAGGCCACCCAATGTTCTCCCATGCTCCTTCTCAACGGTCAACGCACACAGTTCAATACCGATACAAAAATGTCCCCACGCAGCGTGGTCGCGCTCGATAAACAGGGACGTCTGCTCTTTATCGCCAGTCCCGGCTCGGCCTTCACCCTCAATGAAATGGCCGATCTACTGGCTCGCTCGGACCTCTCACTTGTGACCGCGCTCAACCTGGACGGCGGTTCCTCCACCGGTCTATACGTCAACGCGGGCAGCCAGAGCGTAGCCATTGATTCGTATGTGAACCTGCCCCTGGTGATCGTCGTGAAGGAGAAATAGCTTAACCAGCCGTGTGCGCCGCGATGCTCTGCGCCGTTTCCGCCAGCCTCGTCGAGTAGCCCATCTCGTTGTCGTACCAGGTGGCGACAGAGATCATGCGCCCATCGAGCACCTGCACCAGCGGCAGGTCGAGCAGCGATGAATGCGTCTCGCCGAGCACACGACACGAGGCAAACTCCTCTTCCAAAACACCCAGGATACCTTTGAGCGCGGATGTCTCGGCTGCCGCCCGGAATACGTCTTTCACCTTTTCAGCACTGGTATCGCGCCCGACCAGCCCGGTCAGTTCGGCGATACTGCCCGTGCGCACAGGCACGCGATACGCTTTACCGGTCAGCTTCAACTCAGGCCAGATAAACTGCAACGCTTTCGCGGCTCCTGAGGCGGAGGGAATGATATTTTCGGCGGCTGCCCATGAGTCGCGGCGGTCTTTTCGCGGCTGGTCCGTCACCGATTGGGTGTTAGTATAAGCATGCACGGTCGAAAAGAAGCCGCTTGTGAGGCCGAAGTTTTCCACGATCACCTTGACCACTGGCGCCAGCGCGTTGGTGGTGCAGCTCGCCATGCTGATGATGTGGTGTTCGGCGGGATCATACGTCTCAAGGTTGATGCCGGGCAAGAGGACGGCATCACAATCTTGCAGCGTCTTGCTGGGCGCGCTGACCAGCACTTTTTTCGCGCCCCGCTCCAGATGTGCCTGCGCACCCCCGCGCGTGGTGGCTCGCCCGGTACAATCGATCACCACCTCGATGCCTAAGCTCCCCCAATCAGGGATGGCCTGGCTGGAATTGAGATAGGGAATAGCTCTCTCGCCGATGATCAACTGCTCGTCTCTGGCTGCGACAGGCTCGTGCCAGCGTCCATAGTTGCTATCAGCTGCGAACAACGCCGCAAATGTCGGCAGATCCCAGATATCGGCAATAGCAGCAGGCACAAATAAACGATGGGTGAGAGCAGCTTTGAGCGCCGAACGCCCGATTCTTCCAAAACCGTAAATCGCAATCCCGGCCATGATAGTGTTCCTTCCTGGTAGAACGCTCCGTATGAGCAAACGTTGATATCCACTGGCCTCTGATGTGTGCGCGCCCAAAGCAGGAGCAATGGGGATGCTCGTTGCTCACTGGCACGCTACTCATCCTGAAGCGGGGATAATCTAACTCTAGCATAGCACTTTTGCGTTGGTTACTTCAAGCTCACAGCCTTTGTGCCCGCCCTGCTCATCGCGCTAGACAATGCTCCAAATTGCTGAAAACCCCCGCTTAGCTATTTATCGCCCCTCAGCCATACCCCGATTGATCTCATCCCGCAACACCTGCACCGCCTCGTTTAGCGGCACGATGCGCCCTATATGCCCTTTGCGTAATTTTAGCTCGATGCCACCATTTTTCAGGTGATACTCCACTTTATTGGCCCCAAGGCTGACTGCTCTGTCCTCTCTACTGGCTTTGGATGAGTTGCGCTATAATAGAAAGAGAGTGGGATTCCTGGGCCTTGCAGAGCATATCTGGTGTCCAGGCTGCGCGCGGATGCACGAAACCATTTTGCGCTCCCATTCAACTGTTGATATTGTATAAGGAGTACATTTCTGTGAAAAAAGCATTAGGCGTCCTGGCGCTTTTCGCGCTTATCAGTATGCTTGTCGTTGCCTGTGGTGGCAGCACTACGGGTGGAAATAACGGGAATAGCGGTGGTAGTAGCGGGGGCACCAGTGGCAGCAACACCGTCGGGTTGACCGCCACGAACTTCGCTCAGAGTAGCATCACCATTCCAAAGGGCCAGAGCGTGACCCTGACGAACCAGACCGGAGTGACGCATATTATCGCCAATGGTAGCTGGAATGGCAACACGCCTGCTCCAAAAACCGAGACGGGTGCGCCGGTTGTGAATAACGTCACAGTCAATTCACAGGGCCAGACCATAAACATCGGCCCGTTTAATACGGCTGGCACCTACCACTACTATTGTAGCGTCCATGCAGGCATGAACCTGACTGTCACTGTGCAGTAGGATAGATCACCCGCGCAATCGAGGGTCGGTGATAGCCACCGGCCCTTTGTTTTCAATATGACTCATAGCCAGTTTGCTTTATTCTCCAGATCTGTCTGTAAGCTCTGCTTGCGGCTGCACAGGGGGCGCGGGTACGTCCCAGGCACTAGCAACGCTGGCGCAAACATGGTAGAATGAGCCTGCCTACGTGAACCATTTTTGTACGATATGACGAACAGAGTAAGCCATTATGCGTTATGCCATTTTCACTGATATACATGCCAATTTAGAGGCCCTGGAGACAGTTCTGGCCAGGATTGACGAACTGGCTAAAGATGAACCGATTGACCAGCTCTGGTTTCTGGGCGACCTGGTCGGCTATGGACCCAACCCCAATGAGTGCATCGATATATTGCGCGCAAGGACAGATGTGATTATCGCTGGCAATCATGATTGGGCGGCGGTTGGCAAGCTCGATCTGGAGGACTTTAGCGCGGCGGCGCGCATTTCAGCGGAATGGACCGCGCAAGAGTTAACCGAAGAGCACCGTGAGTTTTTGCGCAACCTGCCTGAACGTCTGGAAAAAGGGGCATGTACGCTGGTGCATGGCAGCCCCTACGGTCCTCTCTGGGAATACCTGACCTCTGAAGTGCTGGCCGAACGCAGCTTTCAATACTTCACTAGCCGTTTCTGTCTGGTCGGGCATACCCACGTCCCGGTCATTTTTCAGCAACCCTACGGCGCTGCAACGCCGCCCACTGCGCAGACGGAGAGCCGCCAGGATGAGGAGGAGACAGGCGAGATGGCCGCGGTAATGCTGACCTCACCGAAGGCCGAAGCCGCTGAAAGCGCGCTGCAGGTGCAAAGCAATACCCCATCCTCCCAGGTCGAAGCATCAACAACTTCTCAAGCAGATGAGGGTGAGACGAGTGAGGAAGGTGAGACGGGAAACGCTGACTTCGTGGCCTATGAGATTGTGGAAAAATCCACCACGCCGGATGTGATTCAGCACGCGGAAGATCGTCTCAACAACGAGATTGAGGAACTGCTGGAACTGCTGGGCCTGAGCCAGAGCATGGTCCAGGTTACGAACGAGATGCTCGAACCGCCCGAAGGCTGTTGGGAGCCGCCTCAAGCGTATCGCGCGATTGTGAACCCCGGCGGTGTCGGTCAGCCCCGCGATGGCGATCCGCGCGCGGCCTTTATGATTTACGATAGTGAGCATGGCACCTTTGAGTTCCACCGCCTGGCGTATGATTTTGAGAAAACACAGGAGAAGATCATTCAGGCAGGTCTGCCCCAATATCTGGCGGTGCGCCTGGCCTATGGTCGCTGATAGAAAACGCGCATGAAATTACTCATCGGTCTGGGCAATCCGGGCCAGCAATATGAACGGACACGGCACAACGTTGGCTTTCGCGTGATAGATCGACTGGCGGAAAAATGGGGCTTCAAATGGAATGAACGGCGCGGCAAAGCTGTGCTGGCCAGCGGCACCGTTGGCGCGGAGAAAATTGTCCTCGCTAAACCGCTGACATTTATGAATCTGAGCGGAGAAGCGGTGGGCGAACTGGTGCGCTGGTATAAAGTGGCTCCTACAGATCTGCTGATCGTCTATGACGAACTGGATTTGTCTGTGGGGAGAATTCGCCTGGCTGCGAAGGGTAGCGCGGCGGGCCACAACGGTATGCGCGATATTATTGGCAGATTGCACACCAACGACTTTCCCCGTCTGCGCGTGGGCATCGGACATCCCAAAAACAGTCGCGTGCAGGGCCGCGACCACGTTCTGAGCGCTGCCACCGGTGACGAAGGTATCCTGCTGGCCTCTGGCGAAGAACGCGCCATCGAAGCTGTGCAGATGTTTCTAGCGCAGGGCGTCGAAGCAAGTATGAATACCTTCAACGCTGATCCCGAAGAGGTTGCGCGCAAAGCCGAGGAGCAGACCCGCAAAAAACGCGAGCGCGAAGAACGTCTGCGCCTGCAACGCGAGGAAATAGAGCGACAAAAAGGTGAGGCCGAAGAGAATGGTGGGGATGAATCGGCGCCCAGTTAACCCCGTAGTCGTGGCAATAAAAGACGTGGCGCGTGTTTTCATTTCAGAACACGCGCCTCGTCTTTATTATTTCATGATGGTCGTTTCTGGCACCTATTCAGCAGTGGGCGGATTGATCAAGGGATAGAAGTTGATCGACCAGCCCATACCGAAAGCTTGTGGAACCAGCACCCGCGCTGTATCCTTGTTCCAGAATGTTTCGCGCAGGCGCTCGCTGGTAGGTCGGCGAAAATCGTAGGGAATGCCGAAGAGCCTTCCATGCCATGTCCGCTCTTCTGACGGCATTTGCAATTGCTCGCGCACAGCTAAACCCATCAATCCCGCGATCCCGATGATCACCATCACATCGCCCGGTGTAGGCTTTTTCTTCTTCTGTTTTGTCATGATCTTTATCCCCTTATTTGTAAACATACCTTCGTGCAAACGGACACAATCTTATTCTTCATGAGTCCTCTCAAAAGGTGACGCGAGCGGCTCGCGGTCCCCTATTGTGTTCTGGTGATAACAGAGATAGGAATAGATGTAGAGAAAGATCGTGACCAGAATAAGCAGTGCGAGCATCCCCCAGATGCGCAGTGCTGGCACAAAGCTGAATGGGATGCCGAGCACGCCCACCGCTACCAGGAGCCAGCCGCCGAGCCTGTGCGTTCTCTCCCACACCACATCACTTGCCAGCGTCCAGGGCGTGCGAATGCCCATCCAGAAATTGCGGCGCACCTTCCCCATATAGTTGCCCAGGAAAATGAAGAGCACGGCCATCGCCAGGTTCAG
>CAXUEY010000179.1:0-11608 GCA_964250225.1 uncultured Ktedonobacteraceae bacterium | reverse complement strand
TGCCTACATTTGTTACCACCCCTTTCGAGATGCCTGAGGACGAAGAGTTCGAACAGGATGACCAGGAGTTTGAGCTGGATATTCGCATTTCAACCACCAACTCGCCTCAACCAACTCTGCATGTAAGCGACTTCGGTACTAATTGCTGCACTCAGCCAAATACATGCGGCACGTGTGGTACAGATTGCACCTGCCGCCGTCCAGCCTGTTAGATCACAGCCCAAACCAGAAAAGGAGAACAAATATGCCAACATTCGATGCCACCCCTTTCGAGATGTCTCAGGATGAAGAATTCGAACTGGATATTCGCATTACATCCACTGATTCCATCCCAGATGCATTTCCTCCTACCGCTAATACTCGTTGCACATGCGTTAGTTGTAATACGTGTAATACGGATTGCGGTAGTTGTGGTACTTGTAGTTGTGATACATGCGGATGTACTAGCGGATCATGCCAGACACAATGTACATGCAATCACACTGTTTGTGGATGCGGTCGTTGAATAGTAGAAGTACTCATCACCTCACAAAGATCGATCAATACCCGATTTATCGATTGGAGCATGGAATAGTTCTAGTTCCGCTCAGTGAATGATGAGCTTCTCCTACAGGGTACTCCAATAGGAGAGCAGCCTGCAAGTCATTGTTCATGATGTGCAGGCTCTGCTCTTGTCCATCAAAGATAGAGTTATTAATGGTCAGCGTGAAAGGTGAAGTTTTTGCTATGCATGAACAATCGTCTGCTACACCAGAAGGAAAGGTGATACATCCTAAAAAACTCTGCTATGAGCCACAATTTGCTCATACTTCTGTATCCTGGCGGCTCTTCCTGAAGAAACCTTTATATATACACACTCAGGAAGTGGCCTGCTCTGTCGCTAGACGAATGCGCGACCCAGATTTTGTCCACGCTACAGCGGAGCGAGCCAGAGAGCAATCTATCTATCCAATGGGCTGGTCGCCTAGCTCGCTGGCCTCTGGTGACGTTGGTCTGGCTCTGCTCTACGAATATATGGATAGGTGTTTTCCCAAAGATGGGTGGGGAACACATGCACAACAGTACTTCGGCGTTGCCGCAGCGGGAACACAACAGATGGGTTTCCCGTTTCCAGGATTAGTGGGTGGAACCAGTGGGATGGCTCTGGCCCTCTCCCTGGCCAGTCGCGGCGGAAAACGCTATCAGAAAACCCTGGCTCGGCTGCATCAAGGATTGTGTGAGCAGATACGTCAGCAAGTATGGCGACGATCTGAAGCAGATGGAGGAGTGGCCGACCGCGATTATGATGTTATTTCGGGTGCAGCGGGCGTGCTGGCGTATCTCGTCTCAATCGAACGGCCCGATGGGATGATTCAGGCAGCCGTCGAGTCTCTGTTAGCATACCTGACATGGTTGGCTGAACCCGGTCAACCTATAGGTAAAGAGCGCTGGTTTATTCCTCCCGCGCTTTTACCCACAGATCGTCATCGCGCGGGATCTCCCCAGGGAGATTTTAATTGTGGATTAGCACACGGTATTCCTGGCCCATTGGCCACGCTTGCCTTGACATGGCTAGCTGGCTATCGTTACCCTGGCCTGCGTGAGTCGATTGCGTACCTGGCTGGGTGGATAGAAGAGCACCATGTGGACACGCCCTGGGGCAACGATTGGCCAGGGAGTGTGCCACTTGAGTACGCTGCTGATCCGCGTACCTGGCAAAATCTCTCTCCAACGCGTGCTGCCTGGTGTTATGGCGCACCCGGCATCTCGCGCAGCCTCTGGTTAGCGGGTCAGGCGCTGGATGATGAACATATACGTCGGGTCGCTGTAGAGGCTATTGAAACAGTGCTGCGTCGTCCTGCTGCCACGCTTCACCTCCCTTCACCTCACATTTGTCATGGCATAGCAGGCTTGCTACAGATTTGTCTGCGCTTTGCCAATGAATGCGAGAGCACGCTGGTCCGTGAATACATCCCCATTCTTACCCAGCAGCTTCTGGATGCCTTTGATCCTGCTTCTGTGCTGGGCTTTTATGATATGGATGAGGACAAACCGCTCGATAAACCTCACTGGCTGACCGGTGCGTCGGGTATTGTGATGGTGCTCTTAGCCGCATCGACATCGGTTGCCCCTGACTGGGATCGTGCATTAGTCATTGCGTAACGCGTTCATTTGGTTCTCCTAGAAAGAACACTTATGGCTGAGCATAAACAGACCTCACAGAAAAAGACGGCGCCGCTCTATACTGCGGCGGGCTTTTATATGTTGCGCGCCCCCGCGCTGCCCGCGCAGGTTTTTCACTGGCTCAGCACAGCTGGACACCTATGCCAGCAGAGCAGGCAGTGTGAATTAGATGACGCGCTACAAGTTAGCCGGGATAACTGCGCTCAGTTGCTTCGAGAACTGGCGCTACAACCACAAATCACCCAGGCCCTGGCAGTTGCCAGCCCAGCTTTGTTAGCAGCTCTGGAACGTCTACAACGTGGTGAAAGTTCGCTCACTCAGCAGAGGCGCATTACCGCTGGTTTGCTACGCTATCTGATCCGCATGAGTACGCGCCCCACGCCCTTTGGACTGTTCTCTGGCGTGGCTCTGGGTACCTTTGCGGACGAGACGCAGGCACATCTGGCCTGGCCCGCGCTCGCGCGTTTGCGTACCCGGCCCGATATGGCCTGGGTACTCGCTGTCCTGCGCAAACTAGAAAAGGACCGCGCCCTGGTCGCTCAACTCAACGTGCAAATCAACCAGACGGCTTTTCTGGTGGGGGAACGGGCGGTCTTGCCCTTTGCTGATACCTATGGCGAGCAGGATAACCGCGCCATCTCACTGCGCGCCACCGCAGTTGTGCGCAAGGTCTTTGAACTGGCACAGCAATTTGTTCCATATACTACGCTCCAACTCAGTCTGCAGCAGACGTTTCCTCGTGCCACTTCGGAGCAGATTGAGCGTGTCCTCTGGCAGCTCTGGGAGCATCATTTCCTGATTAGCGAGCTGCATCCACCCCTGACTGATGCACGGCCAGACAACTATGTACGCAATTACCTGGAGAAATTACAGGGAGCCGACGAAATCAAAGCGCAACTTGCTCGTGTGCTGGAGGGCGCTTGCGCGCTTGATGAGATTGGGATTGGCGCGCCAACCGGGATGATTTCATCGCTGGTAGAGCAGCAAGGCGAGCTGATCCCGGCAGAGGGCAAGGATACGCTGCCTCTCCAGGTGGATAGCGCCTTGCACGTCAAATTCCCCACCCTGCATCATTCCATTGGTGAGGCCGCCGCACACGCCGCAGCCTTGCTCTTGCGCCAGACGCCTTTGCCCACGGGTTTCCGCTATCTTCAGGAATATCGCTCACTCTTTCAAGAAAAATATGGCGACCAGGCCGAAGTACCCCTGCTCGATCTGCTCAGCCCGGAGAACGGCCTGGATGCCCCCGCTGGCTACGAGAAGCCGCCACGTGTCTATCATCGTCCTTCTTTCATTCAGCCTCCTGCTCCTGGGCCACGCGACCAGTTCTTATTGAATCTGGTAACAGAAGCAGTGAATACACGCACATTAGAGGTGGAGCTGACTGAGGAGATGCAGCAACGCCTGGAACGTTGGTCGCCTAAACTTGAGCAGGCTCCCCTTTCGCTGGAGATCTATCTGCAACTCCACGCGGAGTCGCGTGAGGCGGTGGATCGCGGTGCATGGACCGCTGTGGTGGGTCAAAACTGCGGCTCTCCGAACGGCGGACGCACCTTTGGACGTTTTTTTGACCTGCTGGGAGAGCCAGGCATGGAGCACTTGCGTGACCTGGCGAGGCGTGAAGAGACGCTCCAACCCGATGTGATCTTCGCCGAACTCAGCTACCAACCGTTGCTGGCTCGTCTGGCCAATGTCGCGATCCGCCCGCCGATCCGCTCCTACGAGATTGCCGTTGGCACCACGCCCTCTGTTCCTCCAGAACGGGTAATCTCGCTCAACGATCTGGTCGTTGGTATACAGAACGGACGCTTCTATCTGCGTTCGCTACGCCTCGGCAAACAGGTCCGCGTGTGCCAGACGCATATGCTCAGTTTTTTGCTCGCTCCCAACATTTGTCGCTTTATCACAGAAATTGCAGGCGACGGCCAGCCAGCCTTGAGTTCTTTCGATTGGGGGACGGCTACCAGTGCTCCTTTCCTTCCGCGTCTGACGGTCAAAACAGGTCAGTCATCTCGATTGGTGATCTCACCGGCCTGCTGGCAACTCCAGGCTGAGGCGATTACACCAATGGGGGAAGGGTCAACTGAGGCACGCTGGTTCCGTGGATTACAGCACTGGCGCGAACAGTGGCGTGTCCCGCGCTATGTGTATCTGACAGAAATGGATAATCGTCTGCTCCTGGATCTGGAGCATCCGTTGATGGTCGCGGAATTGCACGATGAACTGGCGAAACAAGATGGTACGCGACGGATCACGCTAGATGAACTGCTCCCCGATTTTGAGCATCTCTGGCTGCGCGACGAGCAGGATACCGCCTATTTCTCAGAGATCGTTGTGCCGCTCCTGCGCACGGACGCGGTTGATTCCACGGCGCGGTCTGAAACAGAAGAAAAGACGTTCACGCCTCCGCAGCGCGTTATTGCACCAGGTGAGCGCAATAGTTTCCCTGGCGAAGATTGGGTGTATCTGAAGCTATATGCTGCTCCCAGCCAGCACGAAGAACTGTTGGCTACTCCTATACGCACGCTGGTAGGGATGCTCCAGGAGCACGAATTGCTTGACCGCTGGTTTTTCATTCGCTACACCGATCCTGAACCACATCTGCGCCTGCGTTTCCACGCGCGGGATGGCGTTGATCCCGTGTCCATTCTAGCACTCGCGTTCCCCTGGTGCCTGCAACTGGCGCGGCGTGGCCAGATCCAGCGCTACATGCTAGATACTTACGAGCGCGAAGTGGAGCGCTATGGTGGTCCCGAAGCCATCGATCTATTGGAACAGGCCTTTACCGTCAATAGCGTACTGGTCAGCGATGTGATTGCCTATCAGCACGCGCGCCGTCTGACACTTGATCCCCTGACCGTGGGCGTGTTCACGCTGGACCATCTCTTTACTTCGTGGGGCTGCGATCTCCAGCAACGCCTGGAGTGGACACACCAGGCGAGCGAGAAATATGCCTGGAGCAAGGAATTTCGTCCAGAACGCAAACGCTACTGTGATCTATTCACCCCGCATGGGCAACTCGCGGAGGACGTGGCAGAGCAACGCGCACTGCTGCTCAAGCTGCTGCACCCACACGAAACGCTGCTCGGCACACTGGGCACGCAGGTTCGCGAACTGGGTGCAGATGGCAAGCTCTGGGTGCCGGAAATGTCTCTGTTGAGTAGTCTAGCGCATATGCATCATAACCGTTTGCTTGGTATTGATCGCGCCAGAGAGAACAAGATGTATGCCTTCTGGCGACACACCCTCGACTCGTTAGAACGGCGTCCAGCATCGCCTGTAACCAGTGCTTGAAAAGGAGAGAGACGGTTCTTATGAGACGCTTTTTCAGCCATCTCGCCAGCGTGACCTCTGCCTGGAGACGGGTGCTCCTGCTGATCTGGCAGACCCAGCCCTGGTTTGTTGTGGGTCTGATCTTCCTGACGGTGCTGAGCGGCCTGGTACCCTCAGCACAGATCCAGCTCACCAGCTCGATCATCGGCAGCGCGGCCCTGGCGATTCGCGCCGGCCATCCACAGGCGCTGGTTAATACAGCTATCCTCTTTGGGGTACTGCAAGGCGCGCTGTTACTTGGGAGTGCGCTACTGAGCCTCGCGACCCAGCAGGTGCAGACACTGTTAACGCTGCGCCTGAGCAATGATATCAGCATCAAAGTGATGGAGAAAGCCGCCAGCCTGGATGTGCAGTTTTATGAGGACGATGATGCTTACGACAAACTCCAGCGAGCCATGAACGAAAGCGGCTATAGACCTTACCAGATTTTTTACCAGATGACCACGCTGGTTTCGCAGATCGTGACGCTGGTTTCTGTCGTGCTTGTGCTGGTCTCCTGGAACTGGTGGCTGGGCCTGTTGATCCTGCTGGCTCCCGTCCCCTCAGTAGGATCGCGTTTCTTCTACAGTCGGCGGGCCTATCTGATTGAGCGCGAGCGCGCACCCGCGCGCCGTCGCCTGGCCTACTTTCAATTTCTGGTCACCCATTCCTATACAGTCAAGGAGATCCGCCTCTTCCGGCTCGCTAACTACTTTATCGACCGCTATAAACAGCTCTATCACGAGTTCTACGCGGTCGATAGTCGCCTGGCTCGGCAACAAATACTGTCCCTGATCCCTTTCACCATCCTCACCAACGTCGTGGCCGCAGGCGCTCAGCTCTACGCCATTGTGATTACCATCGCAGCGAATCAATTGGGTTTTCTCGCTGGCTATATTCAGGCCATCGGGGTGGTTCAGGGCACGATGCAAACGTTGCTGAGTGGCATTGCCCAGCTCTACCAGAATAACCTCTTTGTGAACAATCTGTTTGAGTTTCTGGATATCCCCGCCAGCCAGATGAAGAGCGGAACTCGGCTGGTTCCAGAGCGCCTGAGCAAAGGAATCGAATTTCGCGGGGTCAGTTTCGTCTACCCTGGCACGACGACAGAAGTGCTGCACCGTCTGGATCTCTTTCTACGAGCAGGAGAGTGCGTCGCGCTGGTTGGCCATAATGGGGCTGGCAAAACGACGCTGGTCAAACTGCTCACTCGTCTCTATGAGCCAACGACGGGATGCATCCTTATTGATGATATCCCGCTGGAAGAGTATAACATTGACGACCTGCGCCGACATATCAGCGCCATTTTTCAGGATTTTATCGAGTATGAAATGACGGTTCATGAGAATATCGGTTTTGGCTTTATCGAGAATATCCAGGACAGTCAGCGCGTTGAGCAGGCGGCCAGAGCAAGCGGCGCTGGTGCAATGATTGAGGAACTCCCTGATCAGTACGAGACGATGCTAGGGCGCATGTTCGCGAAGGGGCACCAACTCTCTGGCGGCCAATGGCAGAAAATGGCCCTGGCGCGGGCGTTTATGAGGCGCGCCCCCGTCGTTATTCTCGATGAGCCAACCGCCTCTCTGGATGCCTCGTCTGAGATGGAAATTTTCGACCGCATGCAGCAGGCGACTGCCGGGGCTACCACCATTTTGATTGCCCATCGTTTCTCAACGGTACGCCGGGCTGACCGTATTCTGGTGATCGAACAGGGCCGCGTGATTGAAGATGGTTCGCATGCTGAGCTCATCCGGCTGAATGGAACTTACGCTCATCTTTTCTCGCTCCAGGCCGCTGGCTATATGGATGATGTTAGTCCGGTCCTATCAGCGGGGCCGTAATCTCTCACCTGGGTTAATCTTATGACTCAAAAACGGAAGATATAGGGTGAGAATAAACATACCCAATCAGTCACACTTCGCCGGTTCTCGCACGACACGAGCCTCGATGGGGCGGCCTTTCACTGCCCGGCGGCGTACCTCAAATAGCTGGGGGTTGGCCTTCAGGAGGTTCGAAAAGCTGCGATATCCGTGCTGCCGGGGAGAAAATGCTGGATCAACCTGGTGCAGCGCTTCCTCCAGTTGTTCTAGCAAATGCCATGCTTCTTCCTGCGACGCGTACTGTTCATGATACTGACTAACAAGCTGAGCCAGAGGAAGAGGAGCAGGAGGCGCTAGCGAACCATACACCTGCTGCGCCAGTCTCTCTACTGCTTCCATTACCTCTTTGATCACTGGTTTTTGCTTGAAAAAGAGAATCTCGCCTTTCGCTCCCTGAAAATCATCTTTGGTGACGTTCAAGTTCTCGTAGACAAGCAGGAGCAGGTTGGGGCATTGGGCGGCTTTGACTTTAGCGATTTTCGTGCGCAGATAGCGCGGACTCCAGTAGCCTACCAGCTCGATCAAGATGCGCCGCGATGCGTCCTGCGTGTGAATAAGTAAGAAGTCCGGGATCATGACGCTGCCATCCAGTACCAGGACCTGTTCTTCCCGCAGCAACTTCCATTTTCCGCGCTCAGTTCCGAATTTCTCTTCAAAATCGGTAAACTCCTCGGCAAAAATGCGTTCTAAAGAGGAGTCATAATGCCGCCCTTTCCGGTAGTACGAGTGCAAGCCGCAGGTATGATCAAGGCGATACAGCAGATATTCCTGCTCCTGCGTATCCGTGAACGCGTCCGAGCGCTCCTGATAAGGTGTGGGCGGTTTGAGCCTGGCGACGAGGTTCCAGCGCTGACCGAGGAGAACTGCAGGAAGGAATGCGGCATACGAGGCACCATAGCGCTCCGTTTCGACGAAATCAGAGAGCGGCCCGGTCAGCACGACGCGATAGCCGCCGCCAGGTATTTCGGAGGCTAAAAACATGATCTTGAACAGCTTGAGGTAGCGCCAAAATTCCTTGAAACTATCATAGATCTCTACCTGTACCACAATGGCACGATACAGCGCTCCACGTGAGAGTTCGAGATTATAGCGCTGGAGGAGCTGTTGTGACGTCCAGGCTGGACCTGCATGCGTGAGCAACTGCGCGCCTGGGTGATCGGCAAAAAGCGCTTCGTCCAGGTCCTCGGCGGTCATTTCTAGCTCATCTGCCACCTCCCGGAGCAGGTTCTGACGCGAGATCGGATGAAACATATCCGGGTTTTCAAAAGCGGGGCCGCGACAAAAAAGGCGCGCCCGCAACTCGCGAGGCTGGTAGAGAAATGTTTTTGGGGCAAACGTCGCCGCGCTGGTTAAGACTCTGGCCAGTCCTCGGATGCGCAGATAGTCAAGGCGCGTTCCCTCATACGCTTCAAGCGCCCGCTCCCAGTTCGCCTGCGCCATGTTCAGGTGTTGTTGAAACAACGCAATCAGCTCCAGCGCTGTTTGCACCCAGTAGGGGTCAGTTTCGTCGAGCAGGTCAACTGTGAGATCTCGGTTATTGATACGCAGAAACGGCCTGATCAGGTCGGATGTAAACATGCTGTTTCCCCTGTCGGGCTGTCGCGGCCCTCCGTCGCTGGACTTTTCCCTCCTCGTTGGTATCGCGCGCGAAAACCTCATAGAGCACGGCCTGCTTATTTTCCGCGCGTCTCAGCACGCGGCCAAGCCTCTGAATATACTGGCGTGCTCCTGTGGTGCCTCCGAGAATAATCGCGATTTTCGCCGACGGCAGATCTACTCCTTCGTCGAGGATTCTGGAAGTGACAATGGCCCGGTAGCGTTTTTCCTGGAAACCATCCAAAATATCTTTGCGCTCGGCTGCTGTCGAGAGGTGTGTCAAAACTGGCAGCAGATAGCGCTGTGCGATGGTATAGGCGACAACATTGGACTCGGTAAAGATGAGCACCTGTTCCGTGACATGTTCTCGTAGAAGATCATCGACTGCCTGAAGCTTGCCCTGACATCCGGCCAGCAAACGGCCCACCCGCTGACGCGCAAGCAGAGCCGCGCGCGCTGCACGGTCTCTGGCCGAAAGTCTGTGCAGTTCCCGCAGCCAGTTGGCTCCATACCGCTGCAGAAGGTTTCGCTGCTTCACAAAGTTCATACACGCAGTAAAATCACGATCATAGTGCTGGCGTTCCTCGGCGGTGAGCTGGACGCGGATGCGCTGGGTACGATAGGCAGCCAACCGCTCGCCCGCAAGATCGTCAATCGTGAGCGCGTACACAATGGGACCACCAAGCAGGAGATCAAGGCGTCGCCGGCCTTCTCCCTGTTGCTCTTCCTCTGAAGGATAGGTCGCGGTGAGACCCAGGCGAGTAAGCGCTGGCGACATTAACGCGCCCTCGCTATAGCTCGGCGATGGCAGATGATGCACCTCGTCTGCCAGCAGCAGGCGAAAAAAGTTGCCATAGTTACTCATCAGGTTGCCAAAAGACGCGTAAGTGGTCACGGTAACAGGCTGGACGCTTTTTTCAGCGCCATAGTAGACGCCGATCTCCACGCGAAACGCGTGGGAGAGGAGTCGGTACCATTGATGTAAGAGGTCGATGGTGGGGGCAACCACGACCGCGGACCGGTTGAGCTGATGAATAGCCCGGATTGCGATATAGCTCTTGCCCGCTCCCGTGGGCAGGACAATACTGCCGCGATACCCCGCTTGCTTCCAGGCGACGAGCGCTTCAGCCTGGTAATCGTGCGGCTGGCGGCCATCATAAAGTGTATAGTTGAGTGATTGCCAACGAGGAAGCGCGTCTTGAATCGCGTTTGCCCGCAGCCAGGGACGCACGCTGGCATAGTGGTAGGCTTCTGCGCGCCATTTCCCATGACTCCAGAGAAATGGGGTGGGAATCTGCCTCTCATCGTGCGCAACCCCCTCCAGCACCAGCGTTCCTCCATAGAAATAGAGCCGTTTGTCCATCATGGGAACCATACCACTAAAATAGATTATTGTCTATATTTTGCTTGCCTCCAGCTATTTTGAAGGGGATATGAGGATTGTCCAGAGAGCGCCTAACGCGCCGATAATCCTGTGAAGTCCAGCGTGCAAAAATAGTCTTCCAGCGTCTCAGCGCGTCGGATCAGCCTGACCTGACCATTCTCTTGCAAGAGCAGTTCAGCCGAGCGCAACTTACCGTTATAGTTGAAGCCCATCGCGTGCCCGTGCGCGCCGGTATCGTGAATGACGAGAATATCGCCGATCTCGATTTCTGGCAAGGCTCTATCGATGGCGAATTTATCGAAATTCTCACACAGTGAGCCAACGACATCGTAGACGCATGTGCGCGGCTCGTCCTCTTTCCCCAACACAGAGATGTGATGGTAGGCGTTGTAGAGGGCGGGGCGCATGAGGTTGGTCATGCAGGCGTCAAGGCCGATGTAACGCTTGTAGATCTCCTTTGTATGAATGGCTGTAGTCACCAGGTACCCATGCGGGCCAGTGATGAGCCTCCCACATTCCATCACGATTTTAAGTGGATTTAGCCCGTTCTTCGCGATTTTTGCCTGGTACAGCTTGCGAACTTCTTGCGCAAACCCCTCCAGATCGAAGGCGGTCTGCTCTGGTCGATAGGGAATGCCGATCCCGCCGCCAAAGTTGACAAACTCAAAACGGATATCCAACGCCTGGGAAATGTCTACCAGCAGATCAAAGAGCATCGTAGCCGTTTCGATAAAATAACGGGCATCAAGTTCGTTCGAGGCGAGCATGGTATGCAGCCCGAAGCGCCTGACTCCACGCTCTTTGGCCAGCGCATAGGCCCGAAAAAGCTGCTCGCGGGTCAGACCATACTTGGCCTCCTCCGGTCTGCCAATAATCGCATTGCCCTCGCGCAAGGGTCCGGGATTATAACGAAAACAGAGCAGTTCCGGCAGGCCGACATGCTTTTCCAGGAAAGCGAGATGGCTGAGGTCATCCAGGTTCAGCAACGCGCCCAGTTCGCGCGCTTTTTGATATTCCTCAACAGGCGTCTCGTTGGAGGTCAGCAGAATATCCTCGCCAATGAAGCCAGCCCTTTCCGCCAGCACCAGTTCTGGCAGCGAACTGCAATCCGCCCCACACCCCTCCTGGCGGAGAATTTGCAGGATATAGGGATTGGGCAGCGCTTTCACTGCAAAATAGTTTTGAAAGCCATCGGCCCAGGCAAACGCCTGTTGTAAGGCGCGCGCGGAGCGACGAATACCCGCCTCGTCATATAGGTGAAAGGGTGTGGGAT
>CAXUEY010000178.1:0-11613 GCA_964250225.1 uncultured Ktedonobacteraceae bacterium | reverse complement strand
AACGTGCCAGGCTGGCGAGTTGGAGCTGTTTGTAAGGGTCAGTGAGGGAAGCACCGGGGCGAATGGGGGCTAGCAGACCTGCTGCCGCACTGGATGACTGCGCCCCCAGCGCTCCCCGTTCCACAACGAGGACCTCGACCCCTCTTTTGCGCAGAAAATACGCCAGAGCACAGCCAATGATTCCGCCGCCAACGATCAGGACATCCGTGGTACGTTGCATATGGTGCTCCCCCTCAAATCCAATCGTCGTTTTCCTGTAGCAAAAAAGAGCTGATTCTCGTGAGAGAGTTTACCATGCAGCGTTCTTCAGATGCTCTGCCCACGCGGTGAAATGCTATCCAGATTCTCCCAATTCATTCTTCCCAGGAAGACGAGTATATTGATGATCGCCATATATACTAAAATATACTTTTACATGTTAATATAATTAAACAATATGATGCATGACACTATTTACCTGATTTTTATACTCATCCGCTACTTTCTCGCACACACCTTCGGCCTTCTTGTCATCGCTGCTGCTGGTGGCCTCGGCTAGAGGACAGTCAGATTCTCCAGCAAAAAGATGGTGGGCAATAACTCTTTTCCATTGATGCTCTGGCAAGGATGGTTTCTCCGCTTTTGTGTTTGGGAATACCGATAAATCCATCCAAAGGAACCCGATTGAAGCCGAAGAGATGGTGGGTATCATCCGATGGAAGCGCCGTTGCACTTGCGTGCATAAATCCAGAGGGCTAATGCCGCTTCAGGGTCACATCGATAATCTTTCAACGTTTCGTTGAGCGCCTCTTCCAGTGGATAAGTCATCGCTCGTATGTCCTCGTGGCTTTCCTGCGGCAGTGGATTCCATTCTAAATCGTGAGCTATCACAATATGGACTTTGTGAGCGACATAGCCAGGGTGACTGTGAATATGAAGGAGGGGTTCAATCCATCCCGCCTGGTAGCCTACTTCCTCGCGTAACTCCCTCTGTACTTCCTGCTCTAGATCTTGCTCAGCGCACGAACGTAATTTCCCTCCAGGGAGCTTTAGTTGCCAGGTACCAGCTCCAAGATCATATTCTTCAATCAGCGTGAGCATCCCTTCTGTATTGACCGGCACAATCAACACGCTCTCAGGCCGCTCTACGATGTCGCGCACGATCTCTTCTCCATTGGTCAGGAGAAAATGATAGTGGTGCAGTCCCAGCGTCGCCCCTTGATAGATGAGTTGGTCGCGGACAGCTTGTTCTCGTTGAGGGACAGATGGGAGATGAGGCTGACCAGATTGGTTGTTGTAGCGTTGAACCAACTGCTTCTTGGTATGGATGTGGACAAACGGACGCCCCATCCGCCAGGCATAACTCGCCACGTCCGCTGTTCCCCCTCGCCCTTTCGCTGGGTGTCCATTCCACGTAAGTATTACCACATCGCTCTGTTCAACGATCCATTGGCCCGCTGCCAGGTAGGCATCGTCAGTAGGTGTGGAGAAGGGGAGTTGGTGGATTTTGCTGCATTGGTGCAGGAGGTGCTGGTACCTCCTTCTCTCTTCACCGGGAGCGTAATCTGTCTCATAATCCGTGCGTGGAATCACCGCCTCGACAGGAATGTTGAGATCCAGAGCGGTCTGAATACAGAGTTGATCTGCTCCAATAGCCAGAGATGCGTATAACACGAGATTTGGGTACTGTTGAGCGTAAGTCATCAAAATTTCTCGGATACTGCGAGACACAAACGCTTGTGTGGTTGCATCGCCGAGATCGCGATGCCCGCTGACGCCAATCCGAAAGAGGCAGGTATCTTCCAAGAGGTGTTCTCCTCTCATTCAATCATTTGCTTTCTTTGGAGACAGAAAGCTGTACATGTTCAAAGGCCGCCTGAAATAGCTCCACTTCAGCCAGCAATTTCCACGGGCTCAGTTTCCGCTGAAATTTTACCAGATGTTGAAGCACCAGTGGTGATCGACTTTGGTTGACTAGAATTAATGCTTCTTTCGAGTACTGACACGCTTGCTCAATAGCCTCTTCCTGTAAGAGAAGGGTTGCCAGGTTGACGAGGAGCAAAGAGCGGCGATGTTTGGCGTGAATACGTGATGAGGGGCGAATGTGAACAAGTGCCTCCTCATAACTCGCTTTGGCCTGCTCAAATTGATGCAATGCTGTATAGCAACTCCCCAAAAAGCCCGCTCTCACATTCTCTTCAAAGCCTATCCAATAAGGGTCATCATCCATATTCTGAGGTTGCCCTACATATATCGCTTGTTCTAATATTTTCAAACTTTTATATTCTTGTCCATTTCGCGCATAGGCTAACGCTTCCTCAGCACAGAGCCAGGAATAGGTAGGTGATGTATTTTCTTCATGAAGAAGGCGTCGTGCATGTTGTAGAGCAGGGAGAACGGCATCTTCTCGCGCACAATATTTGAAAACCCGGCTCATACGTGCAAGTGTCACTGCTTCAAGAAGAGGATTTCCAGCCTCACGTGCTGCCAGGAGAGCCATCTCATAATACATTTGTGCCTGGGAAAATGCCCGCATCTCATACAACGTCCACCCAATGATCTGCGTCAATTCACACGTAAGAGCGCACAGGCGAATACGTATCGATGGCAATAATGACCCAGCAAGAAGAGTCGTGACCTCTTGAAGATACTTGAGCAAAATATGTACGAGATCTGGTGAAATCATCCCAAGAATGTCAGGTCGAAAGCGCCAACACTCTCTGACACGCTGTTCTAACACAAACAGTGTGGTTTCATCTATGTGGGTGGATTTCACAAGCACTCGTGCGAGTCGCTCAAGTACCTCAGTAGAAGAAAAAAGAAGTGAGGAAACAAATGTAGTTCCAGCAACATCAGATGTTTGTTGCCCTTTTCTTTGCAGAAGAATGTCTCTCTCCTGATCTTCGGGGATCAGGAGCATCTGTCTATCCTGTGCTACAACCTGTTCAACAGGGAGATTGGAAATAGTTCTTCGCGGACTTGGTGGCAGAAGGAGTGGAGTAGTCGTAGTGTTCAGAGGTTCTTTGGAGCGTTGTATTTGCTTCGTTTGAAAATATATTGCTACATCCTGCGTTTGCGTATTTGGTGTACGATCTTCTTGCTCTAGAAGTGTACAAAGACGCTCATAATATTGTAATGCCTCATGGTAGCATTCTCGCCGCCCCAGTAACTCCATCAGTGCGCGTAACACGTCTTCTTCGTGGGGATGCTCCTGCCAGAAACTTCTGAGCAATAACAACGCTTCTTCTTCCCCAGCCGCACCATGACGAGCGACATAGAGCCGGGCCAGCGCCTGCACACTCTGGCGTAACAGGCCTTGAACTTCTCCGCGCCGGAACGTGGCCCATTCGGAGTACATCTCGTCAGGTAGGTAAGGGCCGCGCTTGGCCAACGCGTAGGCTCTCTCCCAGAACGGCAGCCCATCGTCGCCGAAGCGCTCCATTCTTGTGGCTTGCTCCACGTTCCAGGCCAAAGCCTCGCCGTCCACCCAGATCAGCGGGTATTGGGCGAGTTGATAGCCATCACCGCTGCTGATGCTACTACGCACGTGGGCCACCAGGTGGGTCCGCAGATCTTGATACGCTGGCGGGCAGATAAGACCGCGTAAGAGCGAGACGATATTTTCGATGCGCGCGCTGGCAAACTGCTCCCCATCGCGACAGAATTGTTCCAGCAGCCAATCTTTGGAAGCAAAATGCGCGTGGCGATTCAAGAGGAGCTTGAGCAGGGTGAGCGCCGGGGTCGTACCGCGCCCACGTAGTTGCTCCGGGGTCAGGGAGGTATATCGGGCAAGCGGTGGGTCGGTACTGACTACTTCTGCAACGATCTCTATCGTCAGCAGGCCACAGGTAGTAACGCGAAGAAATGGCGCGGGAATTTGCGGCTGGCCGCCCACCTCAATGAATTGAATAGGCCGAATTGGGCTGGATGTGTCTGACTTCCTCTGAATCGTGGTCATAGATAAACTCCTTACCTCTCCATCTCAAGCAACGCCGGGTGATCAGGGAGATCCCTGTGGATAGATCACGTATGCATTTGCACATGTGATATCCTTCTATCCCTCAGTATACTCCAAATCGATCCGTTTTTCACGATCCGCGCCCCATTTTCTTGATGCCCTAGTGCTCGGAGAAGGAGGCCTTCTTCTCCGACGCTCACTCACCCGGCTCCCTCTGCTTCTGCGAGAACGGCAGGATGGCTTACGGTTCGTTTGAAGTGGCCAGACTGGCCTGGGCCAGGGTATAACATGTGAGCAACCCGGTCGCGGTGCCATGCATCCCTTGCCAGGCGGCGAAAAAGTCAGCGGGCTTGCGTGGCCAGACGACATCTGGCCAGAGGCGAGCGGCCCAGGTGCGCACCGCCAGATCCTCATAGGGATAGACTGACCAATCTCCTGTGAGATCGCACATGGCCACACGCGCCGTCCAGCGCCCGATCCCTTTCACGTGTTGCAGCAACGCCACCGCTGTTTCCGTAGAAACCTGGGGGAGCTGTTCTTCCCACCCATTTTCCAGCAAATCGCGAGCGATGCGTGGAATGAGGCGCGCTTTATAGCCCAGACCGCACGCGAGCAGCGCCTCGGGAGCCAGATCCATCATACACGCTAATGAGGGAAACCCATAGACGGTGACCCCTTCATACTGAAGCGTCGGTCCGTACTGGGTGATAAAACGATGGACGAGTTTTTTCGCCTGCGGGGCGGAAATAACCTGGCGGATCACCGCCTTGATGACCGCTTCGCCCAGAGAGGCGCTCGCAATATGCACCAGCGGCGCCTGCTCCAGGAAGCGCCTGGCTAACGTCGCAGGGATCTGTGCGCTGGCCTCAGATGAAAAAGGGATGGGGATCAAAAGACGCGTAAGAGTGTGCTGAATGTGCGTCTCTGCAATGGGCTCGGTGCTTCCCCAACACACGAGTCCAGATGGGAGGACTTTCACTGCGACGAGTGCTTCTGCGAATTCCAGCACACGATACCAGCACCCTTGCGCGTCAAAATAATCTGGATGTACCCACTGCTGGGAGGTGGAATGGGCAAACTGGGAGAGAGCCTGAGCGCCAGTGAGCGCAAAGCTCCCACTGACGCTGGAAGAGGGAAGAACTTGATACCGCTGCATCACATGCCTCAAAACGTCAATAATCTGCCTCAGTGGCAGGAAACAGGAGAGAGCCAGGGTGTTCTCTCCAGAAACAGCGGCGGCATTGTCAGGCGTTTAGCGCGCGCTGTTTCCTACTGATAGAACGAACGAGAAGGCGCAGAGGAGCGTGTAGAGGACTTCAATTGGTGCGCTCCCTCTGGCTCGATATCCCAATCGATCAGTAGAAGACAAAAAGGATCGCTTGTGAGAGAATGAAAAGGACAGCAACTTGTGATGCATACCTCGCAAAAACGTGAAAGGATGTGTTTGATGAAAGGATCACCTCTCTCGTATTGGCAGCAGAGCGCTCCAGATGTCTCGCTCTCTGCTGATGTGCCGCCGACGGTGGATGTCGCGGTGATTGGAGGCGGGTTGTTAGGTGCAGCTACCAGTTATTGGCTGGCGCGATCTGGCGCGCAGGTGGCCTTACTGGAACGCACGGCACTTGCGTGTGGGGCAACCGGGCGCAATGGTGGATTTGTGCGTGTGGGTCCCGCCGGTTCCTACACGGAAGCTGTGGCTTGCCTGGGCCAGGAAACCGCGCGCCACATCATGGCTCTGACCACTGAGAGCCGGACGTTGTTGCGCCAGGTGCTTGGCGAAGAAGAGATCGACTGTGAGTATCGCGAGCCAGGAACGCTTCGGTTGGCTCTCACAGAAGCTCAGAAAGCACAGTATCGCCAGGAAATCGACCTGCTCAACACTGATGGGTTTCCTGCACAATGGCTGGAGCGAGCACACGTGCAAGCTCTCCTCCCGATCCCTCTTGGCCCAGAGATTCTTGGCGCGCGTTTTCGCCCGGAACAAGGCCTTGTTCATTCTGCCCGGCTCGTTCAGGGGATTGTTCGAGCAGCCTCGCGCCACGGTGCGCAGGCGTATCAGGCAGAAGTCTCTACAGTGGAGCGTGAGGGAGAGCAGGTGCGTCTGCACACGTCACGGGGTATCCTCCTTGCGCGCAGCGTGGTCGTGGCTGTCAATGCCTGGACCAGTCGTATCCTGCCAGAACTCGCCCAGATCATTGTTCCCGTTCTTGAACAAATGTTGGCCTATGCACCACTCGCGCCCGTTTTTCCAATGGGCATTGGTGTTGACCTTGTGGATGGAGAATACCTCCAGCAAACGCCATCCGGTCATATTCTGATCGGTGGATGCGGGACCCTTGCGCCAAACGCTGGTTTTGGCGTCTGGGAGAGCCTGCCAACAGATTCCGTGCAAAAAGCTATAGAGCACGTTCTGCCGCGAATTTTTCCTACGCTAACGCCGCACTTACAGGTAGAGCAACGCTGGGCGGGCTTACTGGGATATACGACAGATCTCTGCCCTGTTGTTGACGCAGCCCCACACCTCCCTGGCGTCTTCTTTGTGGGAGGATTTTCCGGACACGGCATGCCTTTCGGGATGCGATTGGGACAACTCCTGGCCACAACTGCCATCAGTGGTACTCTCCCTGCGGAACTCACTCCGTTTCGCCTGGATCGCCTTTCGCTCAAACGATGGGAGGAGCACGCATGAGAAGCTCGCTCTCCCCGCTTTCCCCCAATCTGTATTTATATGCGTGATTCTATGGATGCTTCCTCTTTTACCGTTCTCAGCCCGCGCGGGAAGAGTCCTTCGGGAGAATCCTGAAGAGAATCTGCCCTTTGGGCAGAGGATCGTGAGAGCAGCATGTGGTACGCTTGCCCCAAAGCATTTGCAGCGTGTCATCCCCACTAACCTGCTGAGGAAATGGGAGAGTTGATTGGAGGAAAAGATGCATCAACGCACCGATATTCTCGCTGTCCTTTTGGAACTCCAGCAGCCGACCAATCGTGTCCCCCTCCACATCTCAGCGGATGGACGCAAACTTGCCATGACCACCCAATGGTGCAGGCGAGCGACTGATCTGGGAAGAGATCGCAGCTATACGCTCGATGGCGTGCCTCGTGGCATGCTGGGCAGCCGCGTCCTCGTCGTAGATACAGCCTCTGGCGAGGTTGAGGAACCGTTCCCGGTTGGCAGTACCAGTTGGAGCGCGCAATGGTCGCCTGACGGGACGCGACTTGCCGCATATATCCAACACGAAGGGCAGGCCTGCCTGGGGGTATGGGAGCGCACAAATAGGAGTCTTAAACTCTTCCCCCAGGCACTGGTGCGCCCGTTCTTTGGCTTTGAGGTTCCCCGCTGGACACCTGACAGCCAGGCATTAGTTGTGAAGCTCGTTGCTTCGCCCATCCAGGATACGTATACCACCCCAGCCCCAGCTAGGGCGAAAGGCACCGCTGTTACCGTGTTCAGCTTTGTACCCGGCGCGGAAGTCAAGCAGGACTCAGATGCGCTGCCTGGCTGGGCTGATGGCTATAGATGTGACCTCGCGGTGGTGGACGTGCGGACGGGCAACGTGCAGCATCTGGCCGAGAACTGGCGCATCATTGGTTGGAAAATGGCTCCCGACGGCAACGCGGTGGCGGTTCTGCGCTACACGGAGATGGAGTCACGCTTGCAACAATTCTACTTTACCCTGATGGTGTTGCCACTGGACGGAGGCGCTCCCCGACTCCTCGCACGCCGCATTCCACAAGCATACGGCGTCAGTTTGAGTTGGTCGCCCGATAGTTCCTCTCTCGCGTACACCACCCAGGAGCGTGGGGCGACAAGCGGCCTGTTCGTGGTTGCGGCGGATGGGTCAACTGAGCCACGTGCCTTGCACGATCCACGCCAGGAGTTAGAACTGGTGGGTGATGTGGAGGCGCCGCGGTGGAGTGAGGATGGACGGCGGGTGTATTGTGTGGCCAAACAGGGGTGCTGGGAGTTCGCCACTGACGGCAGCACGCGACGGCAGATCAGCATCCCACCTGGCGATGAGGTACTTGGGTGGGTACAGCCCTCAGGCACTGCCACGGTATGGATGCCTGAGCCGGAGACACTGCTCTTTGTTATGCGCAGTGCGCGTACAAAAGAGACGGGTCTGCTGCGACTGGACCTCCAAAGTGGAGAAGGGACCATGTTGAGTCAGCGGGCTGAACGGACCGGCTGGTTGCCCTTTGAAGGAGAGGTCGCGCCTGATGGGTCAGCGTTCTATCTGACGCTGGAAGCAAGCACTCACCCGGCAGAGATCTGGCAATTCGCTCGTGACGCCCAGCCGCAACGCAGACTCTACGCTTTTCATGCCGGCCTGGAGAATGTGCCGCTGGGTACCAGCCGCCTGCTGGAGTATCGCACGCTCGATGGCAAACGCCGCCAGGCAGCTCTGCTGCTGCCAGCGGGATATCAAGAGGGGCAGATGGTACCAGTCGTGGTGGAAGTCTATGGAGGAAGCATGGGTTCCAGCTATCTCCACAGCTTTGGGGGCTCGCATGCTATTGTGCATGGCCAACTGCTGGCGAGCCACGGGTACGCGGTGCTTTCTCCTGATATGCCCATGGAGGACCGCGACCCCATGAAACAGGGTGTCGGCTCGGTGCTGCCAGCTCTGATTCACCTGATTGACAGTGGGATAGCCGACCCCAGGAGAATTGGACTGATCGGCCAGAGTTATGGCGGCTACTGTGCCCTGAGTTTGCTCACCCAGACCAACCTCTTCGCGGCAGCGGTGGTGAACGCCGGTTGCTATAATGTAGTCAGCGCATACCTGACGCTAGACGAAGAGGGCAACGATGACTGGCTGGGGTGGGTGGAGACAGGACAGGGCAGAATGGGAGGGAAGACCCTATGGGAAAAACGCGAGAGCTACATCGAGAATTCGCCGATTTTCTACCTAGATCGCGTGCAAACGCCAGTGTTGGTCACGTGCGGCGCGCGCGATTTAGGGGCACCAGCACAGGCGGAAGCCCTATTTGTCGGCTTGCGGCGTCTGGGTAAGCCCGTGGAGATGCGACGCTACGAGCGTGAGAGACACTGGCCTGGTGCATGGAGCGCGCAGGGTTACCAGGACCTGGCGCACCGTGTCCTCGCCTGGTTCAATGAATATCTGAAGGAATGATCACGCTTCACTCCGGTTGCAGCCAAGGTCATACGAAAGGGACTGACACAAATCGGTGTCATCTGATGCTGGACCTTCTTCTCATTGAAAGCATGTCTTCCCGCTCCGGGTATGGCTCACTACAAACAGGCGAGAAGTGCTACACGACGGACGCTGGGATAGACTGTGGGTGACATGCTGGGAGCGCGCTATGGTGACTGGGAAATCACCCAGGCATCATGCTTTCCCATACGGTATACTAAGAATACGAAGAGAACGGTGGCGTATTCGCATATATTTTTGTGGAGGGTCATCACCTATGGAAGAACAACCATCCACACTCACTGGTACCTTCATGGCGCAAGTCATCCTCTTTGCGCCGAAAACCGAAATCAGCGACGAGTCTCTGGAGCAGCTCTTGCAAGGGATAAAGGCTCTTCAACAACATATTCCTTGCCTGGTTGCCGTGAGTGCAGGAGAAAATCAGAGTACCCGCCACCGTGGTCTCACGCATGGCATTATTCTGCATTTTGCAAGTGAAGAACGGATGCGCAACGCACTCCAACAACCTATCTACAGACGCATGCTAGAAAAGGTGCAGAAGAGTAGTGAGAGCCTCGTTATTCTAGAATTGCCAGAATCAATCCCCTTTTCAGTGCCAATTCAGCACACGCAATCCCCACCTTCTCAGCCAACCAACGCGCCTCCACCCATACGCAAGCACCCCTCAAAAGCTCGCAGATCTGCGCCATCCCCCGCGTCAGAGACTCCCCCTTCTCGCACGGTCCAATCACGCGTGAAAGACGATGCTCTGAGAACTGTCGACCCACGCCTCACCCGCATCGTGATCGAGCAGCTTGATGTGGATGAGCGTGATATTATTCCCAGTGCGTCATTGGTTGAAGATCTCAACGCGGATTCACTGGATCTGGTCGAATACATCATGAGCCTGGAAGAAACCTTCCACATCACGATCTCCGATGAGGATGCAGAACGGCTCACGACCATTGCAGAAACGCAGGAGTATTTGCGAGCGAAAGGCGCTCTTTAAACAGAGATGAAAACGCCCGTTCTGCCAGGTCGCCAAAAAAAGGTCGCGCTTGAAAGATGGCCTGAGCAACCACATCGGCGCGTTCATACCCGCTGAGAATAGTATGCAAGGGAACGGCAGCCAGAAGATCGCGCTGGTCTTGCCGCAACGCCCCTCGCCAGTTCAGAGGGGAAAGAAGCCAAGCAACGGGCGTTCTGCCTGTTCTGGTGGCCACACCACACGCCGTTGCCCTTGCTGCCATTGGACAATCATCACCTGATGGCCCGTTTGGAGACCACTCACAGGATCAAGCTGAAAATCGCCGTAGAGTGTGCGACATCGTAATCTGTGAGCGACCGCTTGCAGCGCCTCATCATGCACCTCCCCTGCCTGCCGCAGACAGCGCGCGTACAACAGCCCTGCGGCAAAAGCCTGGGCTGCCACATACGGAGGATCGCTCCCCGCTTCTGCGCGGTAGCGTGCCACAAACCACTCTGCATCAGGCCCCTCGTCCGGCTCGATCTGTGCCGTTTTCACCCATTGGGCCGGTCCAAGCAAGCCTTCGCGCTGGTCGCCCAGGGGCGCAAGTACCTCTGCAACACCAGCACCGACACAGGCGGCAAAACGCCAGGGACGGGCGAATAAAAGGGGAGCAACTGCCAGTTCTTCCGCGAAGTTCCCGACCACACAGAGGATATCTCCCTCTGGAACCTGAGCCACCGTGGCAAGAGCCTGAGCGGGGGCAAAAGAGACCGCCTGGACAGCAAGTTGAAGCGTGGCCGCAGTCGTCGCAGCACCAGCCGCGACCTCGCGCCCAAAACCAGTGGTGCTATGGAACAGAGAAACCGTCTTGATGGTTGGATCACAGGCATGGGCGAGAGAAAGGACTCCTGCAAAATAGGTGGAAGCAGGAGAAAGCACATTGATCACCTGGGAAAAGGCAGGTCTGGCCAGCCGAGAACTCGCGCCACCGTGATTCCACAGCACCCGCTTACAGGCGCGTGCCGCACTGAGCATCGGACCGCTTCCATAGGGTCCAAAGAGCACATCTGGCTGCTTTGCGACGGCTGTTCGGATTGCAGCCCCAACATCGCTCCCGCTGTCCAGAACATCGAGATCGATCTCCGTCCAGGGTGAGGGAAGATGGGCCGCATGCTTTGCCCACACGCGAAGAGCAGTCGCACCGGCGCGCCCGAAGAGGCCAAGTGGGCCGGTCAGCGGCGTCACCAGCGCGACACGAAGCGTTGCCATATAACCGCTCCCTTGTTTGATCAGGACAACTTACACATATACACGATGTGGCTTACTGCGCGAAAAAGGTTTAAGGAATTTTCTCCTCTTCCCCAAAGAGATAGCGCAATGCAGGCGCTAACCCTTGCTCCCAGGTTGCCCAGTTGTGACCACCTGGGCGTTCACGATACCGATGTATATAACCCTTCTCGGTCAACATTTCGCAAACCGACGATTGGGTGCTACGCACCATTCAAGCTGCCCTGTCTCCAGGTAGAAACGCACCGGAAGGCGCTCTGTGC
>CAXUEY010000177.1:0-11635 GCA_964250225.1 uncultured Ktedonobacteraceae bacterium | reverse complement strand
CGTGTGGGGTCTAAACATATGTCCGTGCTTGCCTGGCCCGTGTGGGGTCTAAACACATGTCCGTGCTTGCCTGGCCCGTGTGGCCTCACCAAGAAATCCGGTTGTGCTTGCTCTGCCTGTTTTGGGATGTGTATAGTATTTGCCATGAGGGTTTCTCATACAAGAGACCTTCGATTATTCGAGATGGGAAAAGGAGTTTCTTTTATGGTCGTTCGACTGAGCGCGCGCAACCAGCTCAAGGCGAAAGTGAAGTCCGTCAAGCTGGGAACCGTCATGTCCGAAGTGGTGGTGGAATTGGGAGATGGTCAGGAGATTGTTTCAGCCATTACACGGGGTTCCACCGAAAGCCTGGACCTCAAAGCTGGTGACGATATCGTTGTGGTGATAAAATCAACCGAAGTGATGATCGGTAAAAACGAGTAGCTGTCCTTCTGGTACCAGAAAACTGTCCAGGAGGATTGTCACCGCCAGGACAATGAAGCGCTTTAACATGACTGGCGGCGACGTATACTCAATTGCTGAATACTCAATTACTGAGCGTACAAGAAAAAAGGCTTCTCGTCAAGAGCACTTTTTATGTATGTAGATACAAAAGAGAATTCAGATTTCTGATCGAGAAAACGCGCGATTCAATGAATCGCGCGTTTTCTCGATCAGAAAAGACCTTATTCTGCAACCTGTTCCATTGTGGGTACGAGCAGACCATAGCCCTGCTCGTCGCCCAGGCGGTACATGACGTTCACACTTCTAGTTTCTGCATTGATAAAGGGGCAGAACGTCAGATGTTCCTGTTCCATGCGAGCAATGACCTCCTGGTCGCTCATTGGAATGGTCTCGACACGCTGGATCTCCTTAATCTGCGACCAGATCTCTTCATTATCGGCAGTATTGAGCGCCTCCGCGCTAGCCATTTCTTCCGTCCCTGAGACATTGCCAGCACGCGAGAGCGAGAGCACTTGCACAGGAGAAACGGGCAAGCGGTGAGCCGTTGTGTGGCGCCCTTTCTGCCGACCCAGTTGCGTGCTCACTTTGTCCAGGACGAGATCGAGTGCGGTCTTCACATTCACGCTCGTAGCGGTGGCGTGGATAGCATTGACGTGGCGTACGTTGGTACAGGCCAGATGTACGGCATAGCGATCTTGCGCGCTCCGCGTTTTCTCATCCACCACCGTCACATCCATTCGGGCTTCGTCTCCAACCAGACGCGCCAGACGTTGCAGTTTCTGCTCAATATGCGCGCGAATACCAGCGGAAATATCCATTTGTTTACTCTTGATCGTGATTTGCACAGTTTGTCCTCTCTTTCCGAATCCAATCCAACACGTGACAAACAAGCAGGTTGCAAGCATCCCTGACCAGGGGTAGGTCTCTGATATCTTTTCTGATATCTGTTACACGGATAGCAATGGAGAACGGAAGACAGTATCTTGAAATGGTGACAAAAGTTATCACATGACCACATTTGACAGCATTTCTTAGAAACGTTTGTTACACTGCTAGTTGCTATCCTACCATACAGTATACTGAACAACCCGAACTTGTCAGTACGGCTGAGCCACCTGGGGCTAGAAACCCGTAGCGTATTACCCAACGGTGTCGCATAAAACACGCTATTTGGGCTTTCTGCAGGAGCGGAGAACTCTTCCTCGTTAAGCATAGCACATTTTTCACCAAAAATGCGCAGTTTATCTCTGCCATTTCGCAAACATGACAAAAGATAGTAGATAGATGATGTTTTGCATTGTATTATCCAGCTAAACCGATGAATATTTTTTCATTTTCGCGTTTGCATATTCACTGAATATTCATGCATTCATGTTATTCTCTCATTGGCAGATGAATCAATAAATTGTCCGATTTCAGTTGTGGAAGGGTCAGCGGCATGTCCAAAACAAAGATTCCAAGCGATCAGCACATCACCTACCAGTTGCAGTATCGCAAGTGCGGCAAGGCATCCTGTAGCAAATGCCGCAATACGCAGGGGCATGGTCCCTATTGGTACGCCTACTGGCGCGTCAATTCGCGTCTCAAGTCCGGCTACGTTGGGAAAACGCGCCCGGACGGTCAGAGCAGCGAACTGGCAATGGTTAGCGCAGTCAGAGAGCTGGCTGTCGCTTCGGTCTAAACACGGTTCCAAAAGTCGCAAGAAAGGTCAACGGCTGGTTCTCGTGTGCTGCACGTCTCGCCCACCGCCACCAGCCAGCGTTGTAGCGCCTGGGGGCGCTTATGCAGCACAAAGAGAACCCAGGCCTGGGCAGACCCCTCAGAGGACACGCCTCTGAGTCGCTCCCAAAAGTGTGGTCATGGGAGGTTGTCACTTTCCATGCTTGACCGCTGCGAGCAAGAGAAACATCGGGCGGCGCGTCTCGTCGCGCATGGCAGCATTGCTGTCCATCATTGCTTGCGTCGGTTGTGGTTCGATGAGCCTTGTAAGGGTGAAGCCAGCGTCAAGTAATGCGTTCACATGGGTGGCAACGGTGCGATGATATTTGGTAACGTCGTGCTCCAAAAATTGTGCCTGGCGCGGACCCTCGTTCTGGTAATTATCGACAGGCCAATGCAAGCGCTCACTCTGCGGTCCATAATACCAGTCTTGCGCGGCGAGCGCGGTGAAGATCGGGTGCTCAACCGAGAAGACAAACGTGCCTTCTGATACAAGATAGTCATAAACTTTCCGGCACACGATGTCGAAATGCTCGACATAATGGAAGGCCAGTGAACTTAACACCACATCAAATGTTTCTACGGGAAAGTCGATATCTTCAATGGCCATCTGACGATATTCAATGGCGGGATCGTTGGTGCTCTCTCTGGCACGCGCAATCATCTTCTCTGAGAGGTCAATCCCCACTACCGAGCGCGCCTGCTGTTCGCGCGCATAGCGGCAGTGCCAGCCAAAGCCGCAGCCGAGATCCAGCACGTTTTTATCACGCAGGTTGGGAAGCAACTCGCGGAAAGCAGGCCATTCTCCAGCGGCTTCCAGCCCTTCAATTGAGCGAGCCATCTGACTATAGTTGGCGAAGAATCCGGCATCATCGTATTTGTTCTGTTTCATAGAGATGTGGCAAGGAAACCCTGCGTCTTTAGACCGGGGAGGAATTGCCACGCGCCCGCAGGAGTTCTTCCTTGCCATCCTCCTTTCGTTTGAAGAGAGTTGACAGATTTAGGTATAGTATAAGATACTTTGTGCATGGATAGAACCATTGTCGTCCAACTCAAACCGACCAAAGAACAAGCCTGTATCCTGCAACGCACGTTGGCAGAACACACGGCCTGCTTTAATGCGGTTGCACGTCTCGGCTTTGAAACCGGGATGCGTAACGGCGTGGAGTTGCATAAAGAGACGTATTATCCATTGCGCGCACAGTACCCCGACTTGCCTGCACAATTGGTGTGCGCGGCCCGCGTGAAGGCGACTGAAGCCGTCAAATCGGCGCTGACCTGGCGGCAGAAACACGTCGCTCGTTATCCCACGTTGGTAGCCAAAGCTGAGAAGCAGGGCAAAGAACCACCGACATTCAAACCGGTGCGCTGTCCGCAATCGCCATCCGCGCCGATGCGAGGAGCTATTGGGTCAAGCACCTGTAGCCTTGCCAGTGTCGCCGGGCGTCAGGAAATGCGCTTCACTGTTCCCAAGCACGCTGCGCAATACCTCGACTGGAGCGCATGTTCCGCTGATCTCTGCTTTCGCCACGGGTGCTACTTTCTGCACATCGTTCTCTCGCACCCATCCCCCGTTTTCACTCCGACAGAAGAAGTCATTGGCGTGGACCTGGGTATCAATCGGCCTGCGGTGACTTCCAAGCGTGACTTCCTGGGCGATCCCGCATGGAAAGAGCAGGAGCGCCGCCTCTTCCGTCTTCGTCGCAAGTTGCAAGCCAAAGGCACCAAGAGCGCGAAACGCCATCTGCGCAAGCTCTCTGGAAAACTGTTTCGGCAACGCAAAGATCACGACCATGTGTTGAGCAAGAGCATTATTCAGCACGCCAGCCCTGGCAGTAGCATCGTGCTTGAGAACCTCTCCGGCATCAGAACTCGTGTCACTCGGCGTAAAGGTGAGGACATGCGCAAGGTGCACTCCTGGAGCTATGCCCAATTTTGGAGCTTCCTCGCGTACAAAGCGCAGGCGCGTGGCATGCAGGTAGTCAAGGTTGACCCCCGGCACACCTCTCAGCAGTGTAGTCGCTGTGGACATATTGCTCGCACTAATAGGCGTTCTCAATCGCTTTTCCTCTGCCGCGCCTGCGGATACTGCTGTAATGCTGACCTGAATGCCAGCTATACTATTCGAGATAAGCACCTTGCCTATCTTGCCAGTGTCGGTAGATCCTTCGCTGGTGGGTCGCCAGTCATGCGGCCTATCGTCTCCGATCTTCGGATTGAGGGACAAGCCCCGCGCCTGTAGGCCGGGGTTCATGACAATACTATACTCCACTAAACGCCGAAAACCCACCATCAACCGGGATGACCGTCCCTGTGACAAAGGTGGAAGCCGGGCTGACCAGCCAGAGCAGCGTGCCTACCAGATCTTCTGGGACGCCGAAACGTCCCATCGGTGTGTGGTTGAGGATGGCCTGCCCTCGTGGGGTCCACGCGCCCGTTTCAGCTTCGCTGAGTAGGAAGCGGTTCTGTTCGGTCAGGAAAAAGCCAGGAGCAATGGCGTTGACGCGGATGTGCGGACTATATTCCTGGGCCATATGCACCGCCAGCCACTGCGTAAAATTCGCCACCGCTGCCTTCGCCGCGCTATAGGCGGGAATGCGGGTCAGCGGACGTAGCGCGTTCATCGACGTGATATTTACGATACAGCCGCGTCCCTGCTCAAGCATGCTTTTGCCAAAAACCTGGCTGGCCAGCAGCGTCCCTGTAAAGTTGAGATTGAACACCTCTTCAATCGCCTGAGCGTCCAGGTCGAAGAAGGACCGTTCGGCGGAAGTCGTCGCGGCTGGCCGATTGCCTCCCGCGCCGTTGATCAAAATATCAAGAGGGTCGAAGCTGCTGACAATCCCCTCACGCGCCCGTTCAAGGGCAACTCTATCCGTGACATCACAGGCGATGCCAAGCGCTTCCCCGCCCTGCGCCCGAATCATCTTAGCCACGCTCTGCGCTGAAGTCTCACGCAAACTGATCACAGCCACACGCGCACCCGCCTCAGCCAGGGCGCTGGCCAGCGCCCTGCCCAGGACACCACCCCCGCCGGTGATTACTGCTGTCCGACCGCGTATATTGAAAAGTGCTTGATTATCTGACATTGGTTGCTCCACGTATTCTTCTCATGTTCCGTGAGATGAGGCCAGCAGCTACATCACAAAAAGCAGGCTCTTGCATATTGTAGCATGTTGCGCTATTCTACGAGCAGACCATCTCTTGCGGCACAATGAGGAGAATTTTTGGTAACCCCTGAACTCCTGCGTACGTACATACTAGAAGAAAATTGAGGAATGCAGACATGCCTTCTGGACTGGAGCTATCCGTCTGGGGCAAGGATGTGTTTTTGTTTCTTTGCTACTATAGCAGAATTCATGAAAAGACGGAGAAATATATGGAAGAGCCTACTACCCTGGGAAACAGAGAGGGCAATCTACAGGTGCAGGAAGCCGAGCGGCGCGTGGTGATGGATGTGGTCGAGATTACCAAAATGTTGCCACTTGGACGCGAACGCATCGATATTCTCAAAGGCATTAGTTTTCAGATCTGGAGTGGTGAATTTATCTCAATCGTCGGGCCCTCAGGTTCGGGCAAAAGCACCCTGCTGGGTATTATCGCCGGACTGGATAATCCCACCTCCGGCCAGGTCTTGATTGATGGCGTGGATATTACGCGCATGAGCGAGGGCAAGCTGGCCTCGGTGCGCAATGGCAAGATCGGCATGGTTTTCCAGGCCTTCAACCTCATTCCTACCCTGACTGCGCAGGAGAATGTTGAGGTACCCCTGTATGTCGGCAAGCATAAAGGCTCACCTTCGAGCCGCTCCAAAGAACTGCTGGGCCTGGTGGGTCTCTCGCACCGCCTTTCGCATCGTCCTAACCAGCTCTCCGGTGGCGAGCAGCAGCGTGTCGCCATCGCGCGCGCCCTGGCAACCGATCCGGCCTTTGTGATTGCCGACGAGCCAACCGGCAACCTGGACGCCAAAAACGGCGAGAACATCTTGCAGATGATCGCCTATTTGCGTCAGGAAACGGGCAAGACCTTTATCATCGCAACGCACGATCCCATCGTAGCCTCACACGCGGACCGCGCAATACGGATTGTGGACGGCATAGTCGCGGCCATCGATGTCACCGCCGGGAGGATCATCCAATCATGAAGATGTCGATGTATTTCAATTACACCTCGCGCTCACTGTTTCGAGGGGGCCAGCGCACCATCCTGGCCTTCTTCTGCGTAGCAGTGGGAGTGATGGCGATTGTCGCGCTACAACTGGTCGGCCTGATGATCAATAACGCCCTGACCGCTAATGTGCGCGCTGCCAACGGTGGCGACTTGCAGGTCGCGTCAGGCGCTCGGCCCTTTAACCAGAGCGACCTGAGCTTTTTTGATCGCCTCAAAAGCAATGGGACAATTACCAACTACACGACGCTGAATGGTCAGAATGGCTCATTTAGCAACGAGTTTAGCCTGACAGGTGGCTTCTCTGTGCTGCTCGTCGATCCAAAAACGTATCCAGTAGTGACGCCCCCGACTTTCAACGATCCCGCCAATGGCAGCATTTCAGCACTCTTGAACGACAATGGCGTGATTGTCGATCAAAGCTTTAGCGATCAGTATCATAAGCATCTCGGCGATACCTTTGAGGTACACATCAGCACTGGCCAGCAGAATACGCAACTGGCTTCAGTGAAGATCGTGGGTATTGTGACGGATACGGGCGTGCTGGCGCAGAGCAGTGGAGTGATGCTTATGGCGCACGCGTACTACCAGCAGGTCGCGCCCAACTCGCCCACCGTTTTCGACACTATCGATATCACTACGGCTAGCCAGGCAAAAACCGATGCCGCGGTCAGTCAGATCAACGACCAGTATCCCCTGGCCACGACACGCACGGCAACCGACGCGCTCAATTCGCGCAAGGCGCTGGTCGATGGCATCAACAAGTTTTTGGAGATCGCTGGTTTGCTGGCGCTGTTGATCGGCGGTGTGGGTATTGTTAACACCATGCAGGTGCTGCTCTCGCGTCGCAAGATCGAGATCGCCATGCTCAAAACCACCGGCTATAAGCGCAAAGATCTCTACCTGCTCTTTGGGCTGGAGGCTGGTATGCTTGGCCTGATTGGTGGCGCCATCGGTTCGGCGGCGGCCATCGGCGTGAGTTACCTGGTGCGTATGGTTGTGCAGCAGGGTTTTGGGCTGTTGATCACTTTCCAGATCGACTGGTTTACCGTGGCCGGCGGCCTGTTGATTGGTCTGGTGACAGCCCTGATCTTTGGCCTGATGCCGATTGTACAGGCTGCTAATATTCGCCCGTTAAGCGTGATCCGCGAACAGCTAGAGCGCCGGAGTATCGGCAGCATCGGCCTGACCATTTTGCTGCTGCTCGTGCTCTCGGTCCTCTTTTGTGTGCTGTCAGTAATCATTCTGAATGATGTCGGCTTAGGTATTAGCGCTGTGTACGGCACATTTGTCTTTCTGCTGATCCTGAGCGGCTTTTTCACCCTGATAACCTTGCTGGTGAGCATTTTACCGGTCCCTGAGCGGCTGAACCGTAAATTTATTGCCCTGATCGTCGGTGTGGGAATTGTCGCTGGCCTCATCGCCTGGGCGCTGCCAACGTTTGGGTATCTGCTGCTGGTTTTAACCGGTATTGGTTTTCTGACCGCGTTGATGCCGCGTTCCTGGAAAGTCAATACGCGCATGGCCCTGCGCAACATTGGTCGCCAGCGCGCGCGTACCACCACCACGCTGCTGGCGCTGTTTGTGGGCATTTTCACCATTGGTCTGATCCTGGTGCTGGGCCAGAACCTGCGCGACTCCATCAATACTTCCCTGGCCAACTCGCTGACCTATAACGTCGTGACCTCGGTCAGTGGAACGGATGCCAACAAGTTGCAAGCGCAGATAGGAACTGTACCCGGTGTGAGCAAATATACGCAGCAATATATTACCTCGACTGTGCCAGTGGCCATCAATGGCGTGCCACTCGCGCAGATATTACACGGTGTGCCGCAAAATAGTGGATTTAATAGCCTGGGACGATCTGGAGTGGCCGGGGTTCTGAGTGGAATCGAGGGCTATGATGTGGGGCATAACAACGTGCCAGACCTTACCAATGGCCTCAGCATAACCAAAGGGCGCAATTTGCAGAGCAGCGATGCTAATGCCAACAACATTCTGCTGCCCTCGTACCTCACATTGCTGGCTCCTTTGAAAGGTAAAATTGACGTTGGGGGTACGATTACTGTGGCCAGCATCGATGGCAAGCACATTGAAACGCTCACAGTGGTCGGTTTCTACCAGTCAAATGGCTTTACCCTCGCGCTCGCTCCAGTCTTTGGGGTGAAAAACACCGTGCAGGCTCTCAGCCCGCGTGGCGTTGCCCAGTCGGTTTTCTTTATGAAGGTGGACACGGCCAAAGTCAACAAGGCCCTGACGCGGATTGGTCAGATCGCGCCCACATCCGGCTCCTTCAGTCTGGCCAACCTCGGCGATTTCATTGACCAGTTCCTCAACTATATGATCCTGATCCTGGTGACGATTGCCAGCCTCTCGCTCTTCGCGGGGGTGATTATCATTGCTAATGCCGTGGCCCTGGCGATGCTGGAACGTCGGCGCGAGCTGGGTATTCTCAAATCGGTTGGCTATACCAGTCGCACCGTACTCGGTGAGGTGCTGATCGAGAACGCGATCATTGGTGGCCTGGGCGCGATGCTGGCTATGCTGCTGGTTACGTTTGCCACCAGTCTGCTGAGTCAGTTTGTGTTCAAGTCCAGCTTCTCAGTCAATGGCCTGGTCGTGATCGGCCTGATAGCAGGTTCAGCCCTGCTAGCCATGATCACAGCCTTGCTGGTAGCCTGGGGCTCTGTACGCGTGCGTCCGCTGGAGGTGCTGCGGTACGAATGAGCGTGGGCGTTGCTCACCATGCTGATTGATGAAAATGAGTGTTTGTGAGGCGTCAATTTGGGAATGAAATGGTAAATGCTTTCCCAATTGACGCCTTTCCACATTATTTTATATACTGAGGCCAGATACCGTGTGGTGCGCTTCGGTGCACAGTGCTCTCGCTTTATCAATCTCTGAGGAGGGGAGGTTGGATTCTTGAGCACCTTTCAGCGGACCTCGCCTGGGATGGTACCCCATGTGAAGTGGAAACCTGCCCAGAGCATGAGCCCAATTGGGCCAGATGAACGAGAGCAAACCGATGAACGAAACTCACACGATTGTCCGCCATCCCAGGCCACCCCGGCCTGCTCGCATCCTAGCTAACGCAATAGTAACGACCATCTTGTGTTCCCGCTGGCATAGAATGAGGAGTGATCGGCTCCTGCTTCTTACGTTTACTGGGGGCAAGAGTGGGAAAGAATTCACGACGCCGCTGCGCTATGTGCAGGAGGGGGACATCTTACGGATGACAATAGTGTATCCCTGGTGGAAGAATCTGATTGGGGAGGCCACAGTGCGCGTCCTGCTGCGTGGGCAAATGCGCACCGGCACCGCAGAGGTGCTCCCTGAGAAAGATGGAGAGGTCGTGGTCAAGATCCATCTAAAAGGGTAAGCAGTCGCTCTCTATATGAATGAACCAGAAGGCAACGCGCTGGTCAACGCGTTGCCTTCATTTTTTGCTAAATGAACCTGGACTCGGTATATTTCGCAAGAGTTCGTTGAGAACGATTATGTATGTTTCGCACGCTGGCGCTGTTCCTGTTCAGCGCGGTAGCGAGCCATCACCGCGTAATGCTCAGGTGAGTGCAGGCATTCCTCCTGGCCATCTAGGAACTCTGCCATGAGGGTGGCCGTATCCAGTTCAAAGGCCGAGTCGATCTGACGTTTGGTCTGTTTCAGCGCAGTAAACGGGATCTCCAGCAACTCCTGAGCCAGGGCCAGCGCGCGTGTCTCTAACTGATCGGTATCCACAACTTCGCTGACCAGATGCAGCGCCAGGGCTGTTGTCGGCGTGAAACGATGACCCAGCAGGCAGAGCTGTTTGGCGGGGCCGGAGCCGATCAGTCGTGCCAAGCGCATAGGACCGAGCGCGGCAACCACGCCTTCACGCACCGCTGGAATGCTCAGCACCGCGTCGGTTGTTGCGATACGCAGGTCACAGGCCAGCGCCACCTGCAAGCCACCGCCCAGACAATATCCCTGGATCGCGGCAAGCGTAATCGCGTCCAGCTCTGCCAGTCCCAGCACCCCACGCTCCCAGGTCGCGAACCAGTCAGGACTCAAACTTCCCTGTGCCAGCTCTTTGACGTCCAATCCGCTGCAAAACGATTTGCCCTCGCCGCCGACGATTACCACATGAATCTCACTCTGCTCTGCTAGATACTCCGTCGCTGTCACCAGGTCGTTGACCCAGGCCCAGTTCGCGGCATTATGTACCTCTGGCCGATTTATGCGCAGACGTGCCAGTGGTCCATCGTGCTCACAGCGCATCGTTTCCAGTTCTAACGTTGCCATCGCATGTTCTCCCCTCAAAAATGAATGTTTGGCCTGCCTGTTTCACCCACTTCACGTCGTTCTTGCTCGTGCTTTACCTGCCTCAGTATAGCACAGAACGCTGCTATACTGAGGTGTCGTCAGCCCTATGACTTTTGGTTCCCCTCTTGACAGTGCGTTTGAGGTCATGGCATAATACGCGGGCTGTCAAAAAACGCAGACAATCACCAGCCGCGTGTGGTCGGTGCTCCTGTCCCTCGCTCCTAAGGAACAGCAGGCGAGTTTTCGCGGTCACGGTAAAGTGGCTACCTCTGACGGAAAACAGATTTTCCCGTAGAACAGATGCCGGGGGTTAATATACCCTCTGGCTTTTTGTGTCGATTGGAAGCTGTATGCTTGTTCAGAGAAAATCCACCTGCGGGAAAAAAGCGAGGCTGATCCTACGAGTTTTGCCGGGTTTGAAAAAACTCATGCAAACCCCCTTGACAGCCTGAAGAAAATGTGGGATACTACATCTCGTCAACGCAAACAAGCGAAAACGATCAAAACAATCGCGATGCTTGAATTGCACAGGCGAGGAACTTGGTAGAGTGTCGTGTAGGATGCAGAACTGGTGCAAGCCAGAGAAAACGAGTTCTGACAGACGCGAAAAAATTCGTCTGAAAAGGGCTTGACAGAATCCTGGAAGTGTGGCATACTACCGGAGCTGAAGCAAAAAGGTAAAAATGATCGAGCTATTCGATCTACCGCTTCAGTATCGTTGATCAGGGTAGAGATCGCCAGGACGGGATGCAGGGAGGAGTGAAGCAAACGAGTTTGAAAAAATTCGTCTTTAACCCCCTTGACAACACGCCGGAAGTGTGAGATACTACCGCAGTCAACGGAAAACAAGCGAAACGAGTTTCGATCCGAAGCTGATCGATCTGCCGTTTTGCCGGATTTGGACACGACTGTATACTGTAAAGTATAGAGAACGCGAAGAGATCCGATGAGAGAGCACCTTGAACAATTGAAATGTGGAAAGCAAAACTGGAACGGTGGCTGG
>CAXUEY010000176.1:1368-11743 GCA_964250225.1 uncultured Ktedonobacteraceae bacterium | reverse complement strand
TTACTGCTCGCGGGCGGTGTCACAGGATATAGCTTTGCTCGGTTGATGGAGGATTGTCGGCTGGTGCTCTTGTGGCTACTGGGTGCAAAGGTCGTGTGGCTCGGCTCGCTTGACCTTGAGCACCTGAGCGGGCGCGAACAGGCTTTCGTAGACGCAAGTTTAACGCAGGACAACTTCGCCGCTTTCTTCGATCACGATGCTGCTTCTCTCCTATCTCAATAACCATGCCGTTGCAATTTTGACCACCACCAGGCAACATCTGGACCAAAAATCCCTGGCACTACACTCCCGATGGTAGACATTATGTGTATCTATGTGCTTATATACAGACAGAACAATGTACGCGTGTTTTTCTGCACAGCGGTTCTCAGCTTACGGCAGAGCAGCCTCAAGCACCGTGGAGAACCATAGAAGGAGCAGCACTTTGAACGAACACTTCCCTCTTCATCCATCTACCTCGACACAAGATACAGAGCATCTGCCCGCTACACTCGATATGCTTCTGGAGAGTCGTTTTGCGGGGGATGTGGAGATCAGCGCCGATGGGAAGCGCGTGGCGTTTGTCGTCGGGGAATACGTGCCAGGCGAACAGAAGCGCCGCATGAGTATCTGGACGGCTGATACGGCCAGCGGCAAGGCACAGCCTTTCGTCAGTGGCAAACACAGCGCAAGCAGTCCCTGCTGGTCGCCCGATGGCAAGCAACTGGCCTTTACCACCAAACCGGAGGGCGAGAAGACGCAGCCCCAACTGCACCTGATCGCCGCTGACGGCGGCGAGTCCCGGCTGCTCTGCACAATGCCCAATGGCGTGAGCGAGCTGGCCTGGGCGCCCGATGGCAGCCGCATCAGCTTTCTTGCGCTGGAGGGTGAAGAGCCAAAAAGCGACCCCAAAGTGCTGGCACCGGCGCGCCACAACCGCTTGTGGAGTATCAGCCCGGACCAGGCCATCCCGGAGCCGCTCACCCGACCCGATCTCACCGTGCGCGAATACGCCTGGTCGCCCGATAGCCAACAACTGGCGCTCTACTATTCAGCCGGCGCAGATGAAAACGACTGGTATCGCAGTCATATCGGGGTCGTCCCCGCTCATGGCGGCGCGGTACGCGAGGATGAGCATCTCAGCCTCCCAGCCAGGTGGAGCGATCCAGGGCGGGGCAGCAGCGACATTTTGGCGGTGACGCTGGCAGACGGCCAGATTCGCAACCTCACGCCCGGCATCGCGTGCAGTCCGACCTGGTGTAGCTGGCTTCCCGATGGCCGTCACCTCCTCTACACTGCCGTTCACCATGTCACCCACCAGATTGGCCTGCTCGACACGCGTGATGGCACCACTACTCTGCTGGCGGAAGATTTCGTCATGCAGCGGGACCAGCCCTGGCTCGCACTCACACCTGACCGGCGTTTTTGCGCGACCATCCACTCAACTTCGCGGCAACCCTCTGATATCTGGTTTGGCACGCTGAACTACGCGGGCGAACTTCCGAATGGGATCGAGTGGAAACGGCTCTCGCGGCTCAATCCGCTCATAGAAGAGACGCTGGAGATGGCCAGCACCGAGCGCATCCGCTATGAGAGCGTCGATGGCTGGCAGATCGATGGCCTCTTCACAGCGCCGCTCAAAACGCGGGACGGCGAATTGCCGCCGCTCTATGTCCAGGTGCATGGTGGACCATCAGGCACATCTTGCGACGTCTTTTACGCTTTCACGCATTTCTGGGCGCAGCAGGGTTTTGCAGTCTTCCTGCCCAATATGCGCGGAAGCTGGGGCCAGGGCATGGCCTTTGCCGACGCCGTGCTGGGCGATATGGGCGGCAAAGACCTTCAGGATATTCTCAACGGCGTCGAGTACCTGGTGCAACAGGGCAAAGTCGATGGCAATCGCGTCTGTATCGGTGGCTGGAGCAATGGCGGTTATCTGAGCGCCTGCGCCGTCACACAGAGCAACCGTTTCAGGGCCGCGATGGTCGGCGCGGGCATCACCGACTGGCACAATATGCACGCGCAGAGCAACATTCCCGACGCCGATGTCATCCTGCTGGCCACCACGCCCCTGGAGCAGCCAGAGGTCTACCGCCAGTGCTCGCCCATCACCTACGCTCAACGCGTCACCACGCCAACGCTGATCCTGCACGGTGAAGATGACCCCTGCGTGCCAGTCGCCCAGGCCTACGCCTTCTACCGCGCCCTATGTGAACGCAATATCCCAACGGAATGCGTCGTCTATCCACGCGAAGGCCACGGCGTAGGCGAACACGACCACGCGCGCGATTCCACCGAGCGACAATTGCGCTGGTTTAAGCAGCATATACGTTAACAGATCCTGTTTCATCTTAAAACGCTCCATTATGTGGAGAGCACTGGTTTGCTCTCCACATAATGGAGCGGCAGGCGATCATCACTGCCTGGTTGCTCTGCTCAAAGGGCATATGATATGCTAAAAGAAACACATCCATGCAGAGCAGCCTGCTCGCCAGAGGGAATCATCGCATGCAAACAATCGCACTTATTCTGCTCGCTATTGTGCTGGTTCTGGTCGTGATTCTGGTAGTCGCCAGCATCTACTTTTTTCGCGTCGGCGTTGCGCGCAAGCCTCAAACCCATGTCGTCAGCAGTCCAGACTTACCACCTGGCCTGTTTAGCGAGTCGCCCGCGCCCGATACCGTCTGGGTAGAGTCACAGCCGTTAGAGAACCTTACCATGAAGTCCCACGATGGGCTGCTGCTACGCGGCTACTATCTGGCGGCCAGCGTTCCCACGCCTAAAACAGTGGTGCTCGCGCATGGCTACACAGGCAGCGCCAAACGGGATGTGGCCTCGTTTGCGCGTATGTACCACGAGCAGTTCGGCTTCAACGTCCTGATGCCCGATGACCGGGGCCACGGTGCTAGCGAAGGCAAATACATCGGTTTTGGTTGGGCTGACCGCCTAGATTATCTGCAATGGATAGATTACGTCCTGCAACGCGTTGGCCAGGACGCGCAGATTGTTCTGCATGGCATCTCAATGGGCGGCGCCACCGTGCTCATGGTCAGCGGCGAACCATTGCCTGAGCAGGTCAAGTGCATCGTCTCGGATTGCGCCTATACCTCTGTCAAAGACATCCTCACCCACCAGGCGAGACGCATGTATAAGTTGCCACCTTTTCCCCTGATGCCCCTGACCAGCCTCGTCTGCAAGCTGCACGCGGGCTACTTCTTTGGCGAGGCCTCCGCGCTCCAGCAGGTGCGCAAAAACAGCCGACCCGTGCTCTTCATCCACGGGGCCGACGATGCATTTGTTCCTGCAAAAATGATGCACCATCTCTACGAGGCGTGTCCGACCTACAAAGAAGAATGGCTGGTGCCAGGCGCAGGTCATGGGCTGGCATACACCACCGACACGGCAGGGTATAGGCGCAAAGCTAACGAATTTGTGCAGCGATTTGTGCATTAGGAACAGGAAATGCTCATCTAGCTCCAGGCTGCCACAGTAGCAATGACCATCTCTTGTACGATTTCTCCATATTTGCTTAGTAAGAGTACGGCAACTGCGCGCCCCCTGGATAAAAAGGAAGCTATCACCCAAACCGCAAGCGGCTGCGTTAGAAAGGTGTTCTAGCGCAGCCGCTTGCGGTTTTCCTCTGGCGCTCTTTAGACAACGGTGATACTGCCAGTCGCACTTGAGGTGCCATGACTATCAGTGGCTGAGAGTGTCAGGCTATAGGTTCCTTTGGGAAAGAAGGCTTCAACCGTGAAACTCGCTGTGTGTGAGAGGGTTTGTCCAGGCTGCAAAGTCACAGTAATAGCGGGAGTGGTAGCTTCGAAACCAGGGATAACCACATGAGCAACCAGCTGGACTTTGAGTTTCCTGGATGTCGTATTTGTGACGGATGTCTTCAATGTCACAGTATTGCCAACCGCCGCTTGATCCGAGTTTGGCCCATTCGATGTGAAAGAGACAGAAACTTTCAGATCAGGGTTTTGATTTCCTGTACCGGTTGAAGCAAACGCCGTCGAAACACTGGCAAAACTGAGAAACGTGAATACCGCGAGGATGGCAAGGAGCTTTCCCAGCAGCGGAATCCGTTTGAACATATCAAATCTCCTTTTTGTCTGCTTCTAGAGGATGTACACTCTAGCTCGTAAGTAACATAGTGATACAATATAGCGTTTTTGAAATAAACACCGCTATTTCTATCACTCTTATATAGAGATACGTTATGTGGTTACAAAGCATGAAGAAGATATTATTTTTTACTCAACTATATCCTACGTTGCCTCTATTTCCCGTCATCGGTCCATCTTCAAAACTGATCAAAAGTAGAAGCCACAGCTTTGTGACAATCAAGGTTTCCCCAAATGAAGCTCCGGCTGTGTGAGCGCTTTCTAACATTGAATATTGCTCTCTTTCCTCGTATAATACATGATTATGAGCTGAAGACTATCAGATTGAACAGGAGGCGGATTTGAACACCGAGGAGAACACGACAGCTAGCGAACATCTCGATGTACTCATTGTCGGAGCAGGAATCTCTGGGATATGTACGGCGTATTATCTCCAGAAGCGTTGTCCGCACAAGAAATTTGCGCTGCTTGAGGGTCGCGCAGCAATTGGTGGGACTTGGGATTTGTTCCGGTATCCAGGAGTGCGTTCCGACTCTGATATGCACACGCTTGGATACAGTTTCCGCCCGTGGCAGGATAAAAAGGTGATTGCCGACGGGCCAGCGATCTGGCAGTACATCAGTGAGACGGCTGAGGCGTTTGGTATTGACCAGCAGATTCGCTTCAACCACCGGGTGCGCCGCGCAAGCTGGTCCTCTGTAGACGCCCAATGGACAGTTGAGGTAGTATGCGGGCCGAATCAAGAGGTTGTGTATTTTACCTGCAATTTTCTCTGTATGTGTACTGGCTACTACGACTACGAACAGGGATACACGCCCATATGGCCTGGTCGCGAACAATTTAGCGGGCGTATTGTCCACCCGCAACAATGGCCCGCGGATCTCGATTACGCACAGAAGCAAGTTGTGATAATCGGTAGTGGAGCCACAGCCGTGACGTTAGTACCAGCGATGGCTGAGCAGGCGGCACATGTCACGATGCTTCAGCGCTCGCCGACCTATATTGTGGCACGCCCCTCAAGTATTGATGGTGTCAAAGGTATACGCCAGGTTCTCCCTGGCAAGCTCGCGCGTCGTCTCGCACGCTGGCAATCGATTCTGTTCGGCATCTACTTTTATAACCTCACGAGACGCAAACCTGAAGCGGCGAAACAAGCGCTCCTGGGTATGGTGCGTCTGCAACTTGGCGACGAGTATGATATCGAAACACATTTTGCTCCCGCGTACAATCCCTGGGATCAACGCCTGTGCCTGGCACCAGATGGGGATTTCTTCGCGGCTATCAAGTCTGGCAAAGCATCGATAGTCACCGATCATATCGAGACATTCACAGAGAGAGGCATCCGGTTGCGTTCCGGCAATGAATTGGCCGCAGACATTATCGTAACCGCCACAGGCCTCACCATGAAGATCATGAGCGGGGTGCAGCTCGTGGTTGATGATGTTCCCGTGGACCTGGCGAAGACCCTCATCTATAAAGGCACAATGTATCGCGATATCCCCAACCTCGCCTCCGCCTTTGGCTATATCAACGCCTCCTGGACGTTAAAGTGCGAACTCATCGCGCAGCATGTGTGCCGGTTATTGAATTACATGGATCGGCACGCCTTTACTCAATGTACCCCGCGCCTACAGGATCACTCAATCGCGGAAGAAGGAGAGCCTATGATGGGACTCACCTCAGGCTACATGCAACGCGCGCGCGATACCATGCCCCGTCAGAGCCATAGGAAACCCTGGAAGATGCACCAGAACTACCTGCGCGACCTCTTGAGCTTGCGCTTCAACACCATGAATGACGGAACGCTGGAATTTACACGCCGCGCAAAGCACGCCTTGCAGAAAATAGCGACTGGAGAGGATAAATAGGGCAAAAAAAGTAACGATGGATATCCGACCAAACTCCGATATGCTCCTATTTCTGCAAAAATGTATCAACCCAGGCGAAGGCGTCATAAAAGTTGGTGCCTACGTGCGGATATTGTTCGACCAGATGCTGCGCGAGTGCGAGCAGGGGTAAACACTCATCCTTTGTCTCTGCTTGTAACCATGCATGTTGGATAAAAGGGATCAACTCCTGAGAGCGTCCATTTTGTGCCATGCTATGCGCCATCCCTGCTTGCACACTGGCTCTCACGTGGCTTTCTGGCAGATGATTCAGGATCTTCCTGTATTGCTCATCATTGCCATTTTGTGCCAGCATTTCTCCCCATATACGCGCAACAGCAGCGCGATTACGATTCTGTTGCAGCTTATTGTATGAGGCAAGTGCGTGTTCCCACCGCCCGGCACGGGCTAACTCCACTGTTAGGGTGCATAAAATCGTCTCCTGCGTGCTGAGGTCGAACAGACTGTTCGCTACCACCTGCACCTGCTCCCACTCTTGTGCTTCCATGTAAGCCAATGCTACGTTATAGAGCGCTTCATCACGGACCGTGCTTTCTTGAATCTTGTCCGCCGTTTGTTCGGCCAGCTTTCTTTGCTGGGCAAGCAGCAACATGTTGCAATCTGCCTTCTTCTGGATGTGTTCATTTCTGATACGGCGACGTATGACCTGTGCAGGTCGGAGCGCGTGCCTGCGTTCGAGCGCCATCGCTACATCGCACCAGGCTTGTTCTTTGGCATAAGACGCGGCGAGGGCAGCGACTATTCTCTTCGCTTGCTCGAATTGACCGTCCAATGCAAACGCGACGGCCAGAGCGCTCAACGCCGCCGCCTGTGTACTGGCGTTGGTAATCAGGCGCGCTGTGCCCTCGGCTTGCTGCCACTGTTGCGCGCGCGCAGCAGCGATCACAACCTGCTGCAAAGCCTGCCAGCGTTCTTCCTCGGATGTGATGGCCAGCGCAGTTGTGTGCGCCTGCTCAAATGCGCCGGTTTTGAGAAGCGCCGCGACGATGCCCTGGTGTGCCGCAGCTTGTTTGTGGGGATCGGTGATGGCGCTGGCGAGTCTTGCGGCCTCCACGAGATATTCTGCACCTGCCAGCACAGTCGCCAGGTCGCTGGTGATCGATTCGCGCATGTCTTGATCCGCGAGATCAGCAGCAATTTTTTTCGCCTGCTCAATCTGGCCGCCCTGCACAAGCGCTGTGGCCAGCATGCTCATGACTTCCCCCTGGCTTACACGTGTATGCAGCGCATAGGCGGCCCTAGCCTCGTGCCAGACGCGCTGAGCCAGTGCGTTCTGCCCGCTCGTGGCCAGGGCGTTGACAATCCTCGCCTGTGCTCTGAAACGTTCTTCCTTGTCGGGAATGGTCGCTGCCAGTTCTTGCGCCTGCCTCCAGTTGCCTGCCTGGGCAAAGGCGAGCACGAAATCGCTGAGCATCCCGTCGAGCGCGCCTTCGGTCGTTTCATCGCGTCGGGATGCGTGCTCAAGCCTGGTGATAACGGCTTTGCTGCGGTCCCACTCTCGCTGCTCAATCAGGCTGAGCGCGATCTGTCGCCAGGCCGTCGTTTGTTCGCTCTGTTCGGTGATCTGGAGGGCGATTGCTTGCGCCTGTTCCCATCGTCCAGCCTGCGCGAGCGCGGCGGCGAGAACCCGTTGCGCTCCAGACCGGTCATAGATCCCTGTGACTGTGCTACTCAGGGTTTGCACCTCGGCCCAGCTTGTCGCGGCCCGCTGGTGCTCTCCCGCCAGAGTCAGGGCCAGGGCTTGCTCGCTCAACGCCCTGGCTTTGAGATAGGTGCTCGTCAGCGCACGCACTGTGGTGTTGGCCTGGTCCCAGCGTCTGACCTGGAGCAGGGCTGTATGCAGGTGGTACAGTGCTCTGACGCGCTGATTGTTGTTGCTGATCGCGGACGTTGTGGCGCTTATTTCCTGCCAGAGCACTTCGGCCTGTGCTGTCTGGCCGGCCTGTTCCAGCGCGGCGGCCAGTGAACTCAACGCTTTGATGCGTTCATCGAAGTAGAGATCGTTGGGGGCAATGGCGCGAGCAATCGCTTCAGCCCGCTCCCAGACCTGCCCGCGTCCATATGCCTGGCTGACCTCGACGAGCGCGGCGGCCTGTTCATAGTCATCCGCGATGGAACGGGCCACGAACTCGGCTTGCTCTATCTGGCCGATGCTGATATGGGCCAGGGTCATGGCTCGTAACGCTCTGGCCTGGGTATGGGGAGCTTTGATGGCAGTGGCCAGGCCATGTGCGCTCCGAAACAATTGCTGACCCTCCGCAGCGCGCTCTGGCTGCTGAACCAGGTAGCGGGCAAGCAGGATCAGCGCCGCCAGTTGGTGCGCTGGCTGCGTGAGCAATTCGGCCAGATCCAGCGCCTCTTGTGCCTGCCCCAACGCCAGCAGGGCCGCGAATGCTTCTATGGGATAGGCGTCGGCCTGGCTCGTCAGGCTACTTCTGAGCAAAACATAGCGCCAGAGGTGCGTGAGCAGTTCGCAGCCCTCAGCCAGCGTTCCCGCCGGGCGTGCAGCGGCCTGGCAGCCCAGCGTGAGGTCCAGCACGCTGGCCCGTCCACTCAGGTCCACACGCAGCTTGCCGCGCTCATACGCGCCATCGTCGAGGACCGCAAAAAGCTGTTCGTGCATCCCGGCGCGATAGAGATGGGTGATATAATGCCGACGCGCGTAATCCCGGTAGTCAGCCCAGGGTGAGCGCTCAGGAGCCTCTGACCAGAGGGCGGCCATTGTGCTCTGCCCACACCACGCGGCCAGCTTGCCGTGCAATTCCGCCTCTTCCCGCGCATCAAACTGCGTGGCCAGCGCTGGCGTATGCTCGTGCGGCCTGAGGTACTCGTAGAGTTTCAGGTGAAAGAGCGTATAGCTCTGCTGCCCCACATGGGTCACAAAACCGCCCAGGCTGATAATACCGCCGCGAAAGCGGTAGTGCTCTCGACCAAAGATATGGGCCATCTGCTCAGGTGTGAGGGGTTCCTGGGCCACCAGCAAGGCGCCCAGGATTGGCCTGATCACCTCGCGCCACTCGCCCAACGGCTCCATGCGTGAAAAGGCCACGGTGAAAATGTTGTCAGGATTGCTTTCGACTCGCGCAATGACCTCTGCTTGTGGGAGGTCAGGGTAGCTAAGCAAGACGTGAACCACCAGATTCAGGTAGAGGGCATTGCCCCGCATGGCTCTGTATAGCCGCTCGCTCAACACGTCGGTCAGCACAACCTGCGGGTAACGTTGCAACAGCAACGCGAAGTCGGCGCGGCTCAGTTCGAGCAGCTCGTATTCAGCGCGCAACTGCGGCAACACAAGCGTGTGCAACGCATCCAACGTTTTATTGGGACGCGTCCCTACCACAACGACCACCCCGGCAGGCAGGCGCTCTGGGAGAAAGCTGAGATCTGGCCTGCCCTGTGGGTCCGTTTCCAGCAGGTCGAGGCCATCGATAAACAAGGTCTCCTGCTTCCCCTGGCTGGCAATCTCCGTCAGGGCCTGGCGCAACGAGTCCCGCAGCACCGCGTAATTCTCGCTCATATACCAGGCGGGCAGCGTATGTTTGAGCAGCAGTTGCTCTAACAGGTCGCGCAACAGGCTGGTTTGATAAGCAGGGCCAGCGTTGACGCGCACAAAATGAAAGGGAACCAGTTCCTCGCCCTGTTCTACAATCAGCTTTGCAATGATGCTGCTCTTGCCCTGACCGGCCTCGCCCGTGACGATGAGATAGCCCCCGCTGGCCTGTCGTTGCGCAATGTGCGCGTGCAATTCGGCGATTTCTGTGGCACGCCCCACAAAAGGCTCCAGGCGAGCAGTCAGCAGTGCTTGCCGCTCAACAACTTTTGCCCGCTGGCGCGCTTCCTGCTCTGCTGCCTGCTGCTCCCTGACCAGCGTTTGACGTTCTTCGGTAGCAAGATGAATATGCTGCTCTTTAATAATTTGCCACCCGCTCACCACATTCACCGCCTGGATCACGTCCGCCTCAATCCCACCAGGCGCCGCCTGACTGAGTGGCTGGCCTTGCGGTGCAGGGATGGGTATCTCTTGTGGCTGGTCCGTGTCAGACATCGAACATCATCCTTCCTGAGTATGCTGGAGACAACGAGATCGATCCACCCTCTCTTTTTCGCACCCACCGTCTCAACCTGCCTGCCCCTGCTACTATTGCTACTATTGTTCGCTTCGTAGCAATAATATCACGTAGTTCTCACGAATGACCTTTGTAGTGGGATGTTCTGGCCCCAACATCTCCTCGCAGATCTTCAGCGCTCGCTGGAGTAAAGGTTCCGCTTTGGCAGAGTTGCCCTGGGCATCGTAGAGAAACCCTAGATTATTCAGGCTCGTCGCGGTATCGGGATGCTGCGGTCCTAACACCTTCTCGCGGATCT
>CAXUEY010000176.1:0-1268 GCA_964250225.1 uncultured Ktedonobacteraceae bacterium | reverse complement strand
TTCAGGCTCGTCGCGGTATCGGGATGCTGCGGTCCTAACACCTTCTCGCGGATCTCCAGCGCTCGTTGATAGAAAGGTTCGGCTTTGGCATAGTTGCCCTGGGCATCGTAGAGGGCTGCCAGATTGTTCAGGCTCGTCGCGGTGTCGGGATGCTGCAGCCCCAATACCGCCTCGCGGATCTCCAGTGCTCGCTGATGGAAAGGTTCGGCCTCAGCGTAGCGGGCATGCTCATTCAGGTAAAATCCTGCTTGATTGAAGAGGAACGCTGCTTCACGCGTTCTCAGGTCATACTGATCCACCCATGCCAGGCACACCTGCACATGGGGGATCTGGGTTTCATAGGCAGCAGACCTGCCTGGCTCCTGGACAGCAGGAAAACGCTCGCTCAGGTGCTGTATGAGGCGGTGGGCCAGATCACGTTGGCTCGTGCTGTCGTAGGTGGCCAGCAGCCCCTGGCGCGCGTAGGTGTGGACGAGGGCATGGCTTACTTCATAGTGCTGTTTCTGACGGAGGAGCAGGCCGTAGTTCTGTAACGGGTCCAATGCCCGCCTGCTCTGCGTTTCCGAGAGGCCGAGCACCTGAGCGATGAGGTCACGCTCAAAGGGCGCCGGGGCCAGTAAGCCTACAACCATGAGCGCTTGCCGACCCTCCTCGCCAATCTGGGCCAGGCTGCGCTTCAGTAAGATCGGAATGCTTTCGTGCTGCGATTGTCCCTGATCCAACGCTTCCAATCCGCTCTCCTGAAGCCAGCGGAGATACTCCAGTGCCTCTTCCTGATGAAGCGCGAGATAGCGCCCGACGAGACGTAAAGCCAGAGGGAGGTTGCCTACGAGCTGGCAAATCTGTTGAAGAATGGCTCTATCAGCAGTCTGGCCTTTGCCCCACGCCTGGATCACTGTCACCGCCTGTTCTTCTGGCAGTGGATGGAGATCCAGAAGCGCGTCCATAGCGGCGGCATCGCTGCGTTTACGGGTGAGCACCACTATGGTCTGGCCCGCGCAGATTTCCAGGGCGTGTTTCAGATGATCCGCCTCTTCTGCTCCATCAAAGACCAGGAGGACTTTGCGCCCACTCAAGGCCCGGTGTGCCGCGTGAGCCGGGGTGGGCAGGGGATCTTCTCCAAAGGTGCGCGCAATCTGCTCCAGGGCAATGGCTCCTTCCGCTTGCCGATAGAAATTGTGGATGATCAGGCCATCTGCAAAGTCGCTTGGCAGTGTCTCGTCAGGGAAGATCTCCCAGAGCACTTCCGCAGCCAGGGCGCTTTTGCC
>CAXUEY010000175.1:0-11989 GCA_964250225.1 uncultured Ktedonobacteraceae bacterium | reverse complement strand
CCCGTGTAACCCATCACATTAGACTGGTGCTGACTGTTTTTGTTTCTTCCCCCCCCTTTCTCTGCTCATGCTTAGCCCTTTTGCATGCACAAATTTATTCTGCGGCTATGCGCAAGAAACGCTTTAACACATAGAACAGCAGAAAATAGACTGCCGCTGCGAAGATCGTTGAAAATTCAAAGGCCTGATTGGTGTGGATTGAGACGGTAGGGGCGATGCCTCTGAAAGGGACGAGCAGCACGTCTGTCAGCGAAAAGGTGAAGCTAGCAAAGATGCTGGTGGGATCGGCGCCAAGCATCTTCAGCAAAAAGCGCAGTCCCAGGAGTGTCTCCAATACCATCAGGAGCCATTGCAGATAGTCGTTCAGTTTGTTCATCGCGAACTGGATGGCAGGTTGTTCTTCCTGGACCTGCATCTCCGCGCTGTCTATTTCGACTACCTCAGGCTGGGGCGTCATGGCGCCTCCCATCGGAGCTTGATAAACCGGTGTTGTCGGTGCTGGGAGCACGGGAGGATGGGGAACGACTCTGGGTTGTAACGCTTCCATCCCTTCGGTTTTGTCATCTGGCAAGATTTTGTCGGACATCAGGCTCTCTCTCCTCTATCATAACGGAGTGTCGCAGGCGTGATATAGTAGCGCCCACGTCGATTATAGCATGATCTGCCTGTGAGATTCTACATCCAACGAGGATTTGTCAGCACGCCCTTCTTTTTTGTTCTTTGCAATGCTGCTTTTTGCCAGCATAGGAAACAGTCTCACCTTGAACAGCGCACATGGTGGCGCTTGAGCAGTTCGATGCCATAGGCATGCTGGATTTCCTGGTATTGACATGCTGAGAGCGCGTTGAGCGTGTTGGTCGCGGCGGCTCGATTTGCAAAGCTCAAGCTATTGAGATCGACAATGATATAGTCTACTGTTCGATCACAGGTGGTATCCGTGGTATCCAGGCAATAGATGGGGAAAACGGCGAGCAACTGGCGTTCGCTCAAATGGGGATTGAGATCGTCGCTGGCCGAGACAGAGGCATCGGACGGGATCATCCCGATCAATTTTTCAATATGTTGTTCGCGCACCCCTGGCCAGTGATCGGGCCAGAAAGAGTTCAACGCGGGCTGGGCAAGCAAAAAGTTCAGGCCAAGCATAAAGATCAGCCAGACGCAGAAAATTCCCTGCAAACGCCCCGGCGCGACCTTTTTGGTCAGCGGGTACATGCGTTCATTCACGCTCTGCCAACGGGCCTGACGCCAGGCCGGAAATGTCAGAGCTACGAGACGTGGCGTGAGATGCGCCAGCATACGCCCACACCTCTGCCGGAAGCGCACTGCCAGCTGTTGGACACGAATGGGTATCCACTGCACGGGATAAGAACGCTGCTCGGTATCCAGCGCGGGCCTGCCTGTGAGCAGCTCCAGCTCATCCTGATGGATCTCTTCGCGGCTCCAACCCTGCCAGAGCAAGATCACGCGCCGCGTCCCGTGAATGGCCGAGAGCATAATAAAAGGAATGATCGCCGCGTTATATTGGTAGATGCCGCTATAATTGGGCGGATTATCCGAGAAAATGTTACTGGCCAGCTTGGGCAGAATCGGTAACAGCCACTCCGGTGCGAGCAGAGCGAGAAAGCCAGTACTGCGAAAAAGGCTGAACAGGTAATAGACTTTATCCAGTGTAAAGATCGTTGTAAAAATCAGCCAGGGATGAATGATTAAATTGATAATAGCCGCGCCAGGGGTGCTCCCCAGCGCCTCATAGCGATACCAGAAATTATTGGCCTGCACGCCGACATAAAAATGAGGGATCACCAATTTGAAGGCCACATACGACCAGGCAACACCGCCGATCAGCAGGGTCAGGCCCATGCGCGGCGAGCGATACTTCCACATCAACAGCAGGCCAAATAGCGCCACGGCCAGAGGCATATCCTCTTTGCAGGCGCACACCAGCACGCACAGCACGAGAAACCAGATATAGCGGCGATACGTAATAGCCAGGATAGCATAGAGTAGCAACGGCGTCGCCAGGCTGTCGGGGTGAAAATCAAACATATTAAGGCCCAGCAGCGCGGGAGCGAGCAGGTACGCGCCTGACATCACCGCCGCCAGCAACGGCCACGAGGGCAGGTAGCGCCGTGTGATGAGGAAAACTGCGGGCGCACCAGCCGCCAGCACCAACGTCTGAAAAATCAGCAGGCTACTCGGATCGGCGCGCACGGCGTAGAGCAGCGAAACCAGCAGCATGATTGGCTCAACGTGGACGGCCAGGCGCGTAGGTGGACCATACCAGTCGATGGCCTGGTTGGTAAACTCAAAGAAGCGCCCATGCAGCGTGTTCCAGAGCACCTGGTCCATATTGCCCAGATCAAAGGCCGTCGCATTGAAAATCTCATAGCGGACGATAGATTCAATGCTCATGACCACGCCATAGGTGAGCATAGCCAGGATCAAGAGCACCCAGGCCACGCGTAGTTGCGCGCGCACATCCAGCGGCTTGAATAATTTCATGTGTCTAGACCACCAGAAACGAATAATACAGACCAATACCTACCAGGAGCATAAAACTATAGACGATCAGATGTTCTGTCCATGTGCCTGTGCGAAAACGCCAGTACCGATTGGGCGGAAAGCCATAATATTCGGGCTTTGGCCAGAAGAGTGGCACTCCCTCTTTCGTCAGAGCATCTGCTGCGATATGCATACTGCAGCCAAAGAGTACTGCGATAATCACCATATGTGTGCTGGTAATAATATGCACAGGAAGTGTGTAGCCACGCGAGAGCAGCAGGTATTCCATCAATTGTTCCAGACCAACCGCGAGAGCCGCGCCAAGCACGAGACCGAGAAAGCTGTGGAAGAGCGTGCGATGGCCAACAGCATGCTGAATGCCGCGACTAATCCAACCCAGCTTCCTGCCCATCTTGCTGCGTGCATTATCGATATCCGGCAGGAGCGCGCCAAACCCCACCATAAAGTAAAAGAGCGCTTTATTCAAGATCAGCGAGAACTGAATATGGTTGGAACCAATCAGATGTGGTCCCGAAACCTGGACCACACTATCCAGAACAACTCCCGCGGTCAGCCCCACCAGCAGATGCGATTTCCCCAGCATACAGAGGCAACCTCTTCCATGATTTTGGTGCATAAGCATACAGCCCGTTTCACTGCCTCTCTATTTTAGAGCTTGGGACAAAAAATAGCAAGGATGATAGCCCTTGCTCATCCCCACCTGTTATTTACTCCTCATCGGGCAGGCTAATCAGGACAGCACTGTCTTCAACCTTCACCGGATAGGTGAGGATATCCTGGCGCGCGGGACCGCGCAGCACCTTGCCGGTGCGTACATCAAATTGCGCGCCGTGCCAGGGGCAGGTGAGCACGTGGTCCTCCAGCTCGCCTTCGTTGAGCGGGCCGCTGATATGGGTGCAGTTGTCGGTGAAGGCGTAGATGCAACCCTCGACTTTTGCCAGGCAGACCAGCTCGCCATCGGCCTCCACCGGTAGGGTAGCGCCCTCTTCAATCTCATCAACATTTGCCACTTTGATAAAATCAGTCATGTGTATTTCCTGCGTTTATCGTATTTCCGCAACGATGTATGCGTTTATGCTCTGCACTGGCATAGGTGAATTACTCATCCTCATCTTCGTCGATGTTGGGCTTCTCTAAACCTGCCAGAGCCAGGCTGCGATGCAGCACACGCAGGGGGAGGAAGGCGCATTTGGTGCGCGCCGGGCTAATACTGATGCCCAGTGCCTCCAGCACATCATCTTTGCCCAACTGGATCACCTCTGCGACGGTGTGCCCCTCGATCATTTCAGAGAGCATCGAGGCAGACGCCTGGCTGATCGCGCAGCCGCGCCCCTGAAAACGCACCTCGGCCACACGCTCGCCCTCGATCTTCAGATCGATGGCCAGTTGATCGCCGCACAAGGGGTTCGAGTCTTCCGCGTGCGCGTCAGGCTGCTCCAGCGTCCCATAGTTGCGCGGGTTGCGATAATGATCCAGGATATATTCCCGATAATAATCCATTGACATATTGCTTTATCCTTCAATCAGCTATCTAAATTGCCATTCAGCCCCTATCCCCAAGCACCGGAGGCGAGGAGTACCCCCACCCAAGCACCGGAGGCAAGCGCCGGTGCTACATTCAAGGGGGGCCGTGGCAAGCACCGGCGAGCGTCGGGCATAATGAAAGAGCTTGCCTCCCCGATCCCCTTGGATGTAGCGCCGGTCCTGGCGTCCGGTGTCCCACCTTGCGTCCGGCGGCCCTCCCCTGGCTTAAATCGCAAAAATCTGTAATGCTTTATGCAGCCCCTGCACCAGCGTATCGATCTCAGACGGGACGGTGTAGACGTAGAAGCTGGCGCGGGCCATCGCTGTTACGTTGTAGCGTTCCATCAAGGGTTGCGCGCAATGATGACCAGCGCGAATCGCCACGCCGACTTCCTGATCCAGGATCGAGGCCAGGTCGTGTGGATGGATGTCGCTCAGCGTGAACGAAATCACGCCGCCGCGTTTGCTCGCCTGCGGGCCGTAGATGGTCAGGCCAGGTACGTTCTGCAACTGGTCTATGGCGTAGGCCGTGATTTCCTGCTCGTGGCGTTGCACATTCTCCATGCCCAGGGTATTCAGGTAATCGACAGCTGCGCCCAGCCCGATGGCCTCGGCGATGGCCGGTGTGCCTGCCTCGAATTTCCAGGGCAGATCGTTCCAGGTGGACTCGCGCAAGCCGACCGCGCGGATCATATCGCCGCCGCCCATAAACGGCGGCATCTCTTCCAGCAACTCGCGCCGACCATACAGCACGCCGATGCCCGTCGGTCCCAGCATCTTATGTCCGCTGAAACAGAGAAAATCGGCATCCAACTCCTGCACATCTACTGGCAGATGCGGCACACTTTGCGCGGCATCCAGCAATACCACAGCGCCAGCCGCGTGGGCCTGCGCGATCATCTCACGCGCGGGCGTGATTGTGCCCAGCACGTTGGACATCTGGGTGAACGCGACCAGTTTGGGTTGCTGCCCCAAGAGTTGAGCGTAGACATCCAGGTCCAGCAGACCGCCATCTGTCACCGGGATAAATTCCAGGCGCGCACCCGTGCGTTGCGCCAGTAGTTGCCAGGGTACAAGGTTGCTGTGGTGCTCCATCTCGCTCAGCACGATCAGGTCGCCAGCGTGGATATTAGCGCTGCCCCAGGTGTAGGCAACCAGATTGATGCTCTCGCTGGTATTGCGCGTAAAGATAATTTGCTTGCTCTGACGCGCATTGATGAAACGCGCAACTTTGACCCGCGCCTTCTCCATGCGGGCCGTAGCCTCTTCGCTCAGCTCATAGACGCCGCGGTGCACATTGGCGTTGTACAGGTGATAGTACTCGCTCATGCTCTCAATGACCGCGCGCGGCTTCTGCGAACTGGCCGTGCTGTCGAGATATACCAGCGGTTTGCCGTGGACCTGGCGCGCCAGAATGGGAAAATCCTGGCGAATCTCGGCGACGCTACGCACCGGGATTGTCACTCTCTTCTCGAATGCTACCATATTGCACCTGATTTCTCAAGAGTAGGTCGGCGAACGCGAGGGCCGCCGCTACATACAAGGAGGGCCGAGGCGAGCACCAGCGACGTCCATGTGGAGCAGGCCAGGGGCGGCGGCCGCTACATACAAGGAGAGCCGAGGCACGATCAACGGTGCTTGCCACCCTATCCCCTTGCGTGTAGAGCCGGCCCTCGCGTCCGGCTCCCTCCACATTGCTCATCCTACATCCGGCTGCGCCCTCTTTAATATTCGGTCAGTTGAATCTCTTCATTCTCATCCGCGGTCGAGCTATCGAGCTTGATGGCATATTCATCCACACCCTCGATCTCCCAACGCTCCTGGGCATCCACCCATGTGTCGGCCTCGCTCTCGAAGGAGCCGCGCATACGCTGGATGATACTGCGGCGCAAACGGATGCGCAGGTTCTCCAGAGGAATGCGCTGCAAGACCGGCTCGAAGAAGCCCTGCACAATAATGCGCTCGGCCTCTGCCTGTGAGATGCCGCGCACCATCAGGTAGAAGAGCTGCTCTTCGTCGATCTTGCCGGTAGTCGCGCCGTGGCTGGCGCTGACCTCGTTGGCACCGATCTCCAGGCCGGGAATCGATTCCGCCCGACACGCGTCGCTCAAAAGCAGAGTGTGGTCCGAAAGAAACGAGGCGGTGTACTGCGCGCCCGGATCAATGCGGATCATGCCATCAAACTCCACGCGCGACGCGTCGGTCAACACGCCCTTCACCAGCGTCTCGGCGTTGGTGTTCAGCCCATTATGATGCGAGAGCGTCTTGATCGCGTAACGCTGGTCGTGGTCGGTGAAGAAGACGCCCACCAATTCTCCGGCGGTGCCATCGCCCTTCAGATCCACACCAATGTTCGAGAGCATAACCTTGCTACCCAGGTCGGCCAGCACCCAGGTAGTGCTACCATCCTTCGCGTTGACCGCGTTTTTATACGTGATATGCCAGATATTCTGGCCCAGATCCTGCATATTACTGAATTCCACGCGGGCCGCGTTCTTCGTGTACACCTCGACTACGCTATGCAGCAGCGAGGCCTGTTCACCCTCGACAGCCGAGTCTAGCTCTTGCACAAAACGCACGCTGCTCTGCTCGTCGGCGACGATCAGGGTGTGCGCGAAACTGGCTGAGCTGGCCTCATCAATCCAGATCTGCGCCAGGATGGGGTCTGCGATCTCCACGCCTTTGGGCACATACAGAAAGATACCACCGCTCCAGAAGGCCGCGTGCAGGGCGGTGTATTTATCGGTCGCCATTGGCACGCAGTCCGTCATAAAGTAGGGCTGGACCAGTTCGGGATACTCGCGCACAGCGCTTTCCAGATCGGTCAGGATCACGCCGCGCCCTTTGAGTTCCTCGGCCAGTTCGCTGCGCACTACTGACGAGTTGCGTTGCAGCACCAGGCCGGAGCGCTGATCGACCAGCGCCTGTTCGAGGGCGTGACTGATGGGTGCGGGGAGCGAGCCGTTGCCGTTCGCGGGCACATAGGGAGCCAGTTCCTGGAAGCGGAAGTTTGAGAACATGCGCAGAGTTCCCAGGTCACCACGGCGGCCCAACGGTGCGGGCGCGCGCTCGTAGGCTTCCCAGGCTTTCAGGCGCTTCTCAAGCATCCAGGCCGGTTCGCCCTTTTGACGCGAGAGCTGCTCCACCGCGTCGCGGGAGAACCCGCTGAGCAGTGTCTCAGGCATTGGCCGCCTCCCCGCTCTCTACCTCAGAGGGTTTCAGCCACTCGTAGCCCTTGTCTTCCAACTCCAGGGCCAGCTCTTTGCCGCCGGACTTCACGATGCGCCCGTTGAACATCACATGCACAAAATTGGGGGTGATATAGTTCAACATGCGCTGGTAATGCGTGATGAGCAGGATGCCCAGATCGGGGCCGGTTAGCGCGTTGACGCTTTCGGAGACAATTTTCAGCGCGTCGATGTCCAGGCCCGAATCGGTCTCGTCCATCAGCGCGATCTCCGGCTCCAGCAGGGCCATTTGCAGGATCTCGGCGCGTTTCTTCTCGCCACCGGAGAAGCCATCGTTGATCGAGCGGTTGATAAAGCTATTATCAACCTTGAGCAGACGCATCTTCTCCTGCAATAGCTTGCGGAACTCGCCGGGAGGCATGCTGCGTTTCCTGCCCATTTTGCCGGTGGGTTGTTCGCCCTCTTCCAGCGGCTTGTTGCCCTCGCGTACAGCTTCGAGTGAGCGGCGCAGGAAGTTTGCCACGCTCACGCCGGGGATGGACATGGGGTACTGGAAGGCCAGAAAGAGGCGCATGCGAGCGCGACGGTCGGGCGAATATTCCAGAATATTCTCGCCCTTAAACCAGATCTCGCCATCGGTGACTTCATATTTCGGATTGCCCATCACCACATTGGCCAGGGTGCTTTTGCCGGAGCCATTCGGTCCCATCAACGCGTGGATCTCGCCCTGCTTCACCACCAGGTCTACGCCACGCAGAATCGGTTTGCCTTCAATATTGGCGTGAAGGTTCTTAATAATCAGTTCTGATGCCATTCCTAAAAAACATCCTCCTACTTTATCGGCTTTGAGAGGAGCGCGCGGAAGAGCCTGCGTCGCTGCCTGAAATCGCCTCGATCAACTGCTTAGTTCGCGGTTGGATTGGCCACGCGAATATCCGCGATGGCAATGAATTGAGTGGGGGTCGTCCCCTCAACGTCGCTGGCACCCACCAGCTCAGCCAGGGTCATCGTATCGAGCGTTTGCGCCACCGCATCGCGCACTTTGGCCCACAGATACTTCGTTTTGCAGGCTTCCAGATAGCCGCAGATCTGAGTCATCTCACCCTCGGTGGCGCAGATCATCGGCGCAATTGGACCCTCCAGTACTCGCACAATCTCGCCCATCGAAATCTCCTGCGGGCTGCGGCTCAAACGATAGCCGCCGTGCGCCCCACGCGTGCTACTCACCAGCGCGGGTTCACACTCGCGTAACAGTTTCACCAGTTGTTCCAGATAGGCCAGTGGCAGCGATTCCGCCTGGGCGATATCGGTCAGCGAGCGCGGGCGCCCGCCATAATGACGTGCCAGATCAACCATAATCCGAACACCATACTCGCCTTTTGTTGATACGCGTAACATCACGGCTGCTCCTTGCGTCCTGTCTCTTTCTCGTTGGATCTCTCTTGCTACACAATGCAGTGCGAAATTAATCCGAGTTCTTGACTCGGATATATTTTAACACCTTCCATTAAGTGGCGTCAACCTGACTTGTTTATTGGTTTATTGGGCTTCTCCTTTTGATGGCAAAGATTGCCATCAAAAGGAGAAGCGCATGATAAGGGAATTGATAGTTTGTCCATACCTATGAGGTATTTAAGAAGGCATAAGGAACACCTCCAGATGCTATTGGTGAGTTGTTTTGCTTTCCTCACTTCGTCTCTCTGGAGGTGTCTTTTGATAGGTTCGACCCTAAAATTCGGGATGGCTTGTGCTTACGCCTGCGCAGTTCTGCCTATGCTTCGCGCAGATTGCTCACTCATCAATTGCGTATAGTGCTCGATTGTGTGGACAACCTGGGGATGATCGAGTCCCAGCGTTTTCCCCCAGATGGCCAGTGCTTGTTGATAATAGTGCTGTGATCGATGAGTGTCATCCTGGTTGAGGTAGAGGCAGGCCAGGGTAAATTGGCTGCCTGCCGCGTCGGGATGATCCGTTCCCAGCGTCTTCTCATAGGCGGAGTATACTCGAAGGCACAATACTTCTGCCTTCCTGTATTGACCTTGCTCTTGATAGAGCCGCGCAAGGTGGGTAAGGCTACGCAATGTGTGAGGATGCTCCGGCCCCAGCACCTTCTCATACATTTCCAGAGATCGTCGGGAAAACCGTTCTGCCTGTTCTTTCTGACCCATGTCATGATAAAGGCGGCTCAGATCATAGAGACTTGTGGCTATGTAGACATGTTCAGACCCCAGCAGTTTCTCGCGAAGTTGAAGAATATGGAGGTGAATCTGCTCAGCTTCCCCATATCTCGTCAGGTTTCTATACGTATTTGCCAGATTCCCCCATGTTTGTAGTGTGTGGAGATGTTCTGGTCCGAGTTCTCGCTCTCGAATAGCTAAGGCCCGTTGAAGCAACGCCTCGGCCTGGATGTATTTGCCTTGCTCAAACAGCATGCCTGCCAGGTTATTGAGACCTGTTGCCACTTCAAGATGGTCTGCTCCAAATGTTTCTTCCCTGAGTAGCAGCAATTGCTGAAACAAAGTCTCAGCCTGGGCGTATTTCCCCTGATTATAGACAAGTCCAGCCAGGTTATTGAGACTTACAAGTATATCAATGTGAGTAGGCGGAAGTATCTGTTGCTGAATCATCAGTGCTTGTTCGTAATGCCGTTCTGCCTGAGCATACTGACCCTGGTGATGGTAAAGAAGGCCCAGGTCACTATCACAACTGGCTACTTGGAGATGCTGCTCTCCTACGACATGCACTAAAAGTACGCGGGCCCGGTTGAGAAGCGTTTCTGCCTGAGCATACTGCCTGGACACCAGAAAATAGGCCCCCATTTTGCTCAGGAGTTGCCCGGCTTCTAGTGAAGGAACATGCCATCGTTCAATCAACGATGCACAGGCCAGCCCCTGGGGAAGGATGCGCTGACACTGCGGCCAGGTTGTCTCTTGTCCAGTTTCAGGAAACGCTTGATTGACTATCAGCACCGTACGTTCAACCCAATAGCCCCTGCCTGGTTCATCCATCTGGTCTTGCAGCACTGCTTGCACGAGACGATGTATATTCAGCATTTTTGTTGCCGTATCTCGATATATCAGTGAATACGTTCCCAGAACAGCGATTGTTTCATCTAAGAATGATAGGTCAGTCACTTGTGCTGGCTCGTGTTCATTCTCGTGAGAGAGACTCTCATAAAACAATTCTTCTGGAATTGCATCAGGTGTGAGAAAAGCGCATAGTCGTAGTACCTCTACCGCGGTTGGATTCCTCTGCTCTACCTGTCGAAATGACAATGAGAAGGTAGTTTCCACCGATGCCGGATGATCCTGCCCACTCGACCCGCGACGGCTTAACAGTCGAGATTGTTGCTGATGATACCGATGTAAGTAATCTTCCAGGCTACATTGCGTCTCTTCAATATAAGCTGCGGCTTGATCGAGGGCTAAAGGAAGGCCATCCATCGCCACAACGATCTCCTGGGCTACAGTTGCATTCGATGGAACAGGACGGCCCAGGTCAGATGTCGGAGCACATCGCCAGATGCGGGAAAGCAGGAAGCGCACTCCTTCTTCTACTGTCATCTTTTCCAGGTGCAGCATCTGCGCGCTCATCCCCAGAACGCGTCTGCGGGAAGTAAAGAGGAGAGAGCCATGACGCGCCGGTGGCACAAAGCCCTGGACCAATTCAATCTCCTCGACATTGTCGAAGATGAGCAGCCATCCAGGGTGGGTGTTCAGCCAGCGAGTAACGGCGCTCACCACGTGATGGTGCTCCTGTTCCTGTTTTTCTGGGAGATCGAGGAGTTCAGCGAGGACAACAAAGGTGGCGATGAGGCTTTCCGGCGTTTCGGCGTTCAACCAGAAAATGGCCGTGTAATCGTCGGCATAGCGGTACGCATACTCGATGGCGGTCTGGGTTTTTCCACTCCCGCCCAAACCACTCAACGCGCACGATTGGCTGGACAGAGCAGATGAGCCAGCAGGATGAATGATCTCGTGCAAGCGGAGAAGAATCTGCTCGCGACCAGTAAAAAAAGGATTGCGTGGATAGGGGATGCCCCAGAAGCACAAGGTTGCTGGCAGCATTTCATGGGGAACCGGTTCATCTCCCGATGTTACTGGTGGTATTTCATGGAGAGCTGCTTCACCTGCCGAGGTTACTGGCAGTATTTCGTGGAGAACTGCTTCATCTGTCGAGATTGGCGGTGGCACAATGCTTTCCCGCTCCTGACGCAACGTATCGTTATCATTCTGCAGCGTTTTTGCGGATAGAAGCCCAAGATCCTGGGCGTTCTTGTCGAAGAGTTCGCACAGTTTGGCGATGAAATAGGGACTGGGTGTTGTCAGCCCTAATTCCCAGCGGCTGACATTATTTTGAGTTGTACCAATCTGATCAGCTAATGCTTGCTGTGACCACTTCCGGCGTTTGCGCTCCTCAATCAAGGCTGTTCTGGTTATCTTTTCCAATGAGCAACTCTCCTGCGTCATCCAGCGTAGTGGTGTAAATGGTGTAGTCACTTGTAGTATATGCTGTTCTCTTTTCGGACGTCAATCAGGCATACTTTTGTCAGGAAGAACCCGCCACTATTCCCACATCTGATTATGATGTGTGGAGATGACCCGTGTAAGGTGTATTTGCAAAAATAACGAAGGAGAACACCCATGCCAACATTTGATACCACCCCTTTCGAGATGACTCAGGATGAAGAATTCGAACTGGATATACGCATTAAATCCACTGATTCCATCCAAGCTGCATTACCTCCTACCGCA
>CAXUEY010000174.1:11266-12062 GCA_964250225.1 uncultured Ktedonobacteraceae bacterium | reverse complement strand
GGGAATAAAAGCGGGCCAGAAAACACGCGAGAGATGCATGCGCATATGCACGCTAATAGATATTGGGGGGGGGACAATGCAGAGCTTTTCCCCCTGGTGAGCGCTGTGATCGATTTTTGGACGATCTTTGGGCATAGAAAAGAGATTCCTTTCACGAATATTTCCCAAACAAGGCCACATAACGGTCTTCAAGATGCAACAAACAGTAAAAAACTTTTTTGCCCCAAAGGAGCAGGTACCTTGCGTCACGCGAAGGATAGAAAAGCAGGTTTTTCTGCTCAAAGTAGCATATATTGTGAAGACCACTATGGGTCTCAGTTTGCCATTGAAAGGTGACCACCACCCCATACCAGCATACATAGACAGGAAACGATGTATCAAGCGAGAAGAGCTAACCACCCGATGTGGTTCAGTCAGACAGAGTATGGTATCTCACTCCGTCTGTCACCGTCTTCTCCATTGTTCAGGCAAAGGAATGATACCCGAAAAGTTGACTCGCGTCAAGGGTTTTTCGGCGAAATTAGACACGAAAATGCTATCTGAAACTATGGGTGGTTTCGAGGACCTCCAGTGGAAAAAGTGCGTAGGGAGGTATATACATCATATCATATTTTTATGATATGCAATGATACAGAGAAACACAGGGTATATCGTAACGACTCAAGGCCGCGCCCATCGGCCAGGCTGCCTACCTCATCCCCCAGATGCAGCTCGCTGGCCAACTCCACATGACGTGCCAGCAAGCTCGCAGGGCGAGTGCGGCGGGGGGGGGGGGGGGCGCCACACCGCCGGGGGG
>CAXUEY010000174.1:0-11256 GCA_964250225.1 uncultured Ktedonobacteraceae bacterium | reverse complement strand
CGTCACGCGTAGCGGACCAGCTCGCCTGGCCCGTGGGATCGGCCCATGCTTGCCTCTGGGGAACGTCACGCGTAGCGGGCCAGCTCGCCTGGCCCGTGGGATCGGCCCCATGCTTGCCTGGCCCGTGTCCACGTCACGCGTCGCCTGGCCCGTGTCCACGTCTTCATACTCTGGTGAACCGACGTGGCTGGCCTCGCTGGAGGACCAGCGGCCAGCCACTGAAGTTATAAACACATTGGAGATTTTTCAGAGGAGTGCGGGAAACATTAGCGTTTGCGCGCGACGACGCTGGCCGCCTGCTGAACGGGCCGGGCAGGTGCGTTTTTGCGGCGCGCTGGTGGGCGGACCGTCCCTTTGTTGCTGCTCTGACGCAGCACGCGGGCGGGCAGATACGCTTCAAACGCGTGCAGGGCGTTATGGTAGACCTGCTTCTGTTCGTGTGCCAGGCCGCTGGGTCCGAGACGCCACCACTCGCGTGGGGTCGAGGACGCGAGCTGGGGGCCGGGCCATCGCAGCAGGTGCAGGTTCTCCACCTGGGCCAGCCAGATGGCGAGGTCGAGCAGTTCGGGATGCTCGGTGAGCCGGGCGAGGTTGTAAACATCACTCATGCATTGTAAGATGACGCGCTGCGCCTCGTGCTCGCAGTAGAGGTCCGGGTTGGTGAAGCTGGCCAGGGTCGCGGCATGTCTGGGTAGCGGCAGGTGGTAGGCGCGCTTGGCGGCGAAACGCTCGATCAGTTCGCCCGGCGCGCGCGTGGCGATGCCCCGTTGCGCGAGTTGCTCTGGTAGCGCCTGCATAAATTCGAAGATGCCCTGAGATTGGTGGCTAGCAATGGTGGCCAGATCCCAGGCAAGCAACGTATAATCCCCCTCAGCGCGGGCCAGCCAATCGGCATAGACGTCGGCGTAGAGCGGGTTGCCGGCTTGCGCGCGGTTGGAGAAGTGGTCGCTCACCTCGGCACTCAGGGCTTCGTGGCGCGTCAACAGGTAGGGCGCGTGCTCACGGGGGTCTTCGACAGTATAGGGTGGTCCCAGGCGGTCGCGCTCGGAGATTTTGGCGGTGCTGCGCCGTGTACGCGGGGGCAGCTTGATCTCGACGGCGCTGCTCTCCTCGGCGTCGGCGCGATAGAGATAGGTGCTGGAGCGCCACTGCATCACCTGGGGGCTGCTCTCCATCAAGGCGCCACGCAGACCGGTAGCGTCGAGCGCGTGATAGATGCTCATGGACATACCCAGGCCGATGGTGTCGAGCACGCCGGGACGTTTGCCGAAGATCTGTTCTATCTCGCCGAGCATCCACTGGAGACGCATCGCAAAGGCTGGCAGGTCGAGCAGACAGTGCAGGCTGCGATAGGGGTCCATGCCCACCAGTTCTACGGACTCCTCAGCCGCCAATTCGCGCAAGAGGTCTAGCAGTGCCGGTTCCCAGAGGGCAGCCTGCTGCATGAATGAGAGCGAGATGCCCAGAGCCAGGCGCAGACCTTGCCGTCGCACCAGGTCCAGCAGTAGGCGCGTGGCAGGCTCGTAGCAAGAGTGCGCGGCTTGACGAAAAGAGCGCTCGTTCAGCCGTTCATCAAAGAGACAACGCGTCATATCCTCAAGCGAGGCACCACGCGGAATAGGTTGGGCCGGTAATTTTACACGGCGCGGCTGGTGTACAGCCAGATACAATGCCACATCAGCAACCATACAAAGCTCCATTCCCTCTTATGTGAAATCTGGCGAAACAGAGGATTGCCCCCTTGCATGTAGCGCCGGCCCTCGCGTCCGGCGTCCCTCGCCAAATGATCCTTCCCTCTCACAACGCCTCTATTCCAGACGAATATCCTGTTTACGCGCGAGAAATTCCAATTTACTCAGGAGATTTTCAATGACCTGATCCCAGAGAAACTGCTGAGCCGTCAGGCATCCAGCCTGGCGAATGCGTTCCTGTTCTTCGGGATGGCGGCGCTGATAGAGCAAATACCCTACAATTTCGTCGGGATCTTCGGTTTCGGTGACAATCGCGTTTTCCAGGGAAATGGCGTAGTCCTCGCCGGTGCTGCCAGTGACGGCGATGCCCTGGGCAGCCATGACTTCGAGGGCGACCAGGCCAAAGGGTTCGTGGCCGCTATTGGCAAGAGTGGCGTCGGCGGCGCGGTAGGTTGTGCGCACAAATTCTTCGGGCAGGAAGAAGCGCAGGTTGTAGATATCGGCGGGTCCGGCCTGCTCGATGGCCTCCAGGCATTGATCGAAGCTGGGACGGTGCGCGGTGACGTCGCGAATGACCAGGCCGATGTGATAGGCGTGGCGCAGGACATCAGCTCCGTGCGGCTCGATACCACCGCGCACAAAGAGCGTCACGGGATGGCCGCTATGTTTCAGGCGAGCCGCCGCCTCGATAGCCATCATCCAGCGCTTATCGGGATCGAAGCGTCCAATTTTGAAGAGGAACATACGGCGCGGATCTCCCTGATTGGCGATGTCGCGCAGACGACGCGTCTGCTCCTCATCCACGGGCGCCAGATAGCGCGTGGGGATGCCGTTGGGAATGACCAGGGGGTTCACGCCATACTGCCACATCTTATGCTTCATATATTTGCTGACCGTGCAGAGCGTGGTCACAAAGTTCAGGCGCTGCCAGTCGATGCGATTGAGCGACATCAGGCTGTTGAGGTTCCAGAGCAGCAACGTTTTCTGACGGATGCCGAACCAGTGAAAGAGGTCGGAGGTGCGGCACATGGCCTCGGCGGTATGCCAGTCCTCGCCCATCACCACAACCATCTTGCCCGCGGCCACAGCGGGCCGGGCGATTTCCTGATAGATGTGATAGGGCACGCTTTCGTTAAAGTCATAGAGCTTCTGCTCTTCTCCATCGTAGACGCCGTTGGGATAATATTTACTGACCCATTGCGACCAGCGTTCGAGGATCAGGCACCCATCCAGGCGCGTTTCGACGGCGGGTCGGCTGGGATCGCCGATATAGATCAGGTGGGTGGTGTAGCCCTGGGTTGCCAGCGCCTCGCTCAATTCGGTGACGCGTGTGCCCAGGCCGCCGGCGGTGGAATAGACATCCGGTCCCTCGAAGCAAAGCAGAACAAAAACCGTGTTGACCGGTGAAATAGCTCCATCGTGTTCAATCATAACAAAACATATCCTTGTGGTGTTGTAGGGGCAGACAATGCGCATCTGGCGCTTTCTGGTGGGTGTGTCCGCTCTCTCATCTTAGTATAACATGTGGGCCAGCAGGAACGCGTTTATCATCCGGTGCGGGAAGACCGCCGTCTTTCAAGCAAGGAATGAACGCGCCGTTCCTTATAAAAATGAATGGTGCAGATATTGCCCACTAAAAGAACAAATGCCTATCTTAGCGTCAGCCGTCCATAGTACGGGCGGCCCTCGCGCCTGCCCTGGGGGTAGCGGGGTCGTCGGCTGCTCGATTAAGCGCGGGTTCCTGCTCCGCAATCTGCACCATGCGTTCCCCCAGACGCCGCAAGGCCTCGCGCAACTCTGGCGGGTTGTGGATGACGAAGGGGAGATTGAGCAGCATCAGATAGCGCGCCATCCCTTCTAGCTCGTCGGCCTTCCCCTGGAACAAGATCCCGTCGGGCGTGGGAGTGAGCGTGCCGTAGCGCTCAGAGATCCGTTGCTGCATTGTGGCGAGGTCGGCCTGAAACTCCACCTCGACCGGCACGCCCGTATTGTATTCTCGTTTGATAAATGCCTCGTAATCGAAATCGTCGGTTTTCTCAAAGGTCTCTGAGAGGATCTGCACCTGCTGGATGCGGTCCAGGCGAAAGACGCGATAATCCCGGCGCAGACAACAATAGCCCCCCACATACCAGCGTCCCCGCCAGCCGGTGATGCCATATGGCTCGATTTTACGCCGGGTGTGCTCTTTGTGGTGTGAGCTGTAATCGATGAGAACGCGCTGCGAGGCCTGAATCGCTCCACTCAGATCGATCAGCAGCGAGGCATCGGGGCGCGCCTGCTGGTTCTGCGGATAGAGCACGAGGTGCGAAGAGACGGCTTGCAGACGTTCGCGAGCCTGCTTCGGCAGCACACGCGAGACTTTGGCCAGTGCCCCTTCGACGGCGACCGACGATTGCTCAAGCGCCAGCCACGAGCTTGCCAGCAGGCCCAGCATAATGGCGGTGGCCTCCTCTTCGGTAAAGATCAGGGGCGGCAATTTGAAACCGGGACGCAGCCGATAGCCTCCGTGCCGTCCAATCGTCGCTTCGATGGGAATACCAACGTCCTGTAGATGCATGATATAGCGGCGCACCGTGCGCACATCCATCTCCAGACGGGCCGCCAGTTCTGGCCCGGTGATCGATGGCCTGGCCTGCAACAGTTCAAGCACGGTGAGAACACGACTGGTTGGATGGTACATAACATTCGCCCCTCTTCTTTTCAGCAATTTGCTCACATTCCTCACAAAGGAGGATCGTTTCTGTCCTCCTTTTAGTTTATACTTTGGTTAGAACAAAGTCAAATAGAGAAAGAGGAAAAAACCTGATGGATACCACAGTCATCACTGCTGAAGTAGAGAACCAGCCTCGTCTGCGTGGTGCCGCATTTCTCCTGGTTATCATCGGCCTGATGCTGACCCTTTTCCTGGAGGCGCTCGATCAGGCGATTGTGGGCACCGCGATGCCGCGTATCATCGCCCAGTTGCATGGACTGGATCGCTATAGCTGGGTTGTGACGGCCTATATTCTGGCGTCTGTAACGATGGTTCCGGCGGTGGGGAAACTCTCCGATCAGTTTGGGCGCAAAGGGTTTTTGCTCGCTGGCACGGTCCTCTTCTTGTTGGGTTCGATCCTGGCGGGAGGCTCGCAAAGCATGGATCAGTTGATTATCTTTCGCAGTGTGCAGGGGTTGGGCGCGGGCATCGGCATAGCTCTGATCGCTACGGTAATGGGCGACCTGGTACCTCCGGCTGAGCGGGCGAAATTGATGGGGATTTTTGGGATGGTCTATGGCGTCTCCAGCTTGCTGGGTCCGGCCATCGGTGGCTGGCTGGCCGAGCATGGCCCCTTGCTGGGGCAACTGGTCACGGAAGGGTCGCGCTGGCGCTGGGTCTTTTACATCAACCTGCCCATTGGCCTGATCGCGGTGGCCCTCGTGCTGGTGTTCCTGCCCGCGCATAGCTCCGTGCGCACAAGCACGTGGCTGGGCTGGTCATCGCTGCGCGCGATTGATTTCCCTGGTGCTCTGCTGTGTGCCGCGGCCACGATCTGCCTGATCCTGGGCCTGACCTGGGGCGGAAATCAAACGTTGGCCTGGACCTCGCCGCAAGTTCTCAGCATGCTTGCAGCCGGTGTGGTGCTGTTCGCTCTGTTTGTGGTCGTCGAGAGCAAAGTGCAGGAGCCGATTCTGCCGCTGGACCTCTTCCGCAACCAGATTTTCAGCGTTGGGGCCGTGCTCTCCCTGCTGCAAATGATGGTGCTGCTGGGCCTGTCGCTTTACCTGCCGCTCTTCTTGCAGGGCGTACTGGCTGTCTCGCCAACCAACGCCGGGCTGGTGATGACACCGTTCTCGCTGAGCATGGTGCTGGGTGCGATGGTGAGTAGCGGGGCGATCAGCAAGCTCAAACGGTATCAGATGGTGGCGATCCTGGGGGCGCTGGTGATGAGCGTGGGCGCGTTCTTCATCACGCTGATGACACCGGGCACGTCTCTGTTGCAGGCGATCCTGTTCACGGTTCTGGTGGGGCTTGGCTGCGGCACCTTCTTCTCGCTGCCGATGCTGGTGGTGCAAAATGCGCTGCCGCAGAGCCGTCTGGGGGTGAGTACGGCGGCGCTGCGTTACCTGGGTCAGGTGGGGGCAAGCCTGGGCATTGCCATCGTGGGTACGGCTGTCACCAGTTCGGCCTCCGGCAACCTGATGAGCCATTTGCCGACGAATGCGGGCGCGAAACTGGTGCTGTCCGGCGCGCTCACCCACGGGTTTCTCGCGGTGCTCATCTTTACGCTGCTGGCGCTGGTTGCCACCTTCTTCCTGAAAGACCTGCCGCTCAAGGCAGAGCAGGCTGATACAAAGCTAGAGGAGGTTGGCGAAGCTGATGAGATGAGCGAGAAAATCACGAGAGGACTGGTGCATGCCTGAGTGATCGAAGTCTGAGGAGCAAAAAAGAGCGGCGGATAAAACTGCCGCTCTTTTTTGCTATATCTGGGACGATCCCAGCACAAGTGTTTTAGAAACCAAATTTTACGGTCCCGCTGACGGGGACGGCTTCGGCGTTGGTGTTGGCGTTGGCGTGTTCGTCGGCGTCGGCGTTGGCGTGTTCGTCGGCGTCGGCTGCTGGGGTGGCGTTGTCGCCGTTGGTGGCGCTGTTGGTGTTAGCGACGTGACGGGTGAACCATGCGTATCGTTGACCACTAAGAGGGTCACGCTTGAGCCAGCATCTACCAGGGTGCCGCTAGAGGGATCGACATTTTCCACTATATTCGGCCCTTTGTTGGGATCGAGGCCGAGGTCTGAGATGGTAAACTTCAGGCCCTTGTTGGTCAAGAGTTGCTCCACTGTGAGCAGGGATTGGTTCGTCAGGCCATCGGGAATTTTCACCTTAGGTGAACCCATCTGGACGTTGATGGTCGAGCCTTTCGACAGAGAGGTGTTGGCCTGTGGACTCTGCGTTTGCACCACACCGCTCTGACTGCCATCGTCGGAATGGAGCTGGAAACCAGCGCTGGTCGCCGCGCTTGAGGCATCCGCCCAACTCTTACCGACCAGGTTGGGGACGGTATTGGTGTTGCCCTGCACAGCGGCTGTGGGCGTGATGTTTCCATTGTTAAAGAAAGGCAGGAAGCCCAGAGAACCGGCCAGGAAGACGCTAAAGCCGAGCAATAAAACGGTGGCGAGAATGATAAGGGCGGTAATCACTCCGGCAGCGCGCCCACCAGTCTCCTCCTGTTGGGTTTGCGGGCGATAAGGCCGGGTGGCGCCCGAATCTGTGATACCAGGTGCATACGGCGAGTATGCCTGCTGAGGGTAAAACTGGGAGCCGCCAGCGGGTGTATTATAGCCGGGTGAGATCGTCGCCATGTCAGCTACCGCTTGATTAGCGCCCGATGGCGTGTTCTGCGCGTCTAGCTGATTCGGGTTGCTGCGCCCGCTGGTACCTGGACGCGCGGGCAGGTTGGTAAAGGTCAGAGGCGAGGGTGGTGCCTGACTCACCAGGAATTGATTGGTAGCCATGTCGCTGGCGTCGGCCTCGCCGAGCGTTTCCAGGGCGCGGGCCATCTGCGAGCCGTCGCGGAAGCGCATCTCCGGGATTTTCTCCAGGCTGCGCATGATGATGTCCTCCAGCGCCTGCGGAATGTTGGGATTCAGCTCGCGAGGAGGGACCGGTACATCCTGGATATGCTGCATAGCGACGGCCACGGGCGTATCGCCATCGAAAGGCGTGCGGCCAGTCAGCATCTCATACATGACAATGCCCAGAGCATAGACATCGGCGGCGGGGCTGACGATCTCGCCCTGTGCCTGTTCGGGCGCGTAATACTGGACCGTTCCCAGCGTCATGCCGGTGGTGGTCAGGCGTTCGGCGTTGATATCTTTGTAGACACTGGCGATACCGAAGTCGGTCAGTTTGATGGTGCCATTTTTACCGACCAGGACATTTTGCGGCTTCACATCGCGGTGAACGATACTGCGTCGGTGAGCGGCGCCCAGGCCTAGAGCAACGTCGTGGGCGATAATGATGGCGCGGTCAACGTCCAGCACGCCGCGCGAACGGAGGTAACGGCGTAGATCCGTCCCCTCGACCAGCTCCATGACAATAAAATAATTGCCCGCGGTCTGCCCATAATCGTAGACCTGGACAATATTGGGGTGCTGTAGAGCCGACGCCGCCTTCGCTTCTCGCTGAAAACGCGTGACAAATTTCGGGTCCGTACTGTAGACCTCGCGCAGCACCTTAATCGCGACGATGCGATCCATGCGAGTATCGCGACCACGATAGATCGTGGCCATGCCACCCCGACCAATGGGGTCCATTAACTCGTATCGCTCTCCCAGAACTTCGATTTGCATAGCTCTCCGCACAATATAGCAAGTGTCGCAGGATTTGAGGCTGCTGTGAGACCGAGCCTACCACACTGTCGTCTAGAAACGTATTACTCGCCCGCGCGTCCCTATTGTACCCCATTTTGTGCCTCAATGGAACTCTTTGTTCCAAAAAGGGCATAGGCGTTCAGGGAACAATCCCCAGAACGCGCTGATCGCCCAGACGACGAGTGATGCGCCGTTCGTCCAGGTGTTCGAGCAGAGGCAGGACGTATTTGCGGGTGGTGCCCAGCAGGTCGCGTGCCTCCGCTGCTGTGATTGTCTCGTGCTCGCGCAGGTAGGCGATGATTTTCGCTATGGCCTCGTCATATGTTTCGCGCAGGAACAGCACAGGGTCAGCCGCGCCCCCCAGCCTGACCAGGATGCCCTGTTCCAACAATGCGCCCAGCACCTCGCTGCCGACCTCAGCCTCGACGTCACCACGGCCAGGAGGCGTGTAGGGATTGGCGCGAAATGCTCGCAACAGGCGGCCCACCTGTGCTTGCTGTTCGGCGGTAAAAGTTGGCGTGAACGTGGGAAGCCGGATCAGGCCTCCGCTGGTGCTCGCGCCTTTTGTGCTCGTCGCGACCTCGGCCAGGACACCCTCTGCTTGCAGGGCCGGAAAGACATCCGCGGCCACGCGTTGTGAGAGGCCCAGGCGCGTGCGCCATTCCTCTTTTGAGAGACCTGCCCGCAAGGGATACTGACGATGCTGCTCGCTCAGCAAAAAGACCGTTTCATGACAGAGAGCATCCCAGATCGTTTGGGCAAACCACCATATTCCCACTCTGCGCACACGTCTTTCTTGTAATAACGTCTCCAAAGTCGCGTGTGTCACATCCTCCGCCAAATTGCTCTGGCGCACAATTTCACCCAGTTCATAGCCCACCAGCGCCTGACCCGCTTTCCCGCCAGCCATCTTGCCTGTGCCAGCAGAAGACGATGCAGCGCCCTTTTTTTGTGCAACCGCTTCCCGGCGCCGGTTCAGGTTCGCTAAAATCAGTTCTTCGGGTGAGCCGCGTTCGAGCATCGCCAGCGCTTGCAGGATCGCGGGCTGGAAGCGGCGATGATAGCGCGGACGCACGTCGATAACCTCGCCACCACCGATGGTCGTGCTCGGTGAAGGGATGCGCAGAATAAAGCGGTCGCGCCTGGCTACAACTGCGGGCCGACTGAGACGCAACTGCACCCACGCCTGCTGGCCCGGCTCCAACTCCGCGCAGTCGAGCAGGCGCACGCGAGCCGCCACCTCCTGCGAGCCACTGTAGAAGTCCACCTGCGTATTATGAGCCAGGGCGCGCGGGGCAGTGGCCAGCAGTTGCACGCGGGCATCCAGTAGCAGCGTCGGCTGGAGCTGCTGCGGCAAGGTGACGACGTTGCCCCGCGCCATCTCTGTGCGCGCTACATTCGCCAGATTGATAGCGACGCGACTGCCCGGACGCGCAAGCTCAACCTGGTGGCGATGCGTTTGCAGGGTACGAATACGCGTCTTCAAGCCCTGCGGTAAAATGGTCACTTCCTGGCCCGGCCTGAACGCGCCGTCGAGCAGCGTCCCCGTCACCACCGTACCAAAGCCGGTCATGCTAAAGACGCGATCAATGGGCAGGCGTGGGCGAGCGATATTCTGACGCTCCTCGGCCTCGACCAGCAGACGTTGCAGCTCGGCCAGCAGCTCAGGCAGACCCTGGCGTGTGTAGGCCGAGACCGGCAGAATCGCCGCCTGAGCCAGCGTCGTGGGTCGCAATTGTTCGGCCACCTCCTCGCGCACAAGCTCCAACCACTCCTCGTCCACCAGGTCCGCTTTGGTCAGCGCCACCACCCCGCGCTGCACGCGCAAGAGGTCCAGGATCGCCAGGTGTTCGCGGGTCTGCGGCATCACCCCTTCATCGGCGGCCACCACCAGCAGGGCCGCATCGATGCCGCCCACGCCCGCCAGCATATTCTTAATGAAGCCCTCGTGGCCGGGCACATCGACAATGCTCACCTCGCGCCCATTAGGCAGAGTCAGCCAGGCAAAGCCCAGGTCGATAGTCATGCCGCGAGCCTTCTCCTCAGCCAGGCGATCAGGATCGATGCCCGTCAGCGCCTCCACCAGCGTTGACTTGCCATGATCGATGTGCCCGGCAGTTCCGATACAGCTCATCAGTTCCTTGTGTCGTCCATCCCACCCACAACATTACTGGGAGGGGTCAATAAGTTCAGAAGAATATGCCTCAGTATACCACGGCTGGCCAGCTTGTGGGCTAGTAGTTTTGAGGCCTGCCCACGAGCTAGCCACACACCGCACACAGGCCTGCCATACACCGCACACACAGGCCAGGCGAGCTGGCCTGCTACGCCTGACGTGCGCGAGAGGCAAGCTCTCGCGCACGTCCATTAGGTACCCGGCGCGAGAGCGATCATCAAGGCCCCTTGTATGAGTAGCCATAAATAAGATATCCTGAGATCCGAGAGCACAAATGAAAGGACCAAGAAATGCGTAGTCTGTCTGCGCCTGAGAAAGCGCGCAAGCTCAAACGAACCTCGCGTATCGCGCAGGGAATCTTCTACATGCTGGCAGCGCTGCCCCATTTTGTAGCTAGCGAGATCGAAATGAAAATCATCCCGCCCTTTTTGCCCTGGCGCAGAGCCGCGCTCTACATCACTGGCGCCTTTGAATTTCTGGGTGGTCTGGGCCTGCTCATCCCGCGTTGGCGGCGGCCAGCTTCCTGGGGACTGGCAGCCCTGCTCGTCGCCATCTGGCCCGCGAACATCTACCACGCCATAGCCGACCGGCAGGCGGGTCGCTGGCCCAGGACGCGCCTCTACCACATCATCCGCTTCCCCCTGCAACTCGTGCTCATCGCCTGGGTCTTGTGGGTCGGCAAGGATGAGCAAACGACGCAATGACACGCGCAAACGCGGCTGCTCTAACTCTGCCTTGCGGGAGGGTGGTGCTATGCCCTCCCTGAGCGTAGCCTCCCGCACCGCTTGAGAAGCTACACGAGAGAACATCCAGTCCAAAACGTGGTACTTTTTGCGCCGAAAAACGTGCCAAAAATGGACCCTCCCGCGAAACATTGTATAAAGTAGCGCCCTATGCTATACTACGAGTGCAGCAGGCGGAATGAGTGGCGATGCCCGTTCGGGATTGCAACTTGCAGTATGGACGAACTCTATCATGGGTTCTTTTGTGGCGGAATGAGTGGCGATGCCCGTTCGGGATTGCAACTTTACCGGCTTTGAT
>CAXUEY010000173.1:0-12106 GCA_964250225.1 uncultured Ktedonobacteraceae bacterium | reverse complement strand
CTACAAATTTTCCAACTGGGGCCCTCATAAAGCGCGCTAACCACCCCTTGTTGGCCTGGTTCGCGCTCTTTATCTGGCCCCTGGCAAATGCAACAGCTTGTCAGGTTGCGCGAGCATATGTCAGCACATGTTCTTAACGTGTGTGGAACATACTCACAAAAAGTGCAGCAAACGCAACCGCACACAGCAGACCCAGCAAGATGATCGCGAGAATCGGGATCAGAACAACCCAGGTCGCCTTGCCACCGCTCAAGCGATGAGAGGCCATGATCGAGAAGACGTTCAGAACAAGGCCATAGATCCACAGGGCAAAGCCAATGATCCCACCCAGAATGGGAATCAGCCCCAGCACGACACTGATCACGGCTATAGGAGTATTAAAGAGCAGGTAGTCATATCCCTGCTGCACAAACGTGCCATTTCCTCCAAACGCTTTAGCCAGCAGGTACTGAATACCAACGACAACAAAGAAGCCAATGATGGTGGTAATGATCGCATACACCGATCCTGCCCCTATAAAGATGGAGCTTACCAGAGTATAGGCCACACCAACGCTACTTCCGCCGAAACTTGCTGCTGCTGCTGCATGCAGAGCCAGGCTGAGAAGCCCAATAATCGTGCCAATCAGGCCAATAATGAGAATCTGTGTCCAGACCATGCCCCAGTTGGCTTTGCCCTGCTCCTCGATGAAGGAGAGTGCGCTGGGCCTGCTGAGGATCTTCCAATACTGGCCGGGCAATTCCTGCAAAGCCTGACCCCACGGACGCGGCGCCTGGGGCGCATAGCCAAACGCAGCACCCTGCTGATAAGCTGGCGCACCATAGCCTGTTGGCGGTGGTGTGATATATCCTGGCTGGGGTGCAGCCTGCTCATAGGGGTTTGGCGCTGACTGCGGTTGTGGATTGTAAGGGTTCGGTCCACTGGGTGGCTGGCCATAGAGATTCGGCCCACTGGGTGGTTGATTGTAAGGATTCGGCCCACTGGGCTGTGGATTGTAAGGATTTGATCCAGCGGGTTGCTGACTATAGGGATTTGGGCCGCCAGGCTGTTGGCCCTGCGGCTGATTAGGGTCCCAAGACATGGATGCATTCTCCTTTATTTGTGTAACTACAGTTATCAATAATAGAAACGACGAGGCGCGTATTTTTAGAGCCTCTTTATATTACAACGAACAAGTTAGATATTATAACGAACAAGATAACGAGACTCCAAATGTACGCTCTGCTCTATCCCCGCGAGAGGCAAATTATGCTGATATACCCAGCTTGTCGTTTCCACTGATCCACAGGTTCACCAGAAGTAATGAAAAAAGCGATGTACATGCAGTCTGGATATTGCATGTACATCGCTGTGATGGTGACAAATTGCGCTTTTTATAAAAAACTCTTGATTTTACAGGTTGGTGAGGGCCACGTGCTGCATAGCCAGGACGATCAGAACCAGCATTGCCAGCACAATCAGAACAATCACCGGCAGCAAGACAGCGAGAGTGGCTTTGCCGCCGCTCAGACGATGCGTGGCCATGACTGCGTAGACATTGAGGACGATCTGATAAATCCCTACGAGGGCACCTAAGATAGCTCCGATGAGAGGAATGAGCTGGAAAATATAGGCGACGATGGTGAGTGGCACAGTGAAGAGCAGCTGATTGTAGGCCTGCGTCTTATATGTGCCATTTCCACGCAAGGCTCTGGCCAGTAGATACTGAATGCCAACGGTAATCAGGAGGCTGAGCGGCACAGTGATAATCGAGAAACGCGCAAACGTCTCTAAGCTCGCGGCAAAAGAATTGGCGGGCACGATAGCAGCATTTTGCAAAAAACCAATAATGCTGCCCAGCAGACCCAGAAAGAGCAGTTGTGCCCAAATCACGCGCCAGTCGGCCTTACCCTGTTCTGCGAGAAAGGATTGCGCGCCGGGCTTTGTCAGGATTTTTACATACTGCGTCGGCAGCTCCTGAATAGCCTGACCCAGCGGTTGCGGACGCTGCGGCGTGTAACCATAAGGGCCATGCTGCCGATAACCGGGGGTATCAAATGATCCCGGCTGTTTATATGCATCTGGATACTGCTGCCCATACGGGCCTGGCTCGCCAGACCGCTCTGGCGGCTGATTGGGTTCCCAGGACATAAAAAGAATCTCCTTTTGTTCTCTACTGCTCTCAGTATAGGCCGGTCATCCAAGAGGAAATTCTGAAATGCACGCGCGCTCGTCAAGTTTTTACGTTGGCTTTCTCGCACAAAGCGGCTCGTGAGCGCTGATACGCTGCTCTCCCTTGCGATTCTTTGCGCGGATCGCATATAATGCATAGCGAAAGCTAGAACCATACGTAAAAATACAGCTGAGGCAGCCTTCTTATTCCGTTCTGGCGAACAGCTCAACCACTGTTCGGCTAGTCAACGCGGTAAGGGGACACATACGAAACAACGAGGTTTCGGGATAGCAGGAGACAGCGCGGTGAGAGAGCAGAGCAGGCGGTTCGCTCTGTTCAACCCTCTCTGCGCGACAACTGGCCTCTCACCTTCCCCAACTTCGGCGTTTCCCCGTTTTTTTGTTGTATTGTTGACCTGCGCGAAACAGGGAACGATTGAATGACGCTATAAAGGAGTGCGCTCATGCCAGAACAGGATTTTATGCCCATCCAGAATTTCGATTATCTGGAGTTTTATGTGGGCAATGCCAAACATACGGCCTATTACTTTACGTCCGCGTGGGGCTTTGTGCCTATCGCATATGCAGGCCTGGAGACGGGAGTACGCGACCGCACGAGCTATGTGCTGGAGCAGGGCAATATCCGCCTGATCGTGACCTCACCGATGGGGCCAGAGGGCGAGATTGCCGAGCACGTGCATTTGCACGGCGACGGCGTGAAGGATGTGGCTTTCCGCGTGGAGAGTGCTGAACGAGCCTTTCGCGAGGCGACCAGTCGGGGCGCGCGCGCTGTGATGCAGCCCACCGAGAGACGCGACGATTATGGCTCTATCAAGCTGGCCTCTATCGCGACCTATGGCGAGACGATCCATACCTTCGTTGAGCGCCAGGACTACAAGGGCGCGTTTTTACCGGGCTTCCGCGCGCTAGAGAGCAAGCAGCCGCGTCGTTCGCGTCCCGCTGGCCTGGCGGGAATCGACCATGTGGTGGGCAATGTCGAGCTGGGCAAGATGAACGAGTGGGTGGGTTTCTATGAGAAGGTGATGGGCTTTACCCAGATGATCCACTTCGATGATCGCCAGATCAGCACCGAATACTCGGCCCTGATGTCGAAGGTCATGCAGAACGGCAGCGGACGTATCAAGCTGCCCATCAACGAGCCTGCACCTGGCCGCAAGAAGTCTCAGATTGAAGAATACCTGGACTTTTATCGCGGACCGGGCGTGCAACACCTGGCCCTGATTACCGATGATATCGTGAGTACGGTGCGCAACCTGACGGAGCGCGGAGCGGAATTCCTGCACACCCATAGCTCGTACTATGAAGAGGTGCTGGATCGCGTAGGGCCTATCGAAGAGGATATCAAACAACTGGCAGAGCTGGGCATTCTCGTCGATCACGACGACGACGGCTACCTGTTGCAGATCTTCTCCAAACCGGTGGTTAACCGTCCGACGGCCTTCTTCGAGGTGATCCAGCGCAAAGGCGCGCGCGGTTTCGGCGAGGGCAACTTTAAGGCGCTGTTCGAGGCACTGGAGCGCGAGCAGGAATTGCGAGGAAATCTGTAGCATGCGACTGGTGACCTTTAAAATTCCCAAGCATACGACCTACGCCGGCGTGTTGCGCGACGAACGTGTGTTGCCGCTAAACTATCCAACGCTGCTGGAGATGCTGCAAGATCCCGACGGCATGGCCAGCGCGCGCCACGTCCTGGCCAGTTCCGAGCAGGGCATGGCCTTGAGCGAGGTGACGTTGATGACGCCAGTACCGCATCCACCGACTATGCGCGATTTCTACGCCTTCGAGCAGCACGTGGCAGCCGCGCGCGCCAAACGCGGCCTGGGCATGATCCCAGAATGGTACGAGATCCCTACCTTCTACTTTACCAACACTAGCGAGATCTACGGTCACGATGAGCCGGTGCCCTACCCCGTGGGCAGCAAAGAGTTGGATATCGAACTGGAGATCGCCTGCGTGATTGGACGCGAGGGCAAAGATATCGCACCCGAAGAGGCGGCGGACTATATCGCGGGCTACACAATCATGAACGACTGGAGCGCGCGCGATTTCCAGCGCCTGGATATGAAGCTCAACCTGGGTCCGGGCAAGGGCAAGGACTTCGCGACCTCGCTCGGCCCCTGGCTGGTCACGCCCGATGAACTGGCTGCCCGTCGCACCGGCAGTGGGGCCAACGAGCGCTACAACATGACCATGATAGCGCGCGTGGACGGCAAGGAGATCTCGCGAGGCAACTTTAACCAGATTCACTACAGCTTTGAGCAGATGATCGCCTACGCCTCACGCAACACGCGTCTACGCCCCGGCGATGTCCTCGGTTCGGGCACCGTCGGTACCGGCTGTCTGCTGGAGATCGGCACAGAGATCCATCCCTGGCTCCAGAGCGGCGAGACGATTGAACTGGAAATCGAGGGGCTTGGGATTTTACGCAATAAAATCTCCTGACCCCCTTGCGTGTAGCGCCGGCCCTCGCGTCCGGCGCTCCTGGGAACTGAAATACGTCTTTTCACAAGAGGAGCATCCATATGCCACCCTATCATCGCCTGGGTGAGATTCCACCGAAACGGCATACGCAATTTCGCAAGCCGGACGGCACACTCTACTCAGAGGAACTCTTCGGCATCGAGGGGTTCTCGAATAACTACTCGAACATCTATTATCACTTCCCGCCAACACGCGTGAAGAAGGTTGAGGCGTGCCAGGAACGTCACCTGGAGGAGTGGCATGTGAATGTGCAGCGCCACCACCATCTGAAGACGGCCCAACTCAAACCCGGTGGAGACGCCGTGCAGGGCAACCAGGTCATGATGTATAACAAAGATCTGACCATCGGCATCGCCCTGCCCGCGGAGCCAATGCGCTACTTCTATCGCGACGGTGATTCTGACACGATGTACTTTGTACACGACGGGCATGGCGTGCTGGAGACAACCTTCGGGCTATTGCCCTATCATGAGGGCGACTATATCGTCATCCCGCGTGGCACGACCTTTCGCTTCGAGATCGCGGCGGATAGTCCCCAGACACGTCTGCTGGTGGTGGAGGCACATGGCAGCATCGAGCCGCCACGCCGCTACTTGAGTCCCAACGGCCAGTTACTGGAGCACGCGCCCTATTGTGAGCGCGACATTCGCCGACCCGAAGAGCTGGTTACGCATACCGAGCGCGGCGACTTCGAGGTACGCGTCAAAGTCGGCAACCTGATCTCTAGTTACTGGTATGACTTCCATCCCATCAATACCGTTGGTTGGGACGGCTGCGAGTATCCCTGGATCTTCAACATCGCCGACTTCGAGCCAATTACCGGGCGTATCCATCAACCGCCGCCGGTTCACCAGACCTTCCAGGGGCCAAATTTTGTGGTCTGCTCGTTTGTCCCGCGCAAGCTCGACTACCACCCACTCTCGGTCCCTGTGCCCTACAACCACAGCAACATCGATAGCGACGAGATGCTGTATTATGTCAATGGAAACTTTGGCAGTCGGCGCGGTATTGAGCGCTCTTCAATCTCGCTGCACCCGCGTGGCATCCCACACGGCCCACATCCAGGCGCCGTCGAGAAGAGCCTGGGTTCCGAGCGTACCGAAGAGCTGGCCGTGATGATCGATACCTTCTATCCGCTGAAATACACAGCCGCGGCACAAACCATTGATGACGAGAGTTACCCGTATAGCTGGTATGATGCGTAGAAAATTTTGCCAGGTCGCCTGCCCCAGTGCAGGCATAAGGGGAAGATCGGGTGGTGTCCCGACCTTCCCCTTATGCCTGCACTGGCCATCATATACGCCTTACGGATAGACCCCGCGCAGTTCTGTCGCTTCGGCCACGCGCGCCACGGCCAGCAGATACGCGGCCATGCGCATATTCGTCTCCTGCTCGTCGGCTTTTTGCGCCACCGCGCGATAGGAACGCTTCATCAGCGTCTCCAGGCGTTCGTTGATCTCGTTTTCGGCCCAGAAGAAGCGCTGGAGATCCTGCACCCATTCAAAGTAGCTCACCGTTACGCCGCCCGCGTTAGCCAGGATATCGGGGATCACGGTAATGCCAGCCGCGTGAAAGATTTTGTCCGCTTCGGGAGCAGTCGGGCCATTGGCGGCCTCGATAATCAGGCGCGTTTTGATGCGCGCGGCATTGCGGCTCGTCAACTGGTTCTCTAGCGCGGCAGGTATGAGCACGTCGCAGGGCAGTTCCAGCAGCTCGGCGTTGCTCACCGGCTCGCTGTCGGGCAGACCTTTGAGCGAACCATGCTCTTTAGAGTAGCGCAGGGCGCGATGCACATCGATACCGTTGGGGTTATAGACGCCACCATAAATATCGCTCAGACCGATAATTTTGCAGTGGAGTTCGTCGTGTAACAGGCGCGCGGTAATGCTGCCAACGTTGCCAAAGCCCTGAACCACCGCAGTGCATTCTGAGGGGGTCATGCCTTTATCCAACATAGCCTCGTGTGTGACGACCTTCACGCCACGGGCTGTCGCCTCCATACGCCCTTCGCTACCACCAATGCCAATCGGTTTGCCGGTAACTACCGCGGGAACAGAATAGCCTTTATGCATTGAATAGGTATCCATTATCCAGGCCATAATCTGTGGGTTGGTATTCATATCGGGTGCGGGAATATCGCTATCGGGGCCAATTAAAAGAGAGATTTCAGTGGTATAACGGCGCGTGAGACGTTCCAGTTCGGCAGATGACATTTTACGTGGATCACAAATCACCCCCCCTTTGGCGCCTCCAAAGGGGATACCCACTACGGCACACTTCCAGGTCATCCACATAGAGAGTGCGCGCACCTCGTCGAGTGAGACTTCCGGGCTAAAGCGAATGCCGCCTTTGGCCGGGCCGCGATTGATATTATGCTGGACACGGTAACCGGTGAATATTTCCACATCGCCGTTATCCATACGTACAGGGAAATTGACGGTCAGTTCACGTTTAGGCTTGCGTAAAATAGCGCGCATGGCCTGCGAGAGACCGAGGCGCTCAGCTGCTTCGTCGAACTGCGCAACCGCTACGTCATAGGGGTTGATCATGTTGATAGCCATGAAAAAAAATTTCCTCCTCACTGTTGACCAGGCTCTGGCCACAGATGCAGCATTACATAGAGAAGCGTCGTTGCTTCTCAGCACTCGTTTTACTTCATCAAAACAGTAAAAAAATTTTTGACGTGTGAAGGCCCGCCTGACTCCTGGCGGGCCTGCAATGAGTGCTGTCTTTCTCAGTATAACATCTTAACAATGGCGCTTCAAGCTTACGGACAAAAAGTCAGCCATATAGTTTTTTCCACCTTTGTCTCCTCCCACTCTGAAAAGCAGCGTCTGATGAGCGTGCCAGAAATGGTGCCCTACAATTCCTGGCACGCTCATCAGACGTGAAAAGTGTCACAATCAGTGCTGCAACAGGTACACATTTGACCAATCACCGAAGTAGAGGCCGGTGTTGTTCAGGGAAACGCCGTGGACATAGGTCGGGATGAGCGCCGACATTGTCTGGTGGTCGATAGGCAGCCAGCCCACATCACTGACAGCGATCTGCTCGGCCTTGTTATAGAGAGCGATGCGCGCCGGGCCAGAGGTGACCTCAGCCTGGGCAATAGTCGCGTCAAACTGCGGATTGTTCCACAGGCCATTGTTGTTGGACGCGGTCGAGAGCAGGTTCAGGGCCAGCCAGTCGTAGGGATCGGGGAAGTCCGCGCCCCACTGGGTAAAGCCAAATTGGATCTGGTGGGCGTTGGTGGCGGAGTTGTAGGCAGACAACTCCATCGGATTGAGCTTGACCTGGATACCCAGGGCAGTCTGCCACATCTGTTGCAACGCCTGAGCCAGTTGGGGCGAGACCTGCGAATTGGGATAGGAGAAGGTGATTGACGGCACCTTGCTCACATCGGGATAGGCCGATTGCAGGCGCATTTTCGCCTTTATGGTATCGAAGGTGAGTCCCTGATAACCGGGCTGGTAGCCAGGCATGCCGGGGGGGATGATGGTTGGAGCAGCCACCACCGATTTATCGAACACAGAGGTGGCCAGAATATTCTTGTTGATGGCATACGCGAAAGCCTGACGCACCGCACTCTGATTGAAAGGTGGCTTTGTATTGTCGAAGAAGAGCATATCGGTCTCCAGCAGCGACCGATTGGTATAACCAGCCTGTGTACGCGCAATCTTGAGATCCGAGGCGACGATGTTCCAGTCAAAATCGTACTGATGGGCGCGATAGGATTGGAAAGCCGTGTGGAGATCGTTGACGAAGAACATATCCACTTCCGAGAGTCTGGGCTTCGCGCCATAGTAGTGCGGGTTGGGCACAAAGACCATGCTGGTGTTATGCTTCCACTCCTTGACCATAAAGGGTCCAGTGCCGAGCGCGCCGCCCGCGGCGTGGTTGATCCAATCGGTCTGCCCATACTGCTCGATAATTTTCTGGTTAAGCGCGAAGGAGATCGAGCTGGCGATCACCTGCAGAAAATATTCAGTGGGTTGGGTCAGCGTAATTTGCAGCGTCGAGTCATTGAGCGCTTTCACGCCCGTCAGGACGGTGCTTTTCCCGTTGCTTACATCGGACGCGCCCGCGATATTGCCCAGGAACAGGTTGGCCGATCCGCGGCTTGAGAGAGCCGGGAGCAACGCGCGCGTCAAGGTATAGACGTATGTTTGCGCGGTCACCGGCGTGCCGTCGGAGAAGGTGAGACCTGGTTTCAGGGTAAAGGTGTAGACTTTGCGGTCAGGAGAAATAGTCCAGGTGGCCTGATCAGGCACAACGTGCAGATTTTTATCGAAGCGCGCCAGGCCGCTATAGAGCATGCCAACGGCCAGCGCCGAGTTCGAATCCGCCCCCAGTGCGGGGTCCAGCACAGAAATATCCGGCGTGCCGACATTGGGAAATGTCAGCACCTGGCGCGCGGCGGGCGTAGAAGAGGTACCCGCACCAGGGTTGCCGCTCCCACAGGCCGAGAGAATCAGCACAAAAATGCTGAACAGGAGCAGGGGCAGTGAGAAGCGCCGCGAGGGCTGGAGAAACGATTGGTGGTTCACAAATCGCCTCACTTTCTGAAAAGAAAAGATGTATCGCGAACGATAGGGCACAGGCGCCGTATCGATAGCTTTCTCTGTTCTTAACAATGAGCATTATCGATATATTTCACCTGTGCAAAACACGGTCAGACAGGCTCAGGACAGCGGTGAGATCATGAGGTGCGAAAAGGCCACTTCGCTGCCTGGCTCTTCGACCACCAGACCAAGACTGCCAGAGGAGAGGGCCGCGTTCGAGGTGTCGCTGACTAGCTTACCAATCTGCTGGCTATTGATCGCGAAGGTGAAGGTGTCGCTCTGCGCGGTCACGCGCAGGACATTGGGCTGGCCACGAAGATGCCTGGGATGGCTCCTGACGCCAGGGGCGGCATCCAGCGCCCACCGTCAGAGCGCAGAAAACCATACTGACCGCCGTTTGCGCTTGTGACCTCGAAGAGATAGTAGCTGGCCTGATCGGCGGAGGCGCGAAAAACGATGCCGTAGTAATCAGCCCCATTGTAGGAGCCGTTGATCTCGCTGGCCACGATGGAGAGCTGGAAGTCGCTAAACTGGTGGTTGGCGTAAAAAGCCGCCACCAGACCTCCAGGCGTTTTGTTCTGGATATGATAACGGCCATCATGAAAAAAGAACGTACCGCTGGTCGGCCAGTCCTGCTGGTTGGCGAGCAGTACATCAGAGAGCGGATGAGACGGGCCAGGTGTAGCGCGGTGAGACGGTGGCGGCGCGCTATGAACGATCCCGATGAAGAGAGCCGAGAGAAAACAGCCAAGCAAGAGCAGCGCAATCAGGCCAAGTGCCAGCCCGATACGCCATGATCTGAAGCGTGACCGCTTCAGCGCTGTAATGCGCACAACCGATTGTGATGGCGCAGGAAGCGCGGCGATACTCCCGGTCTGCTGTCTCGTCACACGCGTGGATTTCGGCGTATTCGGCACAATCTCGCCACTCGCTAGCACGGCGCTGGCGAAGGCCTGGGAGAAAGCACTGGCGGTTTGAAACCGCTCGTCTGGTGTCTTGGCCAGCGCTCGCATCATTACCATATCGATCTGTGGTGTCACATCCGCGCGCAACATGCCCAGCGGCGTTGGTGTCTCGTGGACATGCATCAGCGCCAGGGCAATCGGCGACTCGGCCACAAAAGGCGGATCGCCAGCCAGCAAAAAGTAGAGGGTCGCACCTAGCGAATACACATCCGAGCGGCCATCCAACTCATCACCCATCGCCTGCTCAGGCGAGACATAATCGGGCGTGCCCATCACTTCCTCGCTGGACGTATCTACGCGCTTGTCAGGCGCATTGAGCGCGTCAACCGTTTGCACCATACGCACAATGCCAAAGTCCGAGAGCGCGGCCTGCCCTGCGCTATCGAGCAGGATATTAGCTGGCTTCACATCGCAGTGAATGCAGCCATTGTCATGCGCGTAATCCAGCGCGGGCCCGATCTGCTCAAGATAACGCAGCGCTTCCAGTAGTGAGAGCGGACCTTGCCGACGCACATAGGCGGCCAGCGTTCCCCCGACCATGTAGGGCATGACGATATAGGGTAGGCCCTCGTGCTCGCCATAGGCATAGATCGAGAGAATATGGGGATGATTCAACTGGCTGGCCGCCTCAGCCTCGCGCAAAAAACGCCGATAGAAGCTCTTGCGCATCGGCCCATCCAGCGTTGAACGGGGCAGGAACACCTTGATCGCGACCTGCTCGTCGGATGCGAGCGAACGCGCGAGAAAAACCGCGCTGGATCCTCCATAGCCCAGCAGCTTTTCCAGCACGCACGAGCCAATCTCTTTACCAATCAGGTGCTGCCCTCGCGTCGTGGTCACGTCTTCGTTCCTCTCTTGGCTGCCCTCTAGAATCGCAGCCAGTTAAAGATCTGCCCTGATTGTAGCAAGAAGCGGGATGCGGTGTCAATGAGGAGTTACTTTGGAGACATTTGTATGGTATAGTAAAAGTACGGGGTCGTCGTTTTCCCGAAAGAGCGCTCAGGCAAGAGCCTGATAGCATTCTTGAGGAGGTCTTGATGAACTTATTCGAGAGACAATCTCAACTCAACCAACTCTTCGCGCAAAGTCCTGTCAACGCTGCCTATCTCTCCGGCTCACTCTCCAATCGTAGCTCGTTCGGCCAGCTCAGCGATGTTGATGTTGCCATTCTGCTCATGGAACAGATCAAGTCCGACCAGTTTCTTGACTACCAGCTCTACTTTTTCAGCGAGCTGGCTAAGCGCCTGGAATCGGAGAGTATCGACGTGGTGATCCTCAACCAGGCGTCTCTGCTGCTCAAGTTGCAGGTCATTCGTTACGGGCAGATTTTGTTTAGCCGGGATGAGAAATCGCGCGTTTCTTTTGAGACCAGGGCCGTGATGGACTACCTGGATTTCAAGAAGTTCGATGAAATGCAGAATCAAGCCCTGGGTCGGCGTCTCTCCGGCCAGCTCTTGCCGGTGGATAAAGAACTGCTGGCGCGTCATCTGAAGCTGCTGCGCGAGTCAGTAGCCATTTTACGCGAGCTGGGCAAGTCGCCGCGCGAAGAATTTATCGCCGATTTCCGCGTCTATGGGCTGGCTGAACGCTACTTGCAGAGCGCCATCGAAATCTGTTTGCAGCTCTGCGGCATCCTGGTCTCTGCGTTAGGTTTGCGCAAGCCAGAGGGCTACTACGAACTCTTGAGCATCGTGGCCAGCCGCCAGCTCATTTCGCGCACCCTGGCCTATCGCCTGGAAGTGCTCACGAATCTACGCGACACGCTGGTCCACGAGCCTGGTACGCTCGATCACGCACTCCTCTACGAGCACATTCAGCAACGTACCGACGACCTGGAGGCTTTCGCGCGCGCCGTGGAAGAGCGCCAGATGAATTAATAGAGATAGTATGAGGCAGCCCATAAAAACGGTCCAACCGTTTTTATGG
>CAXUEY010000172.1:0-12287 GCA_964250225.1 uncultured Ktedonobacteraceae bacterium | reverse complement strand
GCGCTATAATCTGAGGGTCAAAGTCGAAGGTGGGCCATTGCCCCTTTAACGCCATAATCCAAAGACAAAGGATCGAAAGACAACCATGCTCACGCTGCCATTGATGTTGTTCATTGTGCTGATCGAGCTGTGCGTCGGGCAGTTCGCGGTCATGTACCTGCTCGACTGGCGCCACTCGGTCAAGCGCAGTTTCTTGATATTGTATGCTTTTATTTACCTGTTCCTGACCGGTCTGACCTACCTGTTCCAACAGGGCTTTTCGTCGTCGGATCTGTTGAATAGCTTCTATCGCGTCGATCCTCACTGGACCGGCTTGCTAGGGACTCCGCTGTTGCTCTTCTTGCTGCTGCTCATCCCCTATACGCTCTTTCTGCTGCTGGATAAGAGAGCAGGCATTGCGAATGATGGCAGCAAATCCGAGGGTGAGCCAGTCAAACCTGCTATTACGGCGCTCTATGTGTTGCGCATGCTGAGCGGTGGCCTGGCGTTGCTGGCGGGTCTGGCCACACTCTTCGTGGTGGGCATGATCTACCGTCCGATGGGTGGCGCGGGACTCGGTGGCTGGCTGGTCGTGGCTGGCTTCTTCGCTGCTGCGTTGGCTCTGGGCGGTGTGATGACGGCCATGTGGCTCGGCCACTGGTACCTGGTCACGCCGGCCATGACCGAGAAGCCGCTGCTACTCTCAACCACCCTGGTGCTGGTGGGACTGGCGCTTGAGGTACTCTTCTTCCTGATTGGTGGCGCGCAGGTCGCGCCCGCTCAGGCGCAGGTCACCACTCAGAGCAGGCCAGCCGTCACCGCCACCGCGACGCCCTCAACCAGAGCGACTCCAACGAACTCGCCAACCGTGAAGACCGCCAACGTGCCGACAGTCACGCCGCTGAGCACCGAGGCTATTGGCTGGATACGCCTGCTGGTGGGCTTCGCTATCCCCCTGGTCCTGGGCAGCCTCTCCTGGAAACTTGTGCGTGATCGCTCCTTCCAGTCGGCCACAGGCATGCTCTACCTGATCGTCGTCTGTACACTGGCGGGCGAGGTCATGGCGCGCGGGCTGTTTTTGATCGGGTTGCAATAATTTTGTGTTTATACGTGTAAAATTGCCGAAGACAATTTTACACGTATAAACACAAAATTAGCTTCTTTTATTCAACTTGCGGTAAAGTCAGGCGCCCCACTTCCAATGCGCGCTCAACTCGTTGCTGAACCGTTGCGTGATAATGGTACACTTTTTTCGATGGCTGTGTCAGGGAAAGAGCCAGCATTTCTAAAAATTTCCCATCTTGATGGGTTGACAAACCATTTTTTATAGGGTATGCTTTACCATAGAAAACAACGACGTATAGAGTGCTCCGGCGATGATGCTGTTGCAGCCCTGTATGTCTTCTTTTTGTTTTGGAACATATTTTTGTAGCAAAGTGAGTCTTAGAATGTATTGCATGCCCTGTACAACTGCATATCCGGCAATGGCTGCTGGCAGCACGTGTCCTTCGCATGCTCAACGCGCACAGCGTCAGCCCGCGCGTATGTCTGCTCAGGCAACGTGTGGCATGGGGGCAGCCGCAAGCATTCTCCTCATTCAAACCGGCGTAGTGGCGCCGGTTTCTTTGTTTGTCCTGCTCATTATTGTTGGCAGCCTCCTTCTTGTCGTCCTTAGCGGCCTCCTTAGCCTTAGCCGCCTTACCGGGTTGATTATAAACCTGGTAGGGCTGATTAAGGGGCTAGTACCAGGAACGAAGACGGGAGTTTAGAGGAAGCAACGACGCAACCTATCCAGAGCAGGTAACCTTACAACGAGGAACCTCCCCAATTCGGAGAGATCCTCGTTTTTTTATTGTTCTCAGGCAAATCTATCACAAGGAGTTATTATGCAAATAGCTGCACCTCTATCTTTGACCACGGGGAGTAGTGCGTCGGCTTCAACGCTGCGTTCCAACGAGCATGAAGAGGCACGCGAACTCTCAGGCAGCCATATTCTGTGCGAGGCGCTGGTCCGCGAAGGTGTTGAGCTGCTCTATGGCTACCCCGGCGGCGCGATTATGCCCTTCTATGACGCGTTGACCTCGTATCCAATCCTGCATCACGTGCTGGTGCGCCACGAACAGGCCGCGGCCCACGCAGCCGATGGCTACGCGCGCGTCACGGGCAAAGCCGGTGTCTGCGTCGCCACCAGCGGCCCCGGCGCGACAAATCTGGTGACGGGTCTGGCCACCGCCTTTATGGACTCAACTCCGCTCGTCGCTATCACTGGACAGGTAGCACGTCCGTTTATCGGGCGCGACGCCTTCCAGGAGACCGATATTCTGGGTGTGACGCAGCCTATCACCAAACACAGCTTTCTGGTGGAGCGCATCGAAGACCTGGCCGATATTGTCCACGAGGCTTTCCGGCTGGCTCAGGGCGGGCGGCCCGGTCCCGTGCTGGTCGATGTTCCCAAAGATGTGTTGCAGGCAAAAATGTCCTATCGGCCCGGCGCTTCGGTCAACTCGCTGGAGCATTTCCGAGCTACGCGCAAACCCCAGGCGGAGCCAGAGGCCATCGCGCGCGCTGCGCACCTGATCAAACAGGCGCGTAAGCCAGTGATTATGTCTGGTCATGGCGTCATCCTATCCGATGCCTGCCCAGAATTGCGCGCCTTCGCTGAAAAGACTGGCATGCCCGTGATTACCACTCTGCTCGGCCTGAGCGCCTTCCCTGAGACGCATCCTCTGGCCATCGGCATGCCTGGCATGCACGGTCCCGTACACGTGAACAAGGCTATCGGGGCCGCTGATCTGATCGTGGGCGTTGGGTTGCGCTTCGATGATCGTGTGACCGGGAAAGTCGCTGAATTCGCGCCCAACGCGCGGATTGTGCATATCGATATCGACGCCTCGGAAATGCACAAGGTCAAGTTTGCCGCGGTGCCGATTGTCGCGGACGCGAAAGTTGCCCTGAGCGTCCTGACTGCGGCGGTTGAGCCGGGTGAGCATCGCGGGTGGCTGAGCGAGATTCGTGGCTGGGAGGCTGAGGCCAACGAACGTGGCAAAATTCTCCGCGATCAGCAGTATCCCGACCCCGCGGGTATTCTGGAAGCTATTCGCGAGGCGACCAATGGCGAGGCCATCGTGGTCAGCGATGTTGGCCAGCACCAGATGTGGACCGCGCGCTTCTACACCTGGACGCGTCCCAACAGCCATATTACCTCTGGTGGCCTGGGCACAATGGGCTTCGCGTTGCCCGCCGCGCTGGGCGTCAAGATGGCCCTGCCTCGCGAGACAGTTTGGGTCGTGGCGGGCGATGGCGGCATTCAGATGAATATTCAAGAGCTGGCCACGCTCAAGCAGCAGGGAGTTGCCGTAAAGGTCGCGATTATGAACAATGGCTACCTGGGCATGGTGCGCCAGTGGCAGCAGTTTTTCCATAATCGCAACTATTCGGAGACACCCATGACCGGCCCGGATTATGTGAAACTGGCCGATGCCTATGGGCTGAAAGGTTTGCGCATCACGCGGCGCGAGGACGTTGCAGACGCGGTGCGCGAGGCTATGGAGAGCGATGAGACGGTCATCATCGATTTTGTGATCGAAGCCGAGAACAACGTTTACCCGATGGTAGCGCCCGGCTCAGCCATTACCAGCATGATCGAAGAGACCGACGAGGAGAGATAAGGACGTCAAGTGACCCCAGCTTAAAGGCGCGGGGCTTGTCCCTCACTCCGAAGAGTGGAGACGATAGGCCGCTTGACGGGCGACCCACCAGCGAAGGATCTACCGACACTGGCAAGATAAGCGAGATGCTTATCCCGAATGTTATACGCTGCGTTCAGATCTGCATTGATGCAGTACCCGCAGGCGCAACAGAGGAAGAGACTTTGAGAACGACGATTATGGCGAGCAATATGCCCACACCGACTACATTGCTGCGAGGTGTATTGGGGGTCCACGAAGCAGGCTGTGTGTTCTTGCAGCGTGCGTTGCAGGATACAAGCCTGTTCTGGCGTGGGTTTGAGTTGTACAACAATTGTTCTATCCATGTCGGAAGTATCTCATATCTCCCAAAATGGGTCAAGTTTTTTTTTAAAGAAAGGAGCATGGCAAGGAAGAGCATGCTATGGCACACGGGCATTCCTCCCCGGCCTCAAGGCGTGGGATTTCCTTGCTACACCTCTATGACACACGAGAAACCGGGCACGCAGGCCGAGATCCGGACGCTACCCACCGAACGAGCAGGCCAGTCGAACGCGCCCGCGGGGGCCGCGCGCACCCACACCCTGGTCATTTCTATTGCCGAACGGCCCGGCTCTGTGGACCGTGTGGTTGGCCTGCTGCGTCGTCGGCGCGCCAACACGCATACACTGACCATCGGGCGCCGCGAGCAGCCGAACGAGGCGCGCATCACCGCCGTCACGAATGACTCCGAAGTGGGGGTCGAGCAACTGGTTGAACAGTTGCGCAAAGTTGTCGATGTCCGACACGTCAACAGTTTTTCATCCGAGCAAATTGTCGAGCGCGAACTGGCCTTAATCAAGGTCAAGAGCGATTCCCAGCACGCGCACGCTATTATCGAACTTGGTCATCGCTTCGGGGCGCACATTGCCGACCTTGCCCCGGAAACCGTCACGCTTGAGGTCACCGGCAGCGCCGAAAAGGTTGAGCAACTGCTGCACCTCTTGCAACCCTTTGGCATTCGCGAAATGGCGCGTACCGGCAGCGTTGCCATGCCTCGCGGCATACAGTAGCACACGTTATCGGGTCAGGCAACAGCATGCCAGCGTTCCTGATCGTGTTGCAAAGCAATGCGCAAGTGCATTGCGGAAGTTGCCAGGGCGGCTTAATGCCCATACATTGAAAAGACAGTTAGGAGAGAATGAAACATGGCACAGGTTTATTATGAAGCGGACGCGAATCTTGAACTTATTCAGAGCAAACGCGTGGCAATCATCGGCTACGGCAGTCAGGGTCACGCCCACGCGCTGAGTTTGCGGGATAGCGGCTGCGAAGTGGTGGTTGGTCTGCCCAGCGGCAGTAAGAGCCGGGCGAAGGCTGAGGCAGAGGGTTTGCAGGTCACGACGCCCGCCGAAGCCGCTGAGCAGGCGGATGTCATTATGGTCCTCATTCCCGACGAGCAGCATAAAGCCGTTTTTGAGCGCGATATCCGGCCTGGTCTGGCCCCTGGCAAAATGCTCATGGTCGCGCACGGGTTCAGTCTGCACTTCGGCCAGATTGTTCCCCCGGCTGATGTGGATGTCACAATGATCGCGCCCAAAGCACCCGGCCACATGGTACGCCGTCTCTATAAAGAGGGCGTCGGTACCCCGGCTCTCGTCGCCGTGCATCAGGACGCGACGGGCAATGCTCACGCGCTGGCTCTCTCGTATGCACGTGGCATCGGCTGCGCGCGCGCGGGTGTCCTGCAAACGACATTCAAGGAAGAGACCGAGACCGACCTCTTTGGCGAACAGGCCGTGCTCTGCGGCGGCGTGACCTCGCTGATCCGCGCTGGCTTCGAGACGCTGGTGGAGGCGGGCTACCAGCCAGAGTCGGCCTACTTTGAATGTTTGCACGAACTGAAACTGATCGTAGACCTGATGTACCAGGGCGGCATGAGCTATATGCGCTACTCGATCAGCAACACCGCCGAATTTGGCGATTACGTGTCGGGGCCGCGCCTGATCGACGAGCGGGTGAAAAAAGAGATGGGCAAAGTCCTGCGCGAGATCCAGGATGGCACATTTGCCCGCACCTGGATTCTGGAGAACCAGGCCGGTCAGCCCAGCTTCAAGGCTATGCGCCGCGTCAACGCCGATCACCAGATCGAACAGGTCGGCAAAGAACTGCGCGCCATGATGCCCTGGCTCAATCCCGTCGTCAGCAATTCAGAGAGCGCGGACGAGAAAAAACCAGCGATTACAGAACCAGCTATTATCGAACAGAAAAAGTAGTTCTGAAGGAGAAACAGTAATGGCAGATCCTGCGGTTATTCGAATTTTTGACACAACATTGCGCGATGGCGAGCAGTCGCCTGGAGCAACCATGACCACCGAGGAGAAGCTCCAGGTGGCCGAGCAGCTCGTGCGACTGAACGTGGACATCATCGAGGCCGGTTTTCCTGCCGCCTCGCCTGGCGACCTCGCCGCGGTCAAGGAGATCGCGCGTCAGGTGCATGGCCCGGCGGTGGCAGGTCTGGCGCGTGCCAACCTCACCGATATCGACGCGGCCTGGGAGGCTGTACGCGAGGCTGAACGCCCGGTGATCCACGTTTTTCTTGCTACCTCTGAGATCCATCTCAAGCACAAGTTTCATATCAGCCCGGAGGAGGCAGTGCAGAGGGCTAAGGCAATGGTGGAGTACGCGCATACTCTTTGTCCGGTCATCGAGTTTTCCGCGGAGGACGCCACACGCAGTGATTGGGATTATCTCTGCCGGATCTGTGAAACCGCTATCAAGGCTGGTGCGACCACCATTAACCTGCCCGATACCGTGGGCTACAGCACGCCTGACGAGTACGGGAATCTGTTCCGCTACGTGCGCGAGCGCGTGCCAGGTATCGAGGATGTCACGCTGAGTGCCCATTGTCACAACGACCTGGGCATGGCCACAGCCAACACCCTGGCAGCTATTGCAGCCGGTGTGCGCCAGGTGGAAGTGACCATCAACGGCATCGGTGAGCGCGCGGGCAATACCGCGATGGAGGAGGTCGTGATGGCCCTGCTCACGCGCCCGGAGAAGTTCGGCAACGTCACCAGCAACGTGAGGCCGCAAGAGTTCGTCAGAGCCAGTCAGCTCGTCAGCGGCCTGACCGGGCTGCCGGTGCAGCCCAATAAAGCCGTGGTGGGTGCCAACGCCTTCGCACACGAGGCGGGCATTCACCAGGACGGCATGCTCAAGAACCGCCTGACCTACGAGATTATGACGCCCCAGTCGGTGGGCTGGGGCGAAACCAGGCTTGTGCTGGGCAAACACTCTGGACGCCACGGCCTGGATGCACGCCTGCGCCAACTGGGCCACCGCCTGAGTGCGCGCGAACTGAAAACTGCCTATACGCGCTTTATCGCGCTGGCCGACGAGAAAAAGCACGCCACCGACGATGATCTGATCTACATCGCCGAGAGCTGCAAGGAGACGCCAGCGGCAATTTAAGAGAGATGCCAGCGGCAAGTGAGGGGACGCCGGACGCGAGGGCCGGCGCTACATGCAAGGGGAACCATGGCAAGCACACAGGCGATTGCGGGAGCTTGTCTCCCTCACCCCTTGCGTGTAGAGGCGCCCCTGGCGTGCGCCTCCCTCACCGCACCAGACGCCGGACGCGAGGGTCGGCGCTTTCCTATGGCGAAGAAAGAGAGAACAATTCGTGACCCAGACGTATCAATCAGAAACACACGAGGATAATCAGCAGCCGGGCAGAGCTGAGAGTCCCAAGATTCCCGTGCTCAACCCGGAGGAGGGCTATGTCTACTTCGAGGGGCGCGTGGTCCCGATGAGCGAGGCCAGAGTCAGCATCGCCACCCATGCTCTGCAATATGGTACCGCCTGCTTCGAGGGTATTCGTGGATATTGGAATGAAGCGCATGAGAAATTATATATTCTCAAGATGCGCGCCCACTATGAGCGTATGGCCAATTCCTGGAATACGTTGATGATGCGACCTAAAGAGTCGATTGATGATCTTTGCGCGCTCACCGCTGAACTGGTGCACAAACATAGCTACCGCTCGGATGTGTATATTCGCCCGCTGGCCTATAAAGCATCGCGTACCATCAAGTTGACGCTCAGTTCGCTGGAGGACGCTATGGCCATCTATCTCTTCCCGATGGGCAACTACGTCGATATCAGCGCCGGACTGAACGTCTGCACCTCGTCCTGGCGACGCGCCAATAGTAATGCCATGCCCGTGCGCGCCAAAGTCACCGGCGCGTATATCAATAGTTGCCTGGCGGTGGACGACGCGCAAGCGGCTGGCTTTGATGAGGCGATTATGTTGACCGACGACGGTACCGTCTCGGAGGGGAGTTCGTGTAACCTCTTCATCGCGCGCAACGGCAAACTGGCCACGCCCGCGCTTTCTGAAGATATCCTGGAGGGTATCACGCGTAACGCGCTGATCGAGATGGTGCAGCGGGAATTTGCTATGGAAGTGGAGCAGCGGCGCATTGATCGCACCGAGTTGTACGCCAGCGACGAGATTTTCCTCTGCGGAACGGGCGTGCAGGTCTCGCCGGTCATCAGCGTGGATCGCAGGCGCGTGGGTATGGGCAAGCCGGGACCACTGACCATGCAACTGCAACGGACCTATCTCGCGGCCTGCCGTGGTGAAGATCTCAACTATAGCGACTGGATCACGCCTGTCGCGTACTAAGATTGTTCAAGGTAAAACGAGTAGGCGGAGCAGAGGCAAGCTCTGTTCCAAAGGATGAGTGCTTTCTGTCCATTGAACACGACCATCTTGCCTGGCGAGAAAGCCCCGTCCATAGTCCGGGCGACCCTTGCGCTTGCCCTGGAGCCAGACGGCAAGCAACAGATACAGTTGAGATAAGATGTGTGGAGGATCGGCAGTCAGACGCCTGCAAGACGGGAGAGATTATATCTCACAGGTGTGGCTGGCCACCGATCCCTACTAGTAACACGTATGAGGTGAGGGGAATGCGTTCAGATCAGATTAAACTTGGCTTTGAGCGGGCGCCGCATCGCGGTCTGCTGCGAGCCACGGGCGTTGTGGGCGAGAATGATTTCAACAAACCATTTATCGCCGTGTGCAATTCCTATGTTGATGTTGTGCCGGGCCACGTCCATCTGCAAGCCTTTGGCAAATTTGTCAAAGAGGCCATTCGCGCGGCTGGCGGCGTACCCTTTGAATTCAACACCATTGGCGTCGATGATGGCATCGCGATGGGCCATATCGGTATGAAATATTCGCTGCCCAGCCGCGAGCTGATCGCCGACTGTGTAGAGACCATGATCGAGGCGCACCGCTTCGATGGCATGGTCTGCATCCCCAACTGCGACAAAATCGTGCCGGGCATGCTCATGGCTGCCATGCGCCTGGATATCCCCACGATCTTCGTCAGCGGTGGTCCGATGGCCGCGGGCAAGACGGCTGACGGACGTAGCGTGGACCTGATTAGCATCTTCGAGGTCGTGGGCGCGTACCAGGCGGGCAAGATCAAAGAGAGCGAACTGACCGAGCTGGAGCGCGTAGCCTGTCCAACCTGCGGTTCTTGTTCGGGCATGTTCACCGCCAACTCAATGAATTGTCTGATGGAGGCGCTGGGTCTGGCCCTGCCCGGCAACGGCTCATACCTGGCCACGTCTGAGGAGCGCAAAGAACTGGCGCGTCGGGCGGGCGCGCAGATTATGAGCCTGATTGAGGCCGACCTGACCCCGCGCAAAATCGTCAACGAGCAGAGTATCGACAACGCCTTCGCGCTCGACATGGCAATGGGCGGCTCGACCAACACCGTTCTGCACACCCTGGCCCTGGCGCGTGAAGGCGGTTTGGAATACTCGCTGGAGCGCATCAACGAGGTCGCAGCCCGCGTGCCGCACCTGTGCAAGGTCAGTCCGGCTGGCAAGTGGCATATGGAGGATGTGGACCGCGCGGGCGGCATCAGCGCTATTCTCAAAGAACTTGCGCAAAAGCCGGGCGCGCTCAACCTGGAGCGCCCCACGGTCACTCTGCGCACGCTGGGCGAGAACATCGCCGAGGCCGAGAACCACGATCCAGAGGTCGTTCATAGCCTGGAAAATCCGTATAGCGAACGCGGTGGCCTGGCCATACTCTTCGGCAACCTCGCCCCCGACGGAGCCGTCGTCAAGGTTGCGGCAGTCGATCCGGCGATGCTCAAACACGTCGGCCCCGCGAAAATCTACAATTCGCAGGAGGAAGCCTGCGCGGGCATCCTCAATGGACAGGTCAGGGCCGGGGATGTCGTGGTGATCCGCTACGAGGGACCACGCGGCGGTCCCGGCATGCAGGAGATGCTCGCGCCCACCGCCAATATCATGGGCCTGGGCCTGGGTGATAAGGTCGCGCTGATTACCGATGGCCGCTTCTCAGGAGGGACACGCGGCGCCTGCATCGGACATGTCTCGCCGGAAGCTGCGGCAGGTGGTCCCATCGCCGCGCTTGAGAATGGCGACCTGATCCACATCGACCTGCGCGAACGTACCCTGAATGTCGCGCTCAGCCCCGACGAGATTGCACAACGCCTGGAAAGCGCGCAATCACCCAGAGAGCCAGTCAAGAGTCGCTGGCTGCGCCGCTACGCCGCGCTGGTCACATCTGCCAACACAGGCGCGGTCATGGCCGACATCTAAAACATACCCCTTCTTTCTGTGTCCTTTTGTGTGGAGAGAGGCGACGCATAGAACAATTGGCACCTGTTCTGTGGGTCGCCTCTCTTTTTCCTGAACCTTCCCAATTATCCTGATGTTAATAGGGGCGGAGAAAATGTTACATTCCCTCATCCTATACTCCTCATCCTCAGGAATATCCTTGATTTGCATGAGTTCAGCCCTGGTATGGCGATGCAGGCCGAGGTACCCGGCGCCGATGAAGATGCCGAAAAAAGCTGAATCAACGCCGGCTACTGACGCAGCCTCACCGAGTGACTTGTAGCTCTCAGCGACTTTCAGGCGAGTAGGCAGTCGTTCTTGCTGTTCTTTGAAGAGTTTTTGGAGCTCGTTCTCCCTGGTGCTAATAGCAAAATACGCCTGTGCTGCGGCTATCTCTGGTTTGCGCGAGTCGCCATTCTGAGCAATAAGGTAACAGGCGAAGCGTGAAAGATGGTAATCTTTTAGCTTTCTTTGGCTTCCAGAGCCAAGTGAGGCCATTTTACCAGCGTCAGTAAAATGGTTGTCAACTGAGATTTTGTTCCCATGACAGGCGGTTATGGCTTTCTCAAGAACAGTATAAAAGTTCTGCCATTTGCGCCCATATCCTAAGAGTGGCATAAGGTCACGCGCACTTCAATACTCGACTCCATAGACATTCATTTGTTTGATCGAATCAAAATCTGGCCTCTGTTGCTCTCCCATGTTCTTCTCCTTGCTACTTCTTCAAATGCTCAGTATGGTGATTGTACTGTATGATTACCAGTCTCTTTTCTTGAACGGCATGTTTTTGTTGCGCTGAAAATTTCTGCGCTGGGGTGGGCGTTGCTGTTGTGGGGCCATATGCGTTTGTTTGTAGTGGCTACCCGCGAGTTCATCGCACAACTGCAAGAACTGATTGGCATCCTGCGCGTGCTCAATCGCTATGGTCAGATTCTGCGCATCGACCTGCTTCTCCCCACAAGCTGAGCAGGTGATATAGCTATCGATGATATCGTCGTCCGCCAGCGCGTCGATCATCCAACGTGCCACGAGGCCGCTCTTATACTGCCGCTGTCGCAATTCCTGTGCCAAATGATGTTTATCCATAACGTATCCCCTTATTCTCGTTTAAAAAAGTGTATCCTGTGTTGAAGGCAATTCCTGACCGGGCATTTGCCGCTTAAACCATTGTACAACGCTTTCCCAGGCGGATTCGGGCAGCTCTTGATAGAGTGGAACCCTGAATGCTGCCTTGAGCGAGGCATAAATAGTTGCTGGCGGCTTGTTGGTCGTTTTGCTTAACTGCGAGACGTAGTACTGGACCAGGGTTTGCTGCTCAAGCGTGATTGTGGGTGGACCGAGACGTTTTATGATTCCAGGTAAAAGATCACTCATAGTTTGTTGCTCTTCTAATCTGTTCTCAACTGTACCCTGGCGTTCTTGTACCTCTTTGCGCCATTGTTGCATGTGATAGTCAGCTTGCCAACGATGCCATATAGTCATTGTTTCGTGGTATGTAGATTTCTCAGCGTGATCAGCGTCAGCCCCCGGATCTTCCATCGGCTGTACAATAGTAGCTTGTGGCTCTGGTAAAATTGAGCGCGATTTGGCGGCGAAGTGATTGTAGAGAACATCCACTGCTTCAACCTGATAAGCAATAATCATTTGCCGAGTATATTTAGCTGCCTCAGTCTCCCCTTTTACGCCAAGCTGTTCGTTAGAATATCTGCTCTATCATACATTGTACTGATGCATCCAAATGCGATCAGCACTCTGAAACATACAGGGTCTTGCCGATACACGTATAATTCTGTGTACCAGCAAGACTCTATGAAAAATATGGCGCATTATGCGAAAGATCACTCGCGTCTGATTTGCATTACCGTCTCTCGAATGGCCTCTATCAGCAGTTCTGGCGCGTCTTTGTTGATGAGGTGGCCGCCATTTAAAATAAACACCACACCACACCCCCACACTCCTCGAGGATGTGGGGGGGAT
>CAXUEY010000171.1:5726-12458 GCA_964250225.1 uncultured Ktedonobacteraceae bacterium | reverse complement strand
TTAAGTCCTCCTATCGCTTGAGAAGAGAGGAATATACTGCTACTCGGAGATAAATGACTATTCACAACTATTTTGAATAGGAGAAAGCAAATCCCTACCGTATAGAACAGTAATCCACCACTGCGCCAAGTCCAAGGAATTGATAGACCTGAGGCAATGAGGAGAAAGTGAGCAATAATGAGGGTGAGGAGAACCACGGCAACCATCAGGCTGATTCTATCAATTATTTGACAACGTAGACATCAAGTATGACGATGAGCATCGATAATCGTAATATGCGTTTTACCCCCAAAGAATACAAATTGATGCGCATTTTACTAACCCATAAGATCGCAACGAGAGAAATGTTATTGAAGGCACTATCTCTTCAAGACGAGGATAAAGATGCGCTAGAGCTACTTAACAAGTATATATATAAAGTTCGTAGTAAGGTGCAAGCATCTGGTGTATACATCAGCCTGGTTCATAATTATGGTTATATGCTGGTGTTCCATAATAATTAGTCCGAGAGCATTAGAAGTAGAGCTGGTCTGGATCAGACCAGCTCTACTTCTAATGCTCTCACCCAGCGGAAAAGTGGTACCTGAGAACTATCGCTTGCTTTCAAGCTCCCGTACAGCATGAATAGCGCGCTGCGTGGAGTCTATAAAGCGTTGGTCGCCTTTCTTCTGGCGCAGGAGAAGTGCTGACTCAAAGCATGCTCTAGCCTCGCCCAATTGGTTCTGCTCTACCAGACAACGCCCCAGATGATGCAGCACAAAATCTTCATAGTATGGCTGATCATAAGCCTTCACTTTTTGTAACGTTTCATGAAACAATTCCTGAGCTGTGTCTCGTTGCCCCAGATATTGCAGAGCCGTTGCTAGATCCAGCAGGTTGGCGACTTCCTGGCTGCGATCCCCCAACTGTTTTGCCAGCGCCAGCGCCTGCTCAAGTAGCGGGGCAGCGAGATCTTCTTTACCAAGCATTGTATAGTGTGCTCCTATGCTGCCCAAAAGCTCAAGCTGTTTCCCGGCATCTTGATCGGTCTGAGCCTGATCTAACGCGATAAAATCCTGCTCAACACTCTTTGCCAGCGCATCCGGGTCGGGTGCATAGTAGCGCTGGAAAGGCACAATAGTATCGGACATCCAGGTTATGACCCCCTTTGACTTCACGTTTGCTCTATATTGTATGCTCTCAAGAGGAAGAAGTACAGAATTGGATACCTGTGGATCATCCTGTCCCCCCGCCACACGCCTGGCCATAACTTGATGACGATCCGTTTTGAGGATACTTTAAGAGCATGGTTTGCTGGATCAGGTGATGAATCACATCGGTGATGCTCCCGTTCTGCCGGTAGATCTCGATCTGGCGGTCCGCGCCGGTGCCGTGGGGCGAGTTGAGCAGGACGCGTAAATGTTCGATTTCGCGTCGACTGCCCAGCTCGTCCAGCACGTCCTCCACCAGGTCGAGTAGCTCGCCGATGGACTCGCGCATGCTCAGGTGGCGGCCCTGCACGAAGTCGAAGACCCTGGCGTCCAGACCGTAGCGCGCAGCGTACCATTTGTGCTCCTCGATAAAGTAGCGCGGCAGCACATGCGTACTCAGGTGGCGCTGATGCAGCCAGGTCAGTTTGGCGACCAATGCCTGGCAGAGCGCGACCAGTGCGAGCGTGTCTTCGAGGGTCGCGGGCATATCGCAGACGCGAAACTCCAGCGTGGGATAGACCGCGTGCGGGCGCATATCCCACCAGATTTTGCGCCCATTATCGATATGCCCGGCTTGCACCAGACGTTGCACATACTGGTCGAAGCTCGCGCGTGTGGGAAACACGTCGGGGATGCCGCTGCGAAAGATGTGGCGCCAGATTACCGAGCGATAGGACTTGATGCCCGTGAGTCTGCCCGCCCAGAACGGCGAGTTGCTCGAAAGCGCCAGCAGGTGGGGCAGCCACGAGCGCACCTGGTTCATCAGCGTCATGGCCAGTTCGGGGTCCGCTACGCCCACATGAATGTGCAGCCCGTAGACCAGGATCGAGCGCGACGCCTCCTGAAACTCCTCCTCCAGCACCGCGTAACGCTCGTCCTCGGTCGTTGGCTGCTCCTGCCAGTGCGCGCTGGGGTGCGTGCCAGCGCTGATTAACGCCAGGCCCTCATCCGCCAGCACTTGCGCCAGCTTTGAGCGCAGCTCGTACAGGTGAGTGCGCGCGGCGGCGATATCGGGCAATACATCAGACACCAGCTCTATCGTCGATTGCTGCACCTCCGCTTTGACATGCTGACCTAGAACGGGCCTGGCTTTGGTCAGGACGCTGTGAATGCACGGGGCCAACTGGCCTGTGGCACGCTTTACCATCTGAAACTCTTCTTCGATACCAAGTGTAAAGTTCTTTGGGCAGAATGGTTGCATCACGTCTCTTTTCTCCCGGCAAAAAAACGGGGTTGCCCCGCGCGTGTTACGGCAATTGCGTGCTAATCTCTTTCACCTGGGCAGTGCTCCCCAGGCCCTCCGCGGTTTGCTCGATCAGGAAGCGCGTCACAGCCTGCACGTTTCTTGTGCGTTTGTAGACCTCGATCTGGCGGTCCGCGCCGGTGCCACGAGGATTATCGAGCAGGCGACGCAGGTAATTGATCTCGCGCCGCGAACCCAGATCGTCAATCACATCATCCACAAAGTCCAGCAGATCGCCAATCGCCTCACGCATTGGAATGCGGCGGTTGCGCATGAAGTCCAGCACATACCCATCCAGACCGTAGCGCATGGCTCGCCATTTATTCTCCTCAATCAAGGCACGCGGAAGAATCTGGCCTGAGAGGTCATGCTGGTGTAGCCAGGTCAGCTTGGCCACCAGAGCCTGGCAAAGCGCGGCCAGCGCGACGGTATCCTCGAAGGTCGCGGGCATGTCGCACATGCGGAACTCAAGCGTTTTAAAAAACGGATGGGGGCGTATATCCCACCAGATCTTCTTGCCATTATCGATGCAGCCCGTTCTGATGAGGGTCTGCACATAGTTATCGAAATCGCTCCAGGACGGAAAGACATCGGGTACGCCGCTGCGTGGGAAGGGGCGCCAGACCACCGAGCGATAGGACTTGATGCCCGTGAAACGTCCGCCCCAGAACGGTGAATTGGCGGACAGGGCCACAAAGTGGGGAATCCAATTGCGAGCCTGGTTCATCAGCCGGACCGCCAATTCATGGCTTTCCACGCCCACGTGGACATGCAGGGCAAAGATCAGAATCGAGCGGGCGATATCCTGCAACTCCTCTTCCAGCTCGATGTAGCGCGGATTGGGCATCGAGAGCTGCTCTTCCCAGCGCGCGCTAGGATGCGTGCCAGCGCTGATTAGCCCGATGCCATCCGGCTCCAGCAAATCATGCAGCGTGCGCCTCAGCGTCTGTAATTCGAGGCGGGCCGCGGTAATATCTGGACAGATCCCCGTGACAATTTCAACGGCTGACTGCAACATTTCCGGTTTGATCTTCTCGCCGAAAAGCGGAGCGCCCTTTTCCAGGACCGTCTGGATATGCGGGCTAAGCTGGCCTGTGGAGCGATCCACCATCTGAAATTCCTGTTCGATGCCGAGGTTAAAGCGCGTGAACATGCCGAAAAACTCCTTCTGACGGCTAGGTGGTAAGAAACACAATCAGGGGCTGGTGTGAGAGAGAAGCGTCCTCGGCGGCAATGGCGAGAGCAACAGCGGTGTTGGTGCAGACAGCGGGGGGATGAGCCAGGAAAACACCGTTTCAAGCGGAGGCGCGCCCGTGTGAAAGCGTCGCGTCCGCCAAAGACAGAATTCTGCGCTCGTGACCCTGCTGGCATTCAGGCTTCCTTTCGATGAAGCTTGCAGTTGAGCTAGATACGCGGTGAAGAATATGCTTTCGAGTACTCGATTAGAGAAACTTTCCCTGGAATCATAGCGTACACAAGCGGCATATGATTTGTCAAGGGAGTGGTGTTTCTCAATGTGCCTCAGCTTAGGTTAGAAGCGCTGCTTCTCTTTATTTCTCAAGTTCAACGACCGATTTTTCATCTGCTTGAAAGAATGCTCTGCTATCTCCAAGCAAAAATGCTGCACATATAGAGCCTGGTAACCTCAGACCTGCACAAGCGGTTGATGTGGCTCTGGGGGTAGTTCCAGCTTGATCGCATCGCCAGGTCGCACCTCGCCTCCAACCAGCACAATGCCCATCACGCCAGCTTTGCGGATGAGCGCGCCCTGCTCATCGCGATCCAGCACAGCAGCCATCAGGCCCGACTGGAAGCGATCCAGTTGGAGACAGGGGTTGCGCAGGCCAGTCACCTCAACCACCGCAGTCGTGCCCAGGTGCAGCCGCGTGCCGGTTGGCAATCCGAGCAGGTCGATGTTGCGCGTCGTGATATTCTCGCCCATCAGTCCCGCTGAGACAGCGAAACCAGCGGCCTGCAACTCGTCGTGCAGTTCGGCGTGGATCAGGTGGACCTGGCGCAGATTGGGCTGGCTCGGATCACGCGCCACCCGCGAGCGATGTTTGACCGTCACGCCTGCATGCGCGTCACCCTCAACACCCAGCCCGGCGAGCAAGCGAATGCTTTCCTGATCTATTTTGCTAAATGTATGCGTTGAACCGCGGCTCACGGCGGTCACTATTCCACTCATCGGTATGTACCTTCTCTAAGTTTTGTTTGGGCTTTTCCATTTTAATGCACCGGCGTTTGTGCCAGTTCGGTCAGATCCAGAAGCGGGGTCGGAGCTGATACAACTTCGACGCGTTGGGCGGAGGTCTCGCCACGTTTCGCGGGTCGGCGCACTTTGACGTACTCGGCCAGGAAATAGGAGCCGAGCACGAAGCCTCCTGCCAATATCTGAGCAACCAGGCCCTCGACATTGGGGAAGGTCGCGAACCACAGCCCCAACCATTCAGGTAGCGGAATAGGCACGTTAGTTGTCGTCAACCAGCCAGCTAGCTGCATCTCCTGCACGCTCTCGCCGACCATTACTATTAGCACCGCCCCCAGCATCACACCGGTCAGGATCAGCATCTTCTTATAGGGCAGCTTATGGTGCGCGAAGAAGGTCAAGGCACCTACAATAGCCGTCAGCCCTACCCCAATCGCCACACCCTGCAACACGACGTTTGAACCCACCTGCAAACGGATGCTCTGCAAAAAAAGTACCACCTCAAAGCCCTCGCGGTACATCGCTGTCAGACCGAGCAGCACCAGGCCCCACCTGGTACGGGACTGCTCGCCACTGGCCGCGCTCTTCATCAGGCTCTTTTTGCGGCGGTTATGGAAAGAAATCCAACCAGTCCAGTAGACTTTGTGGAAAAACCAGTTCATAATTACTAGCAAGACCACGATGGCCAGCAGACCTGTCGCGGCCTGGATCGCCAGCGCGGGCGCATTGATTGTGTTGAGCAACGCGATAGCCACAAACCACGTGCCAACTGTGGCCAGTAACCCCAGGCCCGCGCCCATTGCTATGGGACGCCGATACGCCTGGTTCGTTCCCACCATGCTGGCAGTAATTGCGGCCAGCACCAGAATACACTCCAGTCCTTCGCGAAAGACCAGAATACCTGTATCCAGAATCGCCGCGTTATGGTCCAGGTGCGCGGCAGTTGGGTCCGGGTTGCCAGAGGCCGTGATGCCCTGCCAGATCAGCACACCCACCACACAGAGTCCCGCCAGCGCGAGAAAAATGCGTAGCCCAGATTGTAGAGGCCGCGCGCGAAGCTTGCTCAACATATCCTTTGCAAACCTTTCCAACAAAACGAGGAGAGAAAGCGCCTTTCTCTAAAATATGTTCCCATAACATTAGGCCATGCTAATATCATACTTCCCAACTAGGATATTAGCACTACCTAAGATATACAGTCAAGAGCAAAACTCCACAAGATCAACCTTCCGCTCGAACTTTTCTATGACAGGTGACCTGGTTGCGGAAACTTGTAGTGCGCACAGATTTTTCTTAGCTATGTCACCTGGTACCATTCCCTTTGAGTCAACCTTGACTTCATCATTCGGGCGCCCTATAATTAAGTCAGAACTGACAAAGGGGCTGACCAATGTATAAGCAGGTGATGTTACTCGGTCTTTTGCTAGAACAGCCTATGTACGGGCAACAAATTCGAGAGGTGATCGAGAATCATCACGCTATCTTTGCGGACTTCATTAAGAAACCGACCATCTACTACCAGCTTGAGCGGCTGGCGCGTGATGGATATCTAGAAGTACGCAGAGAGGTCGTCGAGGCGCCTGGCACCGGTTCTGCGCACGACGAATTGGCCCTACGTGAACGCGATGTCTACTACATCACGGAGCAGGGGCGCGTCTATTTCTATAAACTGCTACGCGATGCGTTGGGCGCGCATACGCCACAGCTCAGCGATATGGATGCCTGCCTCTTCTTCCTGGATCACCTGCAGCCGGGCGAGTCCATTGTCCTGCTCAAAGAGCGTTACGAATTGGTGGCACGCGACCGGACGCAGGTAGTCCAGTGCATGCAAGATGTTCATGTCCAGGATGACGCGCATAAACTGGTCAACGACCATAAACTAACCCTGCTGGATGCCGAACTGAACTGGCTGGCGCGCACGATCATGCATCTGCAAACGCGTCCAGCTATAGCACACAGCCAGGTGTATGTGCATAAGCACGTACACCTGCAACGAGAGTAAATTTATTTGGGGAATGGTGGGTTGTTTGGGGGGGGCGGGCCCAAAAAACAACAAACACCCAAAAATAAAAAAAAATTTTGTTTATTAT
>CAXUEY010000171.1:0-5716 GCA_964250225.1 uncultured Ktedonobacteraceae bacterium | reverse complement strand
GCAAACTATATAAAATTTTTTTGGGTATGGGTGGGTTGTGGGCCCCCCCCCCCCAAACAACCCACCATTCCCCAAATAGTAAGTCAAATTTGACTTAATCTGGACGAGGGGAGTCCATGTTATGGGGAAATTAGTGCGTTCGCCATTATTCTTAATGGCATTGACGATCTTTATTGATTTTACTGGCTTTGGCCTGGTGATTCCACTGCTGCCTTTCTGGGCGCTGCGGCTGGGTGCCAATCCGCTGGGCGTTGGGCTAATCATCACCACGTATGCTCTGGCTCAATTTCTCTGTACGCCCATTCTGGGTGCGCTTTCTGATCGCTATGGACGCAAACGCATCATTCTGATCTCGCTGTGCATCGAGGTGGTCTCGTTCGCGCTGACCGCTCTGGCGTACACATTGCCTCTGCTGCTCATCGCGCGTGTGATCGGTGGCATCGGTGCCTCAAACATCGGCTCAGCTCAGGCGGTGGTCTCGGATGTCGCTCCGCCAGAGAAACGCGCCGCTGGTATGGGTGCGATTGGCGCGGCCATTGGCCTGGGCTTTGTAGTGGGACCCGCGCTTGGAGGTCTGCTCTCGCCGCACGGGGAACTGACGCCATTCTGGGTGGCGATGGGCCTGGCCTTGCTCAATGCGCTGCTGGTGTTCCTGTTGCTGCCGGAGACACGCAAGCGGCAAGAAGGGGCCACCGCCTCGCGCGAGGGCATCCGCGTGCTCTTCTCCGGCTGGGGCAAGGTTAGCCGCAACACGGCTATACTCAGCCTGGTCCTGGTCAACCTGCTCTACACCCTGGCTTTCACGGGGATGGAGACAGTCTTTCCACTGCTGACCCTGAAGAATTTTGGCTGGCACGCCACCCAGAATGGCTATGTCTTCACCTACGTTGGCCTTGTCATTGTGTTGATGCAGGGTGGGCTGATCGGACGGCTGGTCAAACGCTGGGGTGAGCGCAACCTGATGCTTGGCGGGCTGGTCCTGCTCGGTCTGGGGTTGCTCATGCTCATCTGGAGTAGTAGTCTGGCTCTGCTGCTGATCGCCGTAGGTCTGCTCAGCATCGGGGATGGCGCGGTCACACCAACCAGCTCCGCCGTGCTCTCGCTGCTCACTCCCACAGAGGAGCAGGGAGAAATTTTGGGCTTCTCGCAGGGCCTGGGCGGTCTGGGACGCGTCATTGGTCCGCTTATCGCCGGCGTGCTCTTCACGTTCAGTCCAGGCGCGCCCTTCCTGGCCGGTGGCGCTTTTGCACTTTTAGCCATCATCGTCACCCTGCCCACTATGAGCAGCATTCAGCGCGCCATCCAGTTCCACAAGCAGGAGTCGCTCCAGCAGTCAGACAGGGAGGATGAGCCAGCGCGCCCTTTTGAGGCATCACAACGCAACCGTGCGCAAGGACGCCAGACACGAGGGTCGATACTCCACGCGAGAGGGAAATGAACGCCTGGGATGGGGCGCGGACCCTACACTCTATGCGTAGTCCATCCGTCCAAAAGTGGCAGAAGAGCCAATCGCATTGTAAGATAGAAACAACCGGTTTATTCCTGTCCTATGAAAGAAACCGGAGGGGCGCATCGCCCCATCACACCATCAATGTAGGAGATTATCTCGTGAAAATTATTACTATTTGTGCCATGATTGTCCGTGCAGCCTTCCTGATTGCCCTGATCCTGGGCCTGGGCTTCTGGTTCAACTGGTGGGCACCCACCCCGGCTATCAGGGGCATTCATATGCTGCTGGGCTTCATCTTTGTGCTCGCCCTCTGGGGCGTCGGTCTGGCCCAGGGCTTTGTGCTCAAAAACGGCAGCTTCCTGCTGGGCGTACTCACCTTCCTCGTTGGCCTGGCCGTAGTCATCGTCGGCCTGGGGCAGGATGCCTGGCGCGCCTCAGTCGGCGTCGAGGCCATGAATGGCATCCACGTGGTCCTCAACATCATCGCCATCGGCCTGTCCGAGATGATCGTTGGGCGCAGTCGGAGATTGGCGAGGGCACAGGCGCAGCAGGCGTAGACACATACTCGCCCCAATGAAAAAGAGCCGGTTGGAAGATCATTTCTGTGATCCTCTAACTGGCTCTTTTTAAGAAAGATCTCGCTGTGTATTAGAGCACGCTCCAAACGCCGCAAATCTCGCAGAAAGCGATGCCCACGTCGCCGAAAGATCGGCTGCGGGTATTCCAGCGGTCATACGCGATGGCCAGGGAACCGCAATTCCAGCAGCGGGCGCGTCCTCCTGCCTGGCTCTCCTCGCTGAGACGATGCAGCAGCAGGCTACGGGCCTCTTCAGATCCGGTATAGCCAGGATTGTAGGCCAGGTGCAGCAGATTGCCTAGCGGCAACGTAATCTCGTGGGTGGGCGCCTGAAGGGGCGCGGACGAGACAAACGAGGCCTGGGGCTGCTGGGGCACCTGGGGCGGACGCCGGAACAGTTCGCCGCGCGCGGTGCGTCTGCCTCCCTCGATGCCAGGGGTATGGTCCGGCCCGGAGCGATCCCCGTTGCTGCCGGGCAATGGCAGTGGCTGAATCTGAGGCTGGGGCGCGTTCGCCTGGTCAGGCATGGCCGCTGCTAGAGTCTCCTGGACTGGCTTTTCTGCGTTGCTGGCAATATCAGCAGGAGGTGCTGTGGGAGCAGGCTCCGCTTGAAGCGGCTGCTCTACAGCCCCTTCTTTTGGATCAACCGGCTGGTGATGATTGTTCTCTGGCTGATCGGGTGGATTCGCGCGTTTGCGCCGTGTAATAGGCATAGGAAGCTCGCTCCCTTAAAATGATGTGAATATTCTCGTTGCATATGCATTCTACCACCGAGGGCTACCTGCATAGCACGCATGAGATGGGATATGTACATACAGTGAGTGGATCAGGCCTGGTACCGGAGCATCTTTACTCCGTGTACCAGGGACGACATTGGACCGGGTATACTACAACTGACAACTTAGCCTTTAAAGAAATCTGCGTTGATTTTAACATACTGTTTCCATTCTTCGGGAACAGCAGATTCCTCGAAAATAGCCGTGACCGGGCAGGCCGGTTCGCACGCGCCACAGTCGATGCACTCGTCTGGATTGACGTAGAGCATCTCACAGGACTCGAATTCCGCCTCGTTCTGCGTCGGATGGATGCAGTCCACCGGGCAGACATCAACACAGGAAGCATCCTTTACGCCAACACACGGCTGGGTAATCACATAGGTCATCGCTGAGATATCCTCCTCTTGGTCCGTCATGTGAGAGAGAGGCACTCAAATCCTTTTCACTGGTCGAGCAAGCAACTTCTCTGGACCAGAAAGGCATCGGCCTCTTGTGTCCTGATCGAGTAAGCTATTGCACTGTTTTTCGCTCGCTCAGAAAGGCATAATCCCCGGAACATGACGGCGAAGTATTTATTTGTTGGGGCCTGTTTTTCAGCCAAGTTCAGTATAGTGTGTCTCGCACACATTGTCAAATTTGTATCACCAACATACCCAGCCATAACCCACAACATTGGCTCTCGATATGCGAAGCTGCATTGGCTCTCGACAATATAATCAGGGACTGTTTATAATAGAATGGAAATCAGAGGACTGTTCAAAGGCGAGCAGGAGGAAAAAAATACATATGCGTATTCGTGTCATTGGCGTCCCTATGGATCTGGGTGCGGATAGACGTGGTGTCGATATAGGTGCCAGCGCCATTCGCTATGCTGGTTTGAATGATCAGCTACGGCGTCTGGGGTATGCCGTCAACGATATTGGTAACATCGTCGTTCCCCAACCCGAAAGCCAGCCCATCGGTGACCCTCATACAAAATATCTCGATCCCATTGTGCGTGTTTCTGAAGACCTGGCCAACGTGGTCACTGAGGCCCTGCGAGATGAAGAGTTTCCCCTGATCCTGGGAGGCGATCATAGTATCGCGCTGGGTTCGATTACCGGCGTCGCTCGTGTGCATCGCGATATCGGCGTGCTCTGGGTTGATGCGCACGCGGACTTTAATACCCACGAGACCACGCCTTCGGGCAATATCCACGGCATGATCCTGGGCGCGCTGGTCGGCCTGGGTCATCCCAGCCTGACCAGTGTAGGTGGTTGGTCTCCCAAAATCAATCCCCAGACCATCGTGATTGTAGGCGCGCGCGACCTCGATCTGCGCGAGCAGGATCTGCTGCGTCAGCACAAGATCCACGTCTTCACCATGACCGATATCGACCAGCGCGGCATGGCCGATGTTATGCAGGAAGCGGTGACAATTGCGAGCCAGGCTAAACATGGCATTCATCTCAGCCTGGATATGGACTCGCTCGATCCGCGCGAAGCACCCGGCGTTGGAACACCAGTGCGCGGTGGCCTCACCTACCGCGAGGCTCACCTGGCGATGGAAGTGGTCGCGCAATCCAACCGCCTCATCTCGATGGATGCAGTCGAGGTCAATCCCATCCTTGACCGCGAGAATGCCACCGCGCACCTGGCAGTGGAGCTTATTCTCTCGGCCCTGGGCAAAAAAATCATTTAGTCGGGCACACCATCGTCAAAAACGAAGGAAAACAGAAAAGGAGGGGATAGGCAGCGAAGAAGCTGTTTATCATTTGAGAAGGATGAACGCAAAAGAACTCTTTATGCACGGCGAGTTTCTGCCCGCCGAACGCGGCGTCATTTCGGTACGCGCGCATGGTTTCGCCTATGGCACCGGCTGCTTTGAGGGCATCCGTGGCTACTGGAACGAGCAAGATGAGCAAGTCTATCTTTTCCGGCTGCGTGAGCATTACGAGCGCCTGCTGAGATCGTGCAAAGTCTTACAGATGACGCTGCCCTATACGGCGGAGCAGTTGGTTGAGCTGAGCTGTGAGTTGGTGCGACGCAATGAGCAGCGCCAGGATGTTTACCTGCGCCCCGTGGTCTACAAGAGCGACGAAGTGCTTGGCGTCAGGCTGCATGGGCTGAAGGATGAGCTGATTATCACCTCAGAGCCACAGGGTAACTACGTCGAACTGTCGGGCATGAAGTGCGGCGTCTCTTCCTGGCGGCGTGTGGATGATAACGCCATTCCCGCGCGCGCCAAAATTTGCGGTGCCTATGTGAACTCGGCCTTTGCCAAAAGCGAGGCGATGCAGAATGGCTTTGACGAAGCCATCATGCTCACCAACGAAGGCCATGTCTCCGAAGGCAGTGCTGAGAACATCTTCCTGGTCGTCAACGGCGAACTGATCACGCCAGCCCCCACCGAAAACATTCTCCTGGGCATCACTCGCGACACTATCATGGAACTGGCCCGGCGCGAACTGGGCATCATCACCCGCGAGCGCCAGATCGACCGCACTGAATTGTATAGCGCGGACGAAATCTTCATGTGCGGCACCGGCGCGCAGATCGCCCCCGTCATCGAGGTCGATCACCGTCTCATCGGCACGGGCAAGATCGGACCAATCGCCGAAACGTTGCAGCAGACCTACTTCGAGGTCGTGCGCGGCAAACGCCCCGAGTACCGCGCACAATGGTGCACCCCGGCTTTTGCAGTAGTCCCAGCCATGCAAAAGATTGAGAAGGGCGATTAAGAGCTTTCTCTTCATAAAAGGTTGATTCTGAAACGATGCATCGTTTCAGAATCAACCTTTTATTGGGTATTATTTCCCGATAATCCTGTATTTCGTCCACCAGAAGGTCAGGGCGATCAATAGAGCAGAGAAGAGTAGATAGATCCCACTCTCGACTCCCTGCATAAGCCAGAAATGATCATTCGGTTGGTAGG
>CAXUEY010000170.1:0-12477 GCA_964250225.1 uncultured Ktedonobacteraceae bacterium | reverse complement strand
ACTCCATCCGCCGGAGCGCCACGCACACCACAGACGCCGCAAGCGCCACAGACGCCAATGCCATTTGCAGAGCCGACGCCCGCGCAGGGCTTTTCCGCGAACTCCCTGGTAGACCAGCAGGCGATGCCGGACTGGATGAAGGGAGCGCAGGGACCAGGCCAGCAGGGCCAGAACAGGTCCGGGCCGCTGAGTTCAGGCTTCGCAGCTGGCGAACTGATCGATCAGCGCTCGTTGCCAAACTGGATGAAAGAGCAGCAAGGGCAAGGGCGCGCGAATGCGAACCCCGTTTCTGCAATGGGTGTGCCGGTGAGTGGGAGTGGGCAGACAACGGGAATGGGACAGGGAACAACGGGTGGTGTGGGGATGCCGGCTTCAACATTGGGAGAGAATAACTCGCAACCAAACTGGATGCGCGAGAGCGAACAGCCAGCACAGGCGGCACAGCAACCAGAGAGTGGCATGTCCGCGGGTTCACTGATAGATATGAACGCTATGCCAGACTGGATGCGCGAGAGCGGCCAGGCAGCACAGCAACCTGGTAGTGGTATGTCGGCGAGTTCGCTGATAGATATGAATGCCATGCCAAACTGGATGAAGCAAGCGGATAACGCGCAACAGAGCGCGCGTCCCGCGCAGGGAACGCCGCCACCAAACAATGGCATGCCCGCCAGTTCGCTGGTGGATATGAACGCCGCGCCAGCCTGGATGAAAAACGCGGACAACGCGCAACCGGGTATGGGCGCGCGTGGTGGACCCGCCCGTGCTGAAGGCATGCGCGTCCCCAGTCGGCCACGTGGCAACGTGAATTCGCAAGGACAGAACAGTGAAGCAGCCGCGAATGTCTTTTCCTCGATGCTGGGTGTCTCCGCCTCTACACCGCAGTTAGGGGGCCAGACGCCGATGCCGGGACATCAGTTGGGTGTCACACAGGGGCAACAGCCTCAACCCACCTGGCAGGCTTCCCAACAACCGGCAACCAATCCAAACGCGCAAGTGTGGCAGGCGCCCATTTCTCCGATCCCGCCGGCGAGGAGTATGGGAAACACACCCCCACCGTCGCCAGTACCCTATAATACACCAGCAATGGGGCAACCTGGCGTCTATGGCAATATGCAGCCGTATCCCGGCCCGGTAGGTGGTGGAGCTGGCCCCGCGGTGAACAGGTCGCTGCCCGGACAGTCAACGCTCGGCGTGGGCAATATGCAAAATGGTGGGGCTGCTGGCAATATGCAACGTGGTGGAACTGAAGAACCGAAGAAAAAAGGCGTGTTTGAAGCGATACGCGACTTTTTCTTCCATTAACCATCTATGGGTGTTTAGAGGCAAGAAGGAATGCAGATGCAGACAGAATCCCCCCTGGGGGAAATGCAAAACTCAGCGAATAAATACAACCCAGAGACTGCCAGAGCGATTCTGGTGGCAGACTGTGGCACCATCGTGACGAAAGTGTCACTGCTCGGCATCGTCGAAGGGCAGTATCGTCTGATGGCCTGCGGCGAGGCACCGACAACGGTGGTTGCGCCCCAAAAAGATATTACGCTGGGGATTATCCAGGCCATTGGCGAGATTGAGCGCGTGACGGGCCATACGTTTGTGTCGAAGGGGCGCATCCTCTCGCCCCAGCAGCAGAGCGGCAACGGCGTCGATCTGTTTGTCGCGGCCATCAGCGCGGGCGGTCCGATCCGCCTGGTTGTGCTGGGCGCGGTCAGTCCGCAACTGGCGGAACTGGCCACGCAAGCAGTTTCCGGCCTGTACGCCGAGACGCACGCCATTCCTTCACCCAGCTTTAGCGCGGCTGGCAGCAGTGGCCAGGGCAGGTGGACCGCCGAACAGGTGCAGTTGGAATGGGAACGCCAGTTACAGAGCATGCGCGAATTACAACCACACGCCGCAATGATTGTCGGCCTGGCGGATACGTCCACCGGAGCCACGCCTCTGCAGGAAGCCTGTCAACTGGTGATTAACTCGCTGCAGGACCAGCGCAAACAGGGCACCGGACGCAACACACCGCTGCCAGTGCTCTATGCTGGCGCGCCACAATATGTCGAGGCAGTGCGTAGGATGCTGCATGGGCATGCCGAGGTTACACGCGTTGAGACGTTGAGCGCGCAGACGGGGCTGGCCCCGGTGAGCATGGCGACGACAGCTCTCTACGAACGCGATGTGATCCAGCACGTACCGGGCTATGAGCAGATGCGCGGCTGGTCCCCGGCAACCCCGGTGGGCGCGGCTGGATCGTTGAGCAGCCTGGTGCGTTTTCTGGCTCAACACTACTCGATGAATGTGACCGCTGTTGACGTTGGCGCCTCGACCACTTCGGTAATGATGGGCGGGGAGCGTGGCGAGTTTATCCCAATGGTCAACCCCGGTGTGGGCATTGGCCCGAATATCGGGACGATTCTCCAGCAGGTGGGTACGCAGCGTGTGACGCGCTGGCTGCCCTTTGATATCACCGAAGAGGAACTGCGCCAGTATGTGATGAACCGTATGATGCATCCTCAGGCGGTCCCGACGAACCTGCGCGATCTGCAAATCGCCCAGGCCTTCGCGCGTGAGGCGTTGATCCTGACGATGGAAACGGGCGCGCACGCCAATAGCCGCATGTTTAGCGCGGACCTGATCCTGGCCACCGGCGGCGTGTTAGCGCATGCACCCAAATACGGACAGGCCATGCTTATGCTGTTGGATGCCTTGCAGCCGCGCGGAGTCACCTCGATGGTGCTTGACCGCACGATGCTCATCTCGCAGTTGGGCGCGGTTGCGACGGTCGCGCCGGTAGCTGCCGTCCAGGTCAATGAGAATGATGCCGTGATGCACCGCCTGGGCACCTGCGTCGTCCCCTTCGGTGACCTGCCAGCCGGGCAGCCCGCGATCCGTGTCGATGTGGAGTATAGCAACGGGCGCAAGGTCACCGCCGAGGTCATGAGCGGCTCTATCGAAGTCATCCCCTTGCAGGTCAACGAACAGGCGCTGCTCTCGCTCTATCCCGCGCCAACCGTGGATGTGGGCCTGGGCGTAGGGGAACGAGCACGGGCCGCTGAGGAGATCGATGGTGGGCTGGTTGGCCTGGTCATCGACGCCCGCGGACGGCCTCTGACCTTCGCTCAGGACAACGCCGAACGCCAGGCACGTCTTCTCCAATGGATGCAGGTCATCGGCGCGTAATCACAGAAATGAGCCAGGAAGCTCCAGCCTTCCAAAGCTGGGTTCCTGACCACAAGATATTGGGCAGTCTGACCATTTGTCCACAAAATACAGAAGTTATCCACATATTTGACTCATTTTGTGGATAACTTCTGTATTTTGCGTTCATCTATAGCTGCTCAGCTTTCCTCGTCCACAGGCCAGCTACCTTTATCACCCCGGATTCGGCTGGCTAGCCGATGGGTAAGGTTCTGAAAGGTCCGTTCATTTTTGCAGCAGCGAATGTCCACTCATGTCTTTGGGCTGGGGAATATGCAGGATATCCAGGATGGTTGGCGCGACATCGGCCAGGATGCCATCGTTGCGCAAATGGGCCTGGGCCAACTGCGGATCGACCAGATACAGCGGCACCGGGTTCGTCGTATGCGCAGTAAAAGGCTTGCCTGTGCTGTAATCGATGAGCTGCTCCGCATTGCCGTGATCGGCAGTAATCAGCAGGCTACCACCCATCGCCAGCGTTGCCTCCACGACCTTACCCACACCTGCGTCAACGGCCTCGACGCCCTTGATCGTCGCGTCGATCACCCCGGTATGGCCAACCATATCGGCGTTGGCGTAGTTCATGACGATAAAGTCATAATCCCCGCTGCGAACCCGTTCGACAGCTGTTGTGGTGATGCCTGCGGCACTCATTTCGGGCTGGAGATCATAGGTGGCGACTTTGGGCGAGGGTACTAGAAAACGATCTTCACCGTTGAAAGGCGTCTCGCGCCGCCCATTGATGAAGTAGGTCACATGGGCATACTTCTCGGTTTCAGCAGTATGAAACTGCTTCAGACCCTGTTCCGAGATCACGCGCGCGATAGGCATCTCAACCTCATCGGCGCGGAAGGCCACCGCTGCATCCAGACCTGCCTCGTACTCGGTCATCATCACAAACTGCAGATCACGCAGACGTGGGCCGCGCTGAAACTTGCCCTCGGCCTGGTGTGGCAGTTCGGGCATCACAAAGGCTTTGGTCAACTGGCGAGCGCGGTCAGGCCGGAAATTATAGTGGATCAGCGCGTCGCCATCCTTCACCAGCGCCACAGGCTGACCATCGCGCATCAGCACCGTGGGCTTAATAAACTCGTCGGTGACCTTCTGCTCATACGAGTGCTGGATCGCCTCGACAGCGGAACTGGCGTGCTGGCCCTCACCGCGTGTCATTGCTAGATAGGTGCTACCGGTGCGCTCCCAGCGGTTATCGCGGTCCATCGCGTAGTAGCGGCCCGTCACCGTCGCCACCTGCGCGGGATGCTCAGGATTGATCTCGTGGGCGCGTGCTTCGAGTTGCTTCATAAACTCCACACCGCCGGTGGGCGAGGAATCGCGACCATCGGTGAAGGCGTGGACGTAGACCTCATCGATATCATGCATCTTTGCCAGCTGCAGCAACGCCTCAAGATGGCTGGAGTGGGCATGCACGCCGCCATCACCTAGCAGACCACAGATATGCAGGCGCGAGCCATGCTTCTTCACATGCTCAACCGCCTTGAGCAGCGCGGGATTCTCAAAAAACGTGCCATCCTCAATCGACTCACTGACGCGCGTATAGTCCTGCAACACGCGTTTGCCCGCGCCAATATTCTGGTGGCCGACCTCTGAATTGCCCATCTGCCCCTCCGGCAGCCCCACCGCCGTCCCCGACGTGCGCACCGCCGTATGCGGCCACTGTCCCGCCAGCTTATCCAGGTTGGGCGTGTGCGCCAGAGCAATCGCGTTGCCCTCTTTGCGCGGATTGATGCCCCAGCCATCCATAATAATCAAAACAAACGGGCGCGTGCGCCCGGAAGATCTGGTAGCCATAACGTTGTCTTCTCCCAACGAGATAAAAAATAGTGAGTATGGTGCCGTCATTGTATCACGCGGGCGGAGATGAGTTGGGAAATCTCTTATGCACACTGTCCTGAAACGATACGCAGAGTATAGCCAGATAGAAGCCCACAGCCGCCACCGAGGCGACTGTGGGCTTCTACTTTTCCCCAACCGACAGATTAGTCGTGCCTTTTCGGTTTGCCCAGCAAAACATCGAGAATCTGCTGCTGAACGGCGGCTAACTCTTGCTGACTGACGACTAACGTCTGCTGACCGGCGGCCAACTCTTGCTGCCTGACAACCAACGCCTGCTGACCGGCGGCCAACTCTTGCTGCCTGATAACCAACGCCTGCTGACCGGCGGCCAACACCTGCTGACCAGCAGCTAGCGCCTGCTGACCGGTAAATAGCTTTTGCACATCTTCTTGTAGCGCTTGCTGACCCATCTGGAGTTGTTCAATAGCCGTCGTGTGCTCTTGCTGACCCATCTGGAGTTGTTCAATGGCCTTTTCCACGTCGCCTACGCGCTCGACCAGATACGCGAACCCGGAGCGATATTCGGTGCGGAGAGCATCGCTCTGGATATCGATTTTATCGCGAAGACCAGCGCTCTCGGCGTGTATTTCATCGCGGAGTTCATTATTTCCAGCGTGGATGCGCAGACGCAAATCGTCGCGGAGTTCTTTTTGAGCAGTACGCGCATCCTCGAAGCCGCGTATCTGTGTTCGCTCAACTCGGCGCACGTCTTCGTTCAAGCTATCTATTCTGGCAAGCTGGGCGATATCATGCTCCTCTTGCCTCTTTTCTTGCTCCTCTTTGACCTCGGTCCGCTGCCCTGCCAATTCGCGCACCTGAGCACGTTCGGCCTCGTATTCCGCCATCTTGCTCTCAAGGGAAGCAACCCGTTCCTCTAAACTCTGTTGTGCCATGCCATGCCCCTTTCGCTTCTACTCGTCCTGCAAACAATCGATCATGCCCGCAACAGCGCGGATTATTCCTCTGGCGACCCTTACATCCAAAGTATAGCATGCAAAACCACCCCATACAAGCATGTGCGAGACTCCTTTTTGGCCTGCTTTTGGGGAGTGAAAAGGGTGGTTTTTCTCTGGTCTATTCGTGGAGAGTAGCTTGCTGGAATGCACTAGAGGCTATACTCAGGAAGAGCACGACAGCAGCTTCTCGCAAAACTGGACAGTTGAGTGGAAGGCTGGATTGTGTATGATGGTGTGCAAATTTCGTGTTTTTTGCATTATGCAGCACACCATCATACAACGCATATTACATGTTTCGGGCGAGTGTGGCCAGGAATTCGAGATTATTACTTGTTTTGGACATCTGTTGCAAAAGGGCCTCCATTGCTTCCAGGCCACGCTGATCGGCCAGGGTGGAGAACATGCGGCGCATCGTGACGACGGCGCGCAGGGTTTTGTCGTCGAGCAACAATTCTTCGCGGCGCGTGCTGGAGAGGGAGATGTCGATGGCGGGGAAGACGCGGCGCTCAGCCAGTTTGCGGTTCAGGACCAGTTCCATATTGCCGGTACCTTTGAATTCTTCGTAGATCACATCGTCCATGCGGCTGCCGGTATCCACCAGCGTCGTGGCAATGACGGTCAGGCTGCCGCCCTCTTCAATTTTGCGGGCCGCGCCAAAGAAACGTTTGGGTGGGAAGAGCGCGCTGGGATCAAGGCCGCCGGAGAGGGTGCGTCCGCTGGGCTGAACCGCCAGGTTATAGGCGCGGCTCAAACGCGTGATGCTATCCAGCAGGATCACCACGTCGCGTCCACTCTCGACCAAACGTTTGGCGCGTTCCAGGACCATCTCCGCCACGCGTGTATGGGCCTCGGTCGGCTCATCGAAGGTCGAGCTAATCACCTCAGCGCGCACCGAGCGTTTCATATCGGTGACTTCTTCGGGGCGCTCGCCAATCAGGGCAATCATCAGATGAGCATCGTTGTAATTTTCGGTGATCGAGTTGGCTATCGATTTGAGGAGCATGGTTTTGCCGGCTTTTGGCGGAGAAACGATCAAGCCGCGCTGTCCGCGCCCAATAGGAGCCACAAGATTCACGATACGACCAGAAATGTTGTGTGCGTTGGTCTCCAGGTTAAACATCTCGCGGGGGAAGATCGGGGTGAGCATATCAAAGTGGGGACGACGTTGCGCGATTTCGGGGTCAATGCCATTGATGGCTTCAACTCTCAGCAGGCCGTAGTACTTCTCATTGTCTTTGGGGGGACGGACCTGGCCGGAGACCATATCTCCTGTGCGCAGCCCAAAGCGGCGGATCTGGGACTGAGAAACGTACACGTCCATGTTTCCTGGTAGGAAACGTTCCTGGCGGAGAAAACCGAAGCCATCCTCCACAATTTCCAGCACACCAGCACTAAAGATGTTGCCTTGTTGTTCGGTGTGGGCCTGGAGAAGTCGGAAGACGAGATCCTGTTTTTTGAGGGTAGTGTAGCCGGAGAGTTCGAGGTCGCGAGCGATGTCGCGTAACTCCGTGATGGTTTTGGTTTCTAGTTCGGCGATATTCACGATGTTCTAGGGCGAGGCAATGCCTTGAGAGGTAACACGCCCTTTCTCCTTTCTGAAATGAACCGGTGAGGTAAGGCGGGAAATAGCTTGATAGACGGTTGTTTCTCAATGAAAAAACCGTGGCAAACGTGGATGCACAAAGTGCTTTATCGATGGGCAAATGAGGCGTTGGCCTGCGAACCTAAGACAATCTGCACCACAACAACTGACACATTGGGAACCAGCAAAAACGCTTCGCATAGGGTGGTATGACCTTAGGAGCTAGGACTTACTATACCATACGCGACATGTTTCGTCAAGGGTATGCCGCTTAAACTCGATGAATGTCGGGATGAAGCTTGTTCAGGCCGGTGATTTGCGTTGTGTACGCGCTGCTGGCCGGCATGCAGCGGGTAGTTCTGCCCAACCCGCTTCCCGCTGTATATCATAGAACGAGAACCATTCGCTGTCAATCCATGTATCACACTGGTGCATGATTTCGCCCAGCCCACGGCGCTCCAGTTCGTCTTTAACGACATTATTGGCATGGGGATGTTTATGCTGACGGGGCAGGGGCGAGCCAAAGCCGTGCGCGTAATGGGTCAGTTCATGGGCAATCGTGGTAATCAAGATATATTCCGGGACCTGTGGCAATTGCAGCAGGGCGTTGATCCCAATAAAAGAGGTTGTGTTGTCCAGCGAGAGGCGGATCAACCCCAGGCGGCGCTTCCAGGGCTGGCAGTAGGCAATCTCAAGCTGGTTGACGCGTGGCACATCGGTAAAATAGCCGCGCCAGATTTCATCGAGGTAGGCACCTGGATCACGAGCAATGGTAATAATTTCCGGCGATGTGGCAGTTTCGGGCAAAGGCATAAAACAGGCTCCTTTTATGGAAAGATAAGTGGTTGTGCGTTCAGTATAGAGGGGAGATTAAAATGAGATGGGTGGATACATGGTTTGCCTCCGGGAAAGCTGCTATGCTATACTGGCTTCAGAACGACGATGGGTGTTATTTGGAAGGGAGTATTTTTTATGGAACAGATGGAAACGGCGCGCGTGCAGGTGGCATATGGTCAGTTGGAGTCAGGGGAGGTGGAGCTTACAGATACGTCAAACTTACAGAACCCGTTTCTTGTGGGAGAGCGCATTTATCTGCGCCCACTGGAGCCGGCACAGGATCATCACCTCTACTCGACCTGGATGAACGACGCGGAGACGCGCAGCTATTTCTCGATCTATCCCACCAGCGACACACGTGGAAGAGAGCGCCTGGAGCAACTCTACAAAGATGGCAAGCACATTATCTTTGGCGTGGCGCTCAAAAGCGACAATCAGTTGATCGGGCTGGTGGGGCTGAAGGATATCAATACGCTGAACCAGTCAGCCGAGTTCTATAATATTGTGGATCGCCGTTTCTGGGGCAAGGGCTATGGCACCGAAGGCACAAAGCTGATGCTCCAGTATGGTTTTATGGAACTGAACCTCAACCGCATTCAGACGCAGGATATGGAAGAGAATATCGGTGGGCAGCGGGCCGACGAGAAGGCTGGCATGCGCTACGAAGGGACACTGCGCCAGGTGGTTTTTCGCTTCGGCACCTACCACAATGTGCGCGTCTATAGTATCCTGCGCAACGAATATTTGGAGAATCTGAAGGTTTAATGAGCATTACCATTCAACAGATGACGAATAAAGAGGAGTGGAACGGATTCCTGCTCGGTCAGCCGCGCGGGCACCTGCTGCAATCCTATGAGTGGGGCGAGCTGAATAAGTACCTGGGCGGGCAGATTTACCGCCTGGGTGCTTTTGAGAATAAGCGCATGGTCGGATCGATGCTGCTGACACTCGCGCCGGTGGCCGGGCGTCGCGTGCCCCTGAACTGGCTGTACAGTTCACGCGGTCCCACGGTGGAGAGCCCCGATTCGCCGGCGCTGGCAGCTCTGCTCGAATATGCGCGCAAGATGCTGACGAGACCAACCCACGCGATAGCTCTGCGCCTGGAGCCGAATGTGGCCGACGACGATCCCGCGCTGGAGAAGTGGCAGGCAGCCTATCGCGCCCTGGGCTTCCAGACAAATCCCTATGCCATGCATGGACGCCGTAGCTGGGTGCTGGATATTCGTCCCAGCGCGGAAGAGCTGCTGGCGAAGTTTAAGATGACCTGGCGCCAGAATGTGCGCAGCGCCGAACGCAAGGGCGTGGTGATCCGCGAGGCCGAGAACGCGGCTGACTTCGACGCGTATTACGACCTGCTCACGCTCACCAGCGAGCGCGATGCCTTTTTTATTCATGGTAAAGACTATCATCAGGAGATTATGCGCCAGTTCTCCGATAAGGGCGATGTGGTGCTCTATCTCGCTGAGCATGAGGGCGAGGCTATCGCGGCAAAAGTCCTGATTCGTTTTGGCGATTGGTGCTGGGATATGTTCGGAGCGACCTCCAACACTAAACGCAACCTCAAGGCAGCCTATCTCTTGCAGTACCGCTGCTTCCAGTGGGCGCAGGCGAAGGGGTGCAGCTATTTTGATTTCCGCACCATCCCGGAGATTTTGGAGCCAGGCGAGGAGATGTGGGGAGTCTACGAGTACAAAAAGGGTTACGGCGGTTTCTCACGCTTAAACATTCCCAGCCAGGATTATATTTTCCGTCCCATGATCTATAGCGCCTGGCGCAAATCCGTAGAAGTACGCCGCAACAGACGCCAGGCGGCACGCAGAAAAGTTGAACTGGAACGCGCGGCGCGTGGCAAGGCTGCAACCCCGCAGACCGAACAGGCCGAGAATTGAGAGGAGGCGCTATGGAGGCGCGACTGATTACGGATCGCCAACAATGGAACGACTTTGTCTCGACGGCGCAAGGCTGCACGATTACACAATCCTATGAATGGGGTGAGCTTGGTCCACACCTGGGCGCGCAAACTATGCACGTAGGCGTGCTCGACGACGCGGGCAAGCTGTGCGCGGCTATGCTCGTGCTGATCGTGCGCGCGCCGCTTATACGCCGCGCCTATTTCTACGCCCCGCGCGGTCCCGTGATCGACGATCCGCTCTCACCTGCCCTGACCGTCCTGCTCACTTTTCTCAAAGCGGAGGCGCGCAAACAGGGGGCCTTTATGCTCAAAATCGAGCCGAGCGCGACCGATGAAAGCGAGCAATGGCTGGAGGCCCTGCACATACACGGTTTTCACGCCACGCCGCACATCGTCTCCCCACGCAGCGAATGGGTGCTCGATCTGCGGCCAGACGAAAAAGAGATCCTGGCCGGTATGAAGGAGAAGTGGCGCTATAATATTCGCCTGGCCGGGCGCAAGGGCGTAACGGTGCGTCGAGGCGAGGGACAGGCCGATCTAGATACATTTTACAGGATCTACGAGACTACCAGCGAACGCGACGCTTTTTTTATTCACAAAAAGAGCTTCTACGAAGAGATCCTACGCCTCTATGGGCAGGATGACCGCTGCGCCCTCTTCCTGGCTGAATACGAGGGTAAGGCGATCTCGGCCATTATTACCTTGCGCTATGGACACTGGAGCTGGTACATGTATGGCGCGTCTTCCAATGAGCAGCGCAATTTAATGCCCAACCATCTTTTGCAATGGCATGGCATGCAGTGGGCCAAATCCCACGGCTGCTGGTATTATAATTTTCGCGGCATCCCCGATATTCTGGAGGAAGGTCAGGAACTGTGGGGCGTCTACCTCTTTAAACGCGGCTTCGGCGGCTACGCCATTCACGCCCTGGAGACGCACGACCTGGTTTATCAGCCACTGGTCTATCAGGTGTATCGGCGTCTCTTAGAGGTCAAGCGCTGGCGCGACGAGAAGCGCCACCCGCGAGACGTGAGCCAGAACGGGACAGGCGCGCCTCAGCAGAATCAGGTGGAGGCAGGCGTGGCTGCTCCAATACCACAGAAAGAATAGCTCGTTTTCGCCGAGATATTGCCTTTCGGGGCTGGCTTATCGCCTTCACAACCTGTATCGTAATCTCATTCTCTCAAACCAACGCCCCCAAAAACCAGCTGGCAGCCAGGGCGAGGCAGGTCAACACCACCAGGTAGAAATAGACCTTGCGCCTGACCCCCGGCTTCTCTAGGATGCTGAGGGCCAGCATAACCACCAGGAATAGCCCGCTGAGCACCAATAGCGCAACCAGCGTCGTCACCGCAATACTTGTCAGGTGCGGTGCAAGCAGCGCGCGCCTGATCGCGAGCCCCAGGACCAGCAGCCCGCTCAGCAGCAACAACACGTTGCATACGAGAAAGGCTCGTTTGATGCCCAGCACCACCGCCAGTGTCCTGGCGCCATTGGATGCGTCCTCTTCAATGTCTGGCAGCGAGTTCGCCAGATTCAAGGCTACACCCAGCAATAGACCGAGCGGGACCAGCCAGAGCAGCAGCGGCAGGCTGCGTCCCATCCCGGCAAAGGCGTAGAGCGGGATCAGTGGCATGGCCAGGGCGAAGACGACCCCACTGAGTGGCGTCGATTTCAGCCCCAGATTATAGCCTATACCCAGCGCCAGGTAGAGTAGGGAGAAGACCCAGGCCAGCGACGGCAAGGGCAGCAGCAAGAGCACCATGAGCGCGATCATCAGGCAACCGGCCAGCAACGCCTCGCGAGACGTGACCAGGCCGCGCGGAATGGGCTTCTCCGGCTTGCTCGCCGCGTCCAGACGTTGATCGCAATAGTCGTTCAACATCGCAATCGCCAGTTGCATCGCTGTATGCGCGCCCGCCACCAGCAGCAATGTGGACCAGATCAGGCGCGGCCAGCCCGCCAGCAGTGCAAAGAGCGCAACAGCGACCAGATGAAAAGCCACCGGTCCGGGATGGCTGAGCAGCAAAAAACCAGTAAGTCGAGCGCTAAAGGAACGTTTCTTCGTAACCTGCATGCTTTTCTCATCCACAAAAATATGTACGCTTTGTGCGAGTTGTTTAAACGGCAAGCTCAGCTAAATGAAGAGCGGG
>CAXUEY010000169.1:0-12485 GCA_964250225.1 uncultured Ktedonobacteraceae bacterium | reverse complement strand
TGGGTGGTGTAGAGCGCGGGTCGGCGGTCCGCCAGGCGATCTCCCAGCACGTCCGCCTCTGACGCCCCCCAACTTTTCGCGCGGGCACGAGCCAGGTCGATTTCGCCGTAGACAATGCCCTCACCGTCGTCGAGCGAGGCCTGAATGCTGCCGTCCGGGTCGAGGATACAACTACCCCCGCTAAAATGCACACCGCGTTCGACATCGCTGCGGTTGGCTGCGATCAGATAGACACCATTTTCCAGCGCGCGGGCCATCCACCAGCTACTGGGGCAGCGTTCCTCCAGCCAGTTCGTGGGAAAAAGGATCACCTCGGCGTCGTGCAGGGCGGGAATGCGCGTAGATTCAAAGTACATCGCGTCCATACAAATAGCCCCCGCCAACCGTCCCAGCGGCGTTTCCCAGACCGGAAAGCCCAGATCACCATCGCGTGCCCAGCGTGGCTCAGAGATATACGAGTGGATTTTGCGATACGTGCCGATCAGCCCGGCGGGACCGATCAAGGCCAGGGTATTGTAGTAGACCCCGCTGGCCGGGTCCACTTCTGGCAGACCAAGCGCGATATAGCAGTCATAGCGGGCCGCCAGTTCGTGAAAACGCGCGGTTGTAGGTCCGGGGACAGCTTCGACCTGGGGCGCAATCTCCTCACGCGAGGTCCAGCAGAAGCCGGTGGTCGCCATCTCAGGGAGCACAATCAGGCGCGCACCCTGGCTCGCGGCCTCCTCCACCAGTTGAAGCAGGCGCTCAATATTCTGGGCTTTCTGGCCCAGCAGCGGATTAAACTGGAGCGCGGCAACCCGGTAATGGGTCAGCGCGGATGTAGAGGATGCAGATCGAGTCATGGCCAATCCCTCATGCAGGCATCATCTTCCGATGCCCGCTTGCTACATTATCGTACACGTTGTTGAAAAACTCTCAATTACTATTATAACCCTGCTGTCATCCCATGCATACTTTTCACTCCTCAATTTGCTCTATCAGTGCCTGGAAGGTGTGCGCGGCCTCCTCATCCATATGGTAACTCTCTTTATCCGCCGGAAACTGACCCGCCTGGATATCAGCACAGTAGTTCTGGAGCGCGTTGACTGCTATTTCGGCTATATTCGCGTAGCGGCGCACAAATTTGGCACTGTGCTTATTAAGGTGCAAACCGAGTATGTCGTGAAGCACCAGCACCTGCCCATCGCAATGGATGCCGGCGCCAATGCCAATAGTCGGGATAGGCACGGCTTCAGTAATAGCCCTGGCCAGCACATCGGGCATACCTTCGAGTACCAGCGCGAAGACACCAGCAGCAGCCAGCGCGCGCGCATCCTCCAGCAGCTCTTTCGCCGGGTTCGCCTGTTTACCCTGGACGCGATAACCGCCCATCGCACGCACGGACTGGGGTGTCAATCCGAGATGGCCCATGACGGGAATCTCAGCGGCCAGAATAGCCTCAACCACTGGCAGACGTTTGCGTCCACCCTCCAGCTTCACCGCATCCACCCGCGCCTCGCGGATCAGGCGTCCCGCGTTGCGCACAGCCTCTTCGACAGAGGCATGATAGCTCAACCAGGGCATATCGCCGATGACCAGCGAATGTGGCTGGGCACGTGTCACAGCGGCGGCGTGGTGGACCATGATATCGACGGTGGCTGCGAGTGTGTCCGGGAAGCCGAGCACGTTATCGGCCAGGGAATCGCCAACCAGGATGATATCAACCCCGGCCTGATCGGAGACGACGGCCATTGGGGTATCATAGGCCGTGACCATTGTGAGCTTTGGGCCAGCTTTGCGCGCCTGAACCGTGTGAATAGTGATTTTCTCCTGCATCGCGAAAAATCCCTTTCATCCAATAAAAAAAGCTTTAGTATAAAAAAACAGGTATGAGCTATCCTATAGTTTATCTGCTCCCCTCTACCTGTATCTTCCCCGTGCTCCATGTGCCATCGGCCCGCACCAGGAAATTATCGATCAACCGTGTCGAGCCAAACGAGGCGGCGATCAGCAGCAGTGCCGGAGCTTGCAGGGTTGTTAGTCGCACAAACGTATGGGGGTCGCGCACCTCGGCATAGTCCAGGCGCGCCTCTGGCTCTGCGGCGACCACCTGCTGCATGGCTCTGACCACCTCGGCGGGGTCGCGCGTCGTTGTGATGCCAAAGGCCTGTTGACCGGCCAGCAGCGCCTGATAGAGCGCTGTAGCAGCAACACGCGTGGACGGCGTTAAATAGGCATTGCGACTACTCATAGCCAAACCATCGGACTCGCGGATGGTTGGGAGCACACGCAGGGCGACTGGCAGATTGAGATCAGTGACCATGCGCGTAATCACAGCGACCTGCTGGGCGTCTTTCTGACCAAAATAGGCGCGCTGGGGTCGGATGATCTGAAACAACTTGAGCACAACCGTAGCCACGCCGCGAAAATGTCCTGGGCGGCTGGCGCCCTCAGCCCCGATGACAAGCTGGCCGCCGGGTTCGACATAGGTTGCGAAGTCGGGCGGATACATCTCGTCGGGTGTGGGTGCGAAGACCGCATCGACGCCGTGCTCTTCCAGCATACTCAGGTCGCGCGGCAGGTCGCGCGGGTAGCGCGCCAGGTCTTCACGCGGCCCAAACTGCGTCGGGTTCACAAAAATACTGGCCAGCAGAATCTCATTCTCAGCGCGCGCCTGACGCACCAGCGAGAGGTGTCCGCGATGCAAATATCCCATCGTTGGCACCAGGCCAACGCTCTGTGAAGCTGCCCAGCCCGCGCGCGTGTCGAACATTTCCTGGACAGTCGTAATGACATGCATGGTGTGTGTCTTGCCTTTCCACCTTCGTGATATCTGGCCTGTCAGCGTCGTTCAGACCAGGATAGAGCAAGCCAGCATCTTGAATCCCCGCTACTTTCAGCAGTATATCATCAGAAGCGAACTGCTTGCAATGCGAGCACGTTGGGCGGTTCAAGGCAACATGCGCAAACCTTCGGGACCGGCGATCAGCGCGTGCCGTGCTATACCCAGGAAGAGGCCATGCTCGACCACACCAGCTATCGCGCGGATCTGCTCTTGCAGGGCGGCGGGGTCGGTGATGGCGTCGGGGAACCGACAATCCAGGATCATATTCTGATTGTCGGTCACAAAAATCTGGCCGACGCGCTTGCGCAGTTCTACCTGTGCGCCCAGGCTCTCCAGACACTGTTGCACAGGTGTCAGCGCGAATGGCACGACCTCGACGGGTAGCGCGAAGTGGGTGCCCAGGCGCGGGACCAGCTTGGAGGAGTCGGCGATGACCACAAACTGACGGGCGGCAGTGGCGACAACTTTTTCGCGTAAGAGCGCGCCGCCGCCGCCCTTAATCAGATTGAGCTGCGGGTCGATCTCGTCGGCGCCGTCGATGGCCAGGTCGAGCGTGGGGCAACTATCCAGCGTGACCAGGGGAATGCCCAGGCTGGCGGCCAATTGCGCCGTCTCCTGAGAAGTGGGGACCGCGCCCTTGATGCTTAAGCCGGCGCGCAATCGTTCCGCCAGCGCGCGTACCAGAAAAGCTGCGGTGGTGCCACTACCGAGGCCAAGCAGCATGCCCGGCTCAACCAGTTTGGCGGCAGCGGCCCCGACGATCTGTTTCGCGGTTTCGGCGTTCTGTGTCATAGAACTCTTCCCTCTCAGCACTCAATATCTCACGTGCTTTTCTTTTCATTGTAGCCCATACGCGTGGAGAGAAGAAAATAGCTCGCCCACAGAGCGCACGCCGACCTCAGTCCAGCATATCACATGTGTATGCGAGCTTTGCAACTCTCAATCAGCCGCAGGCCCGCAAGCATACTCCTGGTGGATTTGTTTGCCGACGCGCTGCACCACCTCAAGGATGGTCTCCACATCATTCTCGTTCAGATTGTAGTGCAGGGCGCAGGAGCGAATGGCGAAGTGGCCATCCAGGTCGGTACCGCTGACAAACGCCTTCTCGCCACCGAGCATCAGGCGGCGCACAATCTCTTTGTTGAACTGGTTGAGACGTTTCTCGTCGCCGTGCAGGATAGCGGGCGCATAACGGAAGCAGACGGCGGTCAGGTCGGTCTCGGCCAGCAGTTCCAGGTCCGGGGTGCTGCCGATCTGCTGCATCATATAGCGGGCCAGGTTGGTATGACGTTGAATGTGTGTACGCAGACCCTCGCGTCCCAGTTGGAGCAGCACGCCGAAGAGTTTGGCTGCCAGGAAGTGGCGCGTCTGATACATGCCGACCATGTCGAAGCGTTCGCCCATGCCAAAGCCTTCATCCTCGATCAGGCGCAGGTACGAAGCCTCGAAGCCAAAGGCGCCGGCCAGCATATCTTTGTCGCGTACCAGGGTACAGCTACAGGTGTTGGTCGCGGCCAGCCATTTATGACCATCCAGCGCGATAGAGTGGGCGCGCGCCAGGCCGTCCCCGTAGAGATGCGCAATACGCTCGTCCAGGAAGCCGGGCCAGCCATAGGCGCCATCGACATGCAGCCAGAGGTCTTCTTCGGCGCAGAGATCGGCCAGGGAACTCAGTGGATCGACCACGCCGGTATTGACGGTGCCGCCGCTGCCGACGATGGAGAAAGTCAAGAGGCCAGCCGCGCGATCACGGGCGATAGTCTCGCGCAATTCATGAAGATCGATACGCCGCTCGTGGTCCACACCGATGCGGTGATAGGACTTGAGGCCGAGGCCGAGCGAGCGCACAGATTTCTCGACACAGCTATGCACCTCGCGTGAGCCATAGATCACAAACTGGGGATGGTCGCCCTGCACCCCGTTCTCCTGTAAGTCCCAGCCATACTTCTTCGAGGCCCAGTAGAGCGCGGCAGAGAGGCCATGAAAGTTCGCCAGTGAGCCGCCGTTGACGAAGATGCCACCGCTACCCACGGTGGGGAAGCCGATCAGATCCTCTAGCCAGCGGATCACCAACCTCTCAATTTCGGTGGCCGCGTGCAACCCTTTGGCCGAGGTCGGATTCATCACGCTGGCGAGGTGGTCCACGAAAACGCTGATAGGAGCCGCCGCCGGATTGACCCAGGGCGAGAAGGTCGGCTGCTGATTGCCCATATCATAAGGCATAATCTCCCGCGCAAAATAGTTCAGGATCTCCTCAGCAGGCATGCCCTGTTCAGGTAGGGTACTGGTGCGCAGCCGCTCCAGCACTTCACGCGTTGGCGCTGTGTAGACGGGCTTTGTCGGACGTTCCGCGTAATATGCCGCAGCCAGCTCTGCTGTTTGCAGGCTAGTTTTGTGGAATGCTTCCGGCGTCATTGCCAGGGGAGAGGGTGTATCGTTATAAGATCTGGTTTTATCTATCAATGAAGTGGATTTTTTCTGGTGCATAAACGCCGAGTATCCTTTCGTTCTACAACAATCGTTCGCAAGGTCAAGTATAGCAGATGTGTCCAGGCAATCTGCTTCCTCTATGTGCAAAGTAACCATATATTCTCACGGCGAAAGCGCAACAATTGTAGTTGGAAGAGCGAGAAAGGTCGCCCTTGTAGAGGACTGAACGCGCTTTTTGAGCGTATCCGAGGCCCAAAAACGCCGATGGGGTGAGTTTTTGGGCTGGAGAAATTGTGTGGAGAGTGTACATAAATCGAGACGTGCGGATATTCACTCTTCTCTACCAGGACTTTTGCCTATCACCGCTTGCTTGCAGGCCTTTTCCTATGATACAGTAGCCAAAGATGGCACAAAACAGGTAAAAGTTTCCAGGGATGCTTTACAAAAGATAGTTTTAATTCACGGTAAAGCATTTCCAATGCTTTTTCCCAGCATCAGGTCTCATTTCCAGATGAGAAAATTGAAACAAGGAGTGCAATTATACCAATGGATGTGCAGGTTCTCAAACAGAGTTTTGAATTGGTCGCCCCCCAGAAAGAGGCGTTTGCCAGAACCTTTTATCAGCGATTATTTAGAGAGTTTCCTGAAACTGCGCCGCTCTTCGCGGGTACAGATATGGCGCGCCAGGAGAGTTCGCTGATGGCGACTCTGGCGGTGGTGGTCAACGGCCTGTCTCGCGGTGAAAATGTTGTGCCAGCGGTGCAGGCCCTGGGCAAGCGACACAAAGGCTATGGTGTCCAGCCGGAGCATTTTAACGCCGTGGGCCAGGCGCTGCTCGCAACGTTGCAGCAATTTCTAGGCACCGCCTGGACGCCTGAGGTGGCCGCAAACTGGCGAGAAGCGTATGTCACCCTCTCTACCCTTATGAAAGAGGAGATTATCGCGGCAGACTAGGCCAGCCCTGGCACCGATCATTTCTCATGGCGGGATAGAGTGTACAAAACATGTGCAGGTACGCTCTATCCCATTTTCTAGTACTGCATGCTTGCTTTTTGAGGGTTTCTTGTGTTACAGTATCTATGAGCAGAGCAAAAAGAGCACGAAGGCTTCTGTCGTGCTTAAAAGATTCTTTTTGTATGCTTACCACCTCTAAGGCGCGGTCTGAGTACGACGGTATTTTCGCTTAAAAATGAAACCAGGAGGTCACAGCAGTACAATGGATGTACAGATTCTTAAGCAGAGTTTCGACCAGGTTGTCCCCCAGAAAGAGGCGCTTGCCAGAACCTTTTATCAACGTTTATTTAGAGAGTTTCCTGAGACTGCACCCCTCTTCGCGGGCACAGATATGGCGCGCCAGGAGAGTTCGCTGATGGCGACGTTGGCTGTGGTGGTCAATGGTCTGGCTGAGGGAAAGGATATTGTGCCAGCAGTCAAAGCTTTAGGGAAGCGCCACAAAGACTATGGCGTCCAACCGGAGCATTTTGACGCCGTCGGCCAATCGCTGATCACAACGCTGAGCGAGTTTCTCGGCCCATCCTGGACGCCAGAGGTTGCGGCAAGCTGGGGCGAGGCGTATACTACGCTAGCCACAGTCATGAAAGCGGAGATGGCCACAGTGGCCTGAGCACGTTGGCTGGTTCTCCCCACCCTGAGCCAGACAAGCAAGGCAGTGCGCGCTTCATTCTTGAGAGAAGCGTGCACTGCCTTTTGAGCAGGATACCTCTGGCTCAACGGGGAGAATATCCAAAATTCTGAGGCGCACTTCTGGCAGGGCCGAGCGATTCTGGGGGTTCCAGGCCTGTTCCAGGCAGAAGATGACCTGGACCTGGCTCTTCTCTGGTAGAGTGGCCATACGTACCCCACCGCGCAACAAGATACCCTCGAAGGTTGCCTGTTTGCCACGTAGGCGCACGCGCAGGTGGCGCCCATCGACGCCAGTGGTCCAGCGCCTCATCAGTTGCAAATTATCGATGCGAAAGACCGGTTCAGGATTGCCGGCCCCAAAGGGCGCGAGCTGATTGATTTTCTCCACCGTGTTCAGGGTCAGTTGCAGCTCTGGTCGGGTGAAAATCAGATCGATCTGGCGGTTAGCTGGTATGAGAGGCGCCACCGGCTCCAGTTCCGCACTTACTCCATCCTCCCTCGCAACCGCGTCGGGCTGTGCCAGTGGTTCGCGCGCGCTATACGCCTGTTCATAGCAGCGTAGAAGGTGCGTGTGCAGTTCGTCGATATGAGCGTTGGCGATGGTAAAGCCAGCCGCCTGGGCATGGCCGCCGTAGCGTTCAAAGAGATCGGGGCGCGCGGCTTGCAGGGCCAGGATCAGGTTGAAATGCTCCTGGCTGCGCGCGGAGCCGCGACTGACCTCGCTATCCTGGCTGAGCACAAAGGCCGGGCGGTGCATCTCCTCAGCCAACTTGCCCGCTGCCAGACCGATAATGCCCTCCGGCCACTCATCTTTCGCGCCGTAGACCAGGATCACCGCTTTATCGGCCTGGAGCTGCGCCTGTGCGCGAGCCAGCTTCATCAACTTCTCGGTCTGTTCCTGGCGCAGATGGTTCAGCTCTTCCAGTTCCAGGGCCAGGGCGCGGGCTTCATTGGTGTCGCTGGTTGTCAGCAGGCGCAGGGCCAGGTCGGCGTGTTTCATACGTCCGGCGGCGTTGAGCCTGGGGGCAAGCACAAACGAGATATCACGCTCGCGTATCCTGCCAGAGGTAAGCCGGGAAACCTCTATCAGGGCCTGCAGACCAGCGTTGTGGGTCATATTGAGACGTTGCAGGCCGTGGCGCACCAGTGTGTGATTCTCGCCCAGCAGAATCGCCACATCGCCCACCGTGCCCAGCGCCACCAGGTCGAGCAGTTCCCACACAGCCTGCGGACAGCCAGCCGCCTGATAGAGTGCCTGCGCCAGTTTAAAGGCAATGCCCACGCCACATAGATAGCGCTCGCTATAAGTGCAGTCCGCGCGCCAGGGGTTGAGCATGGCTGTGGCCTGCGGCAACTGCGCCGGTGGATGATGATGATCGGTGATGATCACATCCATGCCCAGTCTCCGTGCATAGGCCACTTCCTCGACGTCAGAACTGCCACAATCGGTCGTAATCAGCAACGAGGTGCCGCGCTGTTTGAGCAGATCGAGGGCAACTGTATTGAGTCCACGTTCACCGAGCAGGCGACTGGGCAGATAGGCTGAGAGCTGTGCTTCAGGCTGGCCCAGGTGGAGAAGCGCGCGCGTTAACAAGGCAGCCGAGGTCACGCCGTCGGCGTCAAAATCGCCATAAATAGTGATATGCTCACCCGCGCTCAACGCCTGGCGCACGCGAGCCAGAGCTGGCGCCATATCGATCAGCAGCAAGGGATCGAGCAGAGCGTCCAGGCGGGCATCCAGGAAACCGCGCATAGCCTCAGGGGTCGTGAGGCCGCGATTGGCCAGTAACTGAGCATGCAAAAATTCGATCCCCGCCTGGTGAAACGGGGCAAATTGCGCCCGTGTTAAGCGCTCACCGATGGACGCAGCAGAAAGTGTCTCCACAGCTTCAATCCTTTGTACTAATCTGGCAGCAGTCGAAAAAATACCTCATTGCCCAATAAACGCCCATGTTCGCTGAGACGCAGCCAGCCGTGTTCGCGTGTCAGCAGGCCAGCCTCTTCCACCGGGCGCAGCCGTTCGCCCACAAACGCCTCAAATGTTTCGCCAAAGCGCTCCTCAAAGGTCTGTAAATACAGGCCACGGGCAGTGCGCAGGCCCAGAAAAGCCGTCTCAGTCATTTCTTCCAGGCGCGAAATCTCCTCGCTTTCGGCCAACGGCCACTGGCGCTTTTTGAGCTGACGTATATACGCCTGTGGGTCGCGGATGTCGGAAAAGCGTTTGCCCGCGAAAAACGAGTGCGCGCCCGCTCCCATACCAATATAGGGCAGGTTGTGCCAGTAGGTCAGGTTATGCTGGCACTGGTGGCCCGGCAGGGACCAGTTGGAGATCTCGTAATTCTCATAGCCAGCAGCGCGCAAACGCGCGTCGGCGTACTCGTACATATCCGCGCAGAGATCTTCGTCGCCCGGCGTGATGCGTCCCTCGGCGGCCCAGGTGTGGAAAAGCGTGTCCTCTTCGATAATCAGCGAATAGAGCGAGAGGTGTTCTGGACGCAACGCTAACGCTTGCTCCAGCGTTTCCTGCCACTGGCGCATGCTCTGGTCGGGCAAGCCAAACATAAAGTCCAGGTTGAGCGAGTCAAAACCAGCCTGACGAGCGGCATGGACCGCCTGAGTGATCTCTTCCGGCGTGTGAATCCTGCCCAATGTTTTGAGTAATTCAGCATCAAAACTCTGTGCTCCGAAGCTAAGCCGATTAATGCCAGCAGCGCGCAGACCCTGTAACTGGCCTGCACTGAGCGTGCCCGGATTGGCCTCCAGCGAAATTTCCGCGTCCTCATCGACTGCGAAGGCGCGGCGGCAGGCCTGGAGCAGGCGACTGACCTGCTCGACGGTCAGCAAACTAGGCGTGCCTCCGCCAAAAAAGATCGTGCGCGTGCGTCGCGAATTGCCATCAGGTAGCCGTGCCAGTGTTCCGGCCAGCTCGACCTCGGTCAGCAACGCGCGCACATAGGGTTCGCGCAGGGGAAGCAGGCCCGCGTAGGTATTAAAGTCGCAATAGTGGCAGCGTGTGTGGCAAAAGGGAATATGCAGATAGAGAGAAGCTGTGTGTAACAGTTCTGAGAGAGATGGCGTATGCAGTTGAGAATGCTCAAAGATGCTGGTTGTCATGTTTGATCTCGTATGGGTGTTATGTCCATGAACAGGAAAAATACTGGTTCAAATAATACATATGATACGTTTCACATCCTCTCCAGGACACATTTCAGAGAGACTGCTTGCGCGTTCCACTCATGCATGCTGGAAAAATCTCAAGTGCATCTTCCTATAGAAAGGGCGCAAGCCCTGAGCAATAGTTAGCGTGCAAACGAGCATGCCAGCTACAGATGAGCTACGAAAAATGCGAACAGGAGCGTGTTTCCCACGCTCCTGTTCGACTGGTTGTGTTAAGAACAATCAAGGCTGTCCGGGCAGGCCACCGGCGGGCTGCTGCGCAGCCGGGGCAGTCTGCGGCAAGATGTTATTGGGCGGCAGATTGTTCGCATCGAACAGTTTATTTTGATCGGGCGCTGTGATATTCTGGCCGGGCAACGGGATGCCACTGCCACCGCGATCCTGCAGCCAGTTGACTAGCGCGTTTGCTTGCAGTTGTTTGACGATAGTCGCGTCAAGTTTGCGAGCATGATCAATATTCTCGATCTGCACTACATAGAATGCGCTATTGCCGGAGAGCACCGGGCTGACCTCATGCACCTTGCGAGCCGGGTCGAACATCCAGTTCTCAATCGTCGAGGGGCCAGTAACACCGCTCTCTGAGGAGATGTACTGGTAGCGAGCCAGCCAGCCCAGATCGCCGCCCTTTTTGTTTGTCACAGAATCTTTCGACAGAGTTTGCGCTAGTTTCCCAAAGTCCTGACCTTTCTGGAGATCGCGCAGGATCTGATTCGCGCCATCCTGGGTGGGAACGACAATCTGGCGCGCCTGCACCTGATAAGTGGGTGATTTAATCAGGGGCGCGAGGTAGTTCTGCATATTGGTACGCCGATCAAGGATCGTCAGCATCGAGCGGATATCACTGTCACCAATGCCCATCTGACCCAGGAACGTGTTATAACCGTTGCCGGTTGGCATGTTTTTCTTCAGGCTGCTGAGATCACGGTTCACCTGGCCGGACGAAGGGTTGATTTTCGCCTGGAGAGATGCGGGCTGCGTGGTCAGCCATTCGCGGATCAGCTCGTCGTCCACCAACCATTGAGCGCTATCGTTGCCGATCTGCTGTTGCGTGAAACCCTGCTTTTCATTGGCGATAGTCGTTGAATTCAGCGTGCTGATCTGGCCTTGCAGCGTCTGACTTTTCGCCTGCGCGTCGGACATTTTTTTGTTGGCCGCAGTCAATTGATTGTTGAGATCCGTGCGCTGTGTGCTGGGGCCGGCGGGCAACTTTTTAATTTGAGTATTCAGATTAGTAATCTGCGTCTGGGTCTGGGCAATCAGCGTATTCTGCTGCGCGCTCTGTTTCTCCAGATCCGTCACCTGAGCAGTCAGGCCGCTGGCGCCATACAACTTGTTCAATTCAAGTTGTGTTTTCACCGCGACCATCGCGCGGTACTCCGATTGAGGGATGGAGTGGCCATTGACAGAGGCGATGGGCAGGCCGGGAACAATAATATTGAGATTAATCCAGGTGCTAACGAGCACCGCGACGAGAACAAGGACAATCAGAGCTGTGGCGCCCCATGTGGCGCGGCGTTGAATGCGAACTTTCTCGGTATGGGAAAGATGTTTGCCCCACCCAAAAATAAGTGGTTTCCCGTCGCGGCGCGCGGACACGTGCGCGGTTTGCTTATTGTAGCGTTTACCGTTCTGTGCCGTTTTACCGCGCTGGCTGGCGGACTTGCGCACGGAACGCTCTGTCGAAGTTCTCATGAAACTCCCCTTCTGCTCAAGGTCATGGTTGGCGTTATTTCTTACACAAACACAGCAAAGATAAGAGAGACGGTCTCTGTCTCCCTCAACCATTCTCTTACCTTTGCTGTGTGATGCATCGCGTTTTCCTCTACATGCCGCGCATGTGCTCTGCAGTGTAGGGTAGCATCGCCATATGCCGGGCCTGTTTCAGCGCGACGCTCAAGCGACGCTGGTGCTTGGCACAGGTACCCGTTTTCCGGCGTGGTTCGATCTTGCCACGATCAGAGATGTAGCGCTTCATAAAGCGGTTGGCATCCTTATAATCGATCTCACGAACGTGGTCGTGGCAGAACTGACAAATTTTGCGGCGCCCGCCGCGATCTCCGCGCCCACCACGGTCGCGGTCGCGGTCACGGTCTCGGCGCGGGCCTCCATCGGATCGTCTTTGCACGAACTTTCTCTCCTTATTCCCCTGCATTTGCAAGGGGGTTAGGGCAGCTCGTTCTCATCAAGGAATGGATCAAAATCGTCACCTGATGAACTACTCGTCTGCTGAGCACCACTTTGAGCATAGCTCCCCGTGCCGCCCGAAGACGCTTTTGTATCAAGCATCTCCATATCGCTGGCGATAATATCCATCACATTGCGTTGTATACCTTCTTTGTCAGTATACTTACGCTGTTGGATACGCCCCTCGATATAGACTTTGGAGCCCTTGTGCAGATACTTTTCACAG